>NZ_JBJGYT010000048.1:0-20529 GCF_054050135.1 Geodermatophilus sp. SYSU D00705 | reverse complement strand
GCGGCTGCGGTGGCGGGCCCTCGTCGTCCGGTGGCCACTCCTAACCCCGGCGAACCTCCCCCGTGCGGACGACGTACACGAGCGTTCCGCCCTGGAACCGCTGGGACGAGCCGTCCGGCACCGGTCGCGCGTCCTCGACCGGATAGCCCAGGGAGCCGTTCTCCCAGCCCCACGCCGCCCACCGGTCCCGGATCGGCTCGCTGACGATGCGCGCCCCGGTGACGTCGGTGGAGTAGATCGACCCGCCCTGGAAGTGCTGGAAACAACCGCCGTTGCGCAACCCGCACTGCTGGTCCATGACCGGGTAGCCCAGCGACCCGTTCTCCCACCCGGAGGCGGCCCAGCGGCTCCGGATGCCGCCGGCCACGTACGCGACCGGCGTCGCGGCGCTGGAGTACAACGAGCCGCCCTGGAAGTGCTGGAAGCACCCGCCCTCCCGTAGGCCGCACGTCGTGTCGGTGACCGGGTAGCCCAGGGAGCCGTTCTCCCAGCCCCACGCCGCCCACCGGTCCCGGATCGGCCCGTTGACGATGCGCGCCCCGGTGACGTCGGTGGAGTAGATCGACCCGCCCTGGAAGTGCTGGAAGCACCCACCTGACCGCAGCCCGCAGCGCTGGTCGGTCGTCGGGTAGCCCAGCGACCCGTTCTCCCACCCGGAGGCGGCCCAGCGGCTCCGGATGCCACCGGCCACGTACGCGACCGGCGTCGCGGCGCTGGAGTACAACGAGCCGCCCTGGAAGTGCTGGAAGCACCCGCCCTCCCGCAGGCCGCACGTCGTGTCGGTGACCGGGTAGCCCAGGGAGCCGTTCTCCCAGCCCCACGCCGCCCACCGGTCCCGGATCGGCCCGTTGACGATGCGCGCCCCGGTGACGTCGGTGGAGTAGATCGACCCGCCCTGGAAGTGCTGGAAACACCCGGCCGACCGCAGCCCGCAGCTCCGTGGGGCCACCGGCGCACCCAGCGGACCGGTCGCGCCCCCGGAACGTTGGTAGGCGACGTCGATGGGGTGTGCGACGCCGTTGGTGCCGATCCGCACCCGGGCGCCGGACGTCGTCGCCTCCAGCACCGTCACGGTGAAGGCACCGCGCCCCACGGACGTCGACGCGCCCGTCCCCATCGTCACGGCCAGGTCGCCGTCCCAGCCGGTCTGCGCCGAGGGGGTGGGGTCGAGCAGCAGCGAGGTGCGGTTGTCCGTCGAGATGGCGCGCCGGAGGAGCACGCCGGACTCCAGGCCGGGCCAGGAGTCCGGCGTCCCCAACCAGGAGTCCTGCCCGGTCGGCGTCCGGTACTCCAGCCAGTACCGGGTGCCGTCGACGCTGGTGAGCTGCACGGCGCGCGTACCGGTCCGGCTGCCGAGCGGGGCCAGGGTGTACTCCGCCGCGGGAGCGCCGGCGTTCACCGACGGAGCCGACCCGGGCGGCAGCAGGCCCAGCAGAGCGGCGTGCGGGGCACCCAGCGAGCCGACCTGCTGCCAGGAGACGCCCATGACGTCGTAGCGGTCGCCGTAGTCGTCCACCTGACAGGCCGACGTGCCGGACTCCTCCACGGATCGGTCGCACTGCAGCCCCGCGGCGTGCGACAGGCCGAGGTTGTGACCGAACTCGTGCGCGACCACCGAGGTGATGGCCGCCTGCACGTAGGACATGCCACCGGAGTCGATCGCCGGCCCGACGGTGCCGAGGCCGTAGGCGCAGCCCCGCGTGCCCCACGGCACGTAGACGAGCAGGTGCCGTCCGGGCCCCGACGTCCACCGCGCCCGTGCGGCGGCCTCCTTCCAGAGGTCGAACGGCCTGCTGCAGTCCACCGTCGACGGCTGCCCCGTCCAGTCGTGCCCGGCGACGACCCCGAACCGCACCGCGCCGTCGCTCTCCCGCCGCCAGAAGTCCGCGACCGGACCGTTCACCAGGTCGACGACCTGGGCGAGGGTCGTGCTGTCCTGCGCCGAGTTGGCCGGCTGCAGCATGACCACGGTGACCTCGTGGTTGACCGGTCCGGTGGCCGGCGCCGTGGCCGGCTCGGAGGCGGCGACCACCTGCGCGGCCAGCACGTCGCGGGCCGGGGCCAGCCCCTCCGCGCTCGCCTCGTCCCGGACGAGCCCCCCGAGGGTCACCTCGATGGTGGCGCCGGCCGGCACGTCCTCGACGTCCTCGGTCGGCACCCGTACCGCCTCGCCGGGCGCCGTCCGGACCCAGCTGAGCAGGGTCCCCTCGTCCGACGCGCCTGCGGTGTGCGCGTCCGGCCCCGGGTCGGCGAAGCCCTGCACGAGCTCACCGACCAGCGGGGTGCCGGACCGCGCTCCCTCCGCGGCGGCCGGCGGGGCCCCGAGCAACGGGAGGGTGGCGGCGCACGCGACGGCGGCGACGAGCAACCGCAGCGGGTGGCGGGCAGCAGGCACGGAGGACTCCAGGTCGGCGGGACTGCTGGATGTCATCGGCGCCCGGGCCGGCTTTCTGGACCGGACGCCGACGGTCGGTCAGGGGCGGGCGCGGCCGGTGCACCGGCGGGCGGCGGCCCAGCCCCCCAGCGCGGCGAGGACCAGTCCGGCCACGGGCAGGGCCGGGACCATCCAGGACGAGCCGTCCGAGGTCTGCGCGGCCGTGGTCACGGCCGCGCGCAGCGGCCCCTCGTCGGCCGGCTCGGAGTGCGGCACCTCGGGCAGGGTCTCGGGGACGGCGTCCCCGGCCGCCTGGGGGGTCGCCGCGGGGACCGGCGTCACCGGCGTCACCGGCGTGGCGGGGACGGACGTCCGGGGAGCAGGGGTGCCCGACCCGGCGAGCACCGACGGGGCACCGGCTCCCGCGGGCGCCGGCGTCGCCGGGACGCTGCGGGCGGTGGTGGTGACGGTGACGGTCGCGGCCGAGGCGGTCACGTCGGTCACGGTGACGGTGACGTCGCCGTCGGAGAGCGACACCGGGACGCCGGCCGGCAGGGCGGCCTGCAGGTCCGCGTTCCACGACGCGGCGGCCGTGGGGGTGCCGTCGAGCAGCAGGGAGGTGTCCGGCATCGCGCCGGTGCGGTGCAGCAGCACGCCGGCCTGCAGCCGGAAGCGGTTGTCCGCGGTGCCGAGCCAGGCGTCGCGGCCGGCGGCGGCGCGCAGCTCCAGCCAGTAGGTGCCGCCCTCGGGGTCGGCGATCCGGAGCGCGCGGGTGCCGGCGCGGCCGGCCAGCGGGGCGAGGGTGGTCGTGGTGGTGGCGCCGTCCGCGGCCAGGGCCACCTCGGCCGAGGCGGGCAGCACACCGAGGGCCGCCGCCTGCGGGGCGTTGAGGGCGCCCAGCCGGCTCCACGAGGCACCCATGACGTCGTAGTAGTCGCGGTAGGCGGCGGTGCGGCAGGTGCCGCCCTCCACCGCACCGTCGCACTGGGAGCCCGACGAGTGGCCCAGGCCGAAGTTGTGGCCGAGCTCGTGGGCGATCACCGAGGGCAGGACGTCGCGGACGTAGACCCGGCCGCCGGCACCCGGTCCCGCGCCGACCTCGCCCATCGCGTAGGCGCAGTCCTCACCGGCCGAGCCGGCCACGTACAGCAGCAGGTGCCGGCCCGGACCGTCCCGGAAGCCGATCGCGTCGGCGACCTGGCCCCACAGCGCCGTCGGCGAGGAGCAGTCCACGGTCGCCTGCACCCAGCCCGGGACGGTCGCCGTGACGCCGAGGCGGATGCCGCCGTCGGTCTGCTCGGACCAGAAGTCGGCCACGTCGCCGTCGACGGTGTCGACGAGCTGCTCCAGCGACGTCCCGTCCTCGTGGCCGCCCGGCGGCAGGACGCGCGCGACGGTGACCTCGTTGGTGAGCGTCCCGGTGCGGGCGCCGTCGGCCGCGGGGGTGGCCCGCAGCAGCGCGGCGTCCAGGAGGTCCCGGGCGGGCTCGACGCCCTGCTCCGCGGCGGCGTCGGCCAGCTCGTCGCCGACGGTGACCTCGACCGTGGCGCCGACGGGGAGGCCGGCGGCGGCCTCCGTCGGGATCCGCACGGCCGCGCCGTCCGCGCCCTCGACCCAGGTGAGGGGGGCGTGGTCGGCGTCGTGACCGGCGTGCGCGTGCCCGGCCGGGCCGGCCTCGGCCCAGGTCTGCACGAGCTCGCCGACGACGGTCTGCGCCCGGTCAGCCGGCTCGTCGGCGCGCGCGACCGCGGGCGTCAGGACGAGCGAGGCGGCGACCGCGGTCGCCACGCCGGCCAGCGCCCGGAGCGGGCGGTGGCGGGTGGCGGGGGTCTTCCGGGCGGGGTGCATCCCCCCACCCATCGGCGGTCAGCGCCCCTGTCGGCACCGGATCCGGGGAATCCAGTCGAACGCCCCGTCACATCCGCCCCGGGCGCCTCGTGCGCCGCGCGCGCCCCGCCCCGCAGGGCCCGGGAGCCCCAGCCGCCCCAGGCGGCGCGGGCCGGTTCAGGCCAGGGCGTCGGCGCCCATCAGCCGGCGGCCGGCCTCGGTGATCGACCCCGACAGCGAGGGGTAGATCGCGAAGGTGTGCGCGAGGTCGGTCACCGTCAGCCCCTTGGTGACGGCGAGGGCGATGGGCAGGATCAGCTCCGAGGCGCCGGGCGCCACCACGACACCGCCGACGACGACGCCGGTGGCCTGGCGGGCGAAGAGCTTGACGAAGCCGTCGCGCAGGTCGGCCATCTTGGCGCGGGCGTTGGTCGCCAGCGGCAGCCGGACGACGTCGATGTCGGCGCCCTCGGGCAGCGTCTTCTCCTGCACCCCGACGGTCGCGATCTCGGGATGGGTGAAGACGTTGGCCGCCACCGTCTTCAACCGGATGGGCGTGACCGCCTCGCCGAGGGCGTGCCACATGGCGATCCGGCCCTGCATGGCCGCGACCGAGGCCAGCTGGAACACCCCGGTGACGTCTCCGGCGGCGTAGATGCCGGGCACGCTGGTGCGCGAGACGCGATCGACGACGACGTGCCCCGAGGGCGCGAGCTCCACCCCGCACTCCTCCAGGTTCAGCCCGGCGGTGTTCGGCACCGTGCCGACGGTCATCAGCGCGTGCGAGCCGTCGACGGTGCGCCCGTCGGTCAGCTCGACCGAGACGCCCTTCTCGGTGCGCCGCACGCCCGCGGCCCGGCCGCGCTCCAGCCGGCCGCCGCGGGACTGGAAGACCTCCTCGAGCACCTCGGCGGCGTCGGAGTCCTCCCCCGGCAGCACCCGGTCGCGGGAGGAGACCAGCGTGACCGGGACGCCGGCCTCCAGGTAGCCGGAGGCGAACTCGGCGCCGGTGACGCCGGACCCGACGACGACCAGGTGCTCGGGCATCTCCTGCAGGTCGTAGACGTCGCGCCAGTCGAGGATCCGCTCGTGGTCGGGCTCGGCGCCCGGCAGCACGCGGGGGTCGGCCCCGGTGGCGATCAGGACGACGTCGGCCTCCAGCGTCTCCAGGACGCCGCCCTCGCCGTCCACCAGCTCGACCCGGTGCTCGGCCAGGCCGCGGACCTCGTCGGCCATGCGTGCCTGGCCGGTGACCACGCGCACGCCCTCGGCCTCCAGGCGCGCCTTGATGTCGGCCGACTGGGCGACGGCCAGCCCCTTGACCCGCTGGTTCACCGCGGCGAGGTGGATGCCGACGGCGCCCAGCTCGGCGCCCTGCACGCCGAGGGCGAGGGAGTCGCGGACGTTGGTCATCGCGCCGGCGGAGGCGATGAACGTCTTCGAGGGCACGCAGTCGGTGAGCACGCTGGCCCCGCCGACGCCGTCCCGCTCGATGACGGTGACCTCCGCACCGAGGGATGCGGCGACGAGCGCGGCCTCGTAGCCGGCGGGACCGCCGCCGATGATCACGATGCGGGTCATGAGGGTCCTTGTCGGTGCGGTGCGGACACGTGCAGGGGGCCCATTCTCCCCGCCGCGGACGTCACCGTCGTCCATCCCCCGGGGTCCGGCTCGCCACACCGCCCGTAGGCTCGCGGTCGATGGGCCTCTACGCCGCCTACGGGTCGAACATGGACCCCGCGCAGATGCTGCGCCGCTGTCCCTCGTCCCCGCACACCGGCACCGGCTGGATCCGGGGCTGGCGACTGACCTTCGGCGGGGAGGACCTCGGCTGGGAGGGGGCGCTGGCCACCCTCGTCCCCGACGACACCACGCCCGGGGAGTCCCTCTCCCCCGGCGTCTTCGTCGCCCTCTACGACCTGACCGACGGCGACGAGCGGGCGCTGGACGCGTGGGAGGGCTCCGACCTCGGGCTCTACCGCAAGCTGCACCTGCGGGTGGCCACGCTGACCGGCGACCAGGTCGCCTACGTCTACGTCCTCGACGCCTTCGAGGGCGGCCTGCCGTCGGCCCGGTACCTCGGCGCGCTGGCCGACGCCGCCGAGGCCGCCGGCGCCCCGGACGACTACCTGGCCGAGCTCCGGTCGCGGGAGTGCCGCTCCACGGGCATCTAGCGCCCGGGCCTTCTCCTGTCCCTTCCCCGGCTCCTCTTCGCGATCATGAAGTTCGGGATCCGACACGCCACCAGCCGTCGGCGCGTCCCATCCCGAACTTCATGATCGCTGCCGGGAAGGGACGCCGAGTGCGCGCGCCGTCCGCGCCACCATGGCCAGGTGCCGGCGGTACACGTCGGTCGCAGTGAAGTGCAGCAACGTCCATCCGTGCTCGGTCACCCAGTTGTGCCGATCTCGGTCCGCCGCGAGCTGCTCACGGGTCATGTGCGCCTCGAGCCCGTCGAACTCCACCCCGACGCACCGCTCCTCCCAGCCCATGTCCAGGAAGTGGGTCCGTCCCTCGTCGACCAGGCGGATCTGCACGCGCGGCACAGGCAGACCGGCCCGGAGGAAGCGCCACCGGGTACGCGACTCCATCGGCGACTCGGCCGCGGCGTCGGCGACGGGGATCAGCTCGCGCAACCGGATGACCTGGCGCAGACCGGCCTGGTCCGCAGCCGCCGCCGCGAGTTGGTCGCGGGTGCACGTCCCCGACCTGAGGGCGGCGTCCAGCGTCGCCAGTCCGTGGATCGGTGCGGTGGTGCGGACGACGTCGCAGGCGGTCCGCGCCGGCGGGGTGCACCACACGCCGTCCACGAGCACGGCGTCGTCCGTACCGAGCGAGGACGGGTGCACCTGCACGTCCCGCAGCCTCCGATTGACCAGCTGGGGCGGGCCGAGGAAGTGCAGTGTCCGGTCCTCCACGACGTCGAAGCCCCACAGTGACGCCGCAGTCGAGTGGCAGGCCACGAGGTCGCCACCGACCGCCAGTGCCGCGGCGCGCAGCCGCAGCACCGGTGAGTCCGGCAGCGCGCCGTCGAGGAGCATCCCGCGCCACGGGCTCCGCCGCCATCGGCCAGCGCGGACGAGGGCACGGATCTCGGCGTCAGTGCAGTGGTCCAGGGCCTACGATGTGGAGAAGACGCCGTGCTGGGAGGCGATGAGCCGGTAGAGCGCGAAGTCCACGGCGGGCAGCATCCAGCGACGCCGATGCCCTCGGCCCCGCTCCGACGCATCTGTGGACGGTCGCGGGGGTGTGGACCCACCTCGCGATCATGAGGTCCGGGAAGGGACACCCCGAGCGAGCCGCCCGGGGCACGTGGGACGGGAGCGCCGGGACGGGCCTCCCGGGTCAGCCCTCCGGGGCGGCGAGGAAGGTCTCCAGCAGCTGCCGGGCGGCCAGGGCGGGGGTGAGCTCGCCGGCCAGCACCGCCTCCTCCAGCTCCGGCGCGGCCGACCGGACGCCGGGGTGCGCGCGCAGCCGGTGCTCGAGCCCGTCACGGACCAGCTGCCGGGTCCAGCGCACCTGCTGGGTGCGCCGCTGCTGGTCGAAGGCGCCGGACGCCCTGCGCCGCTCCTGGTGCTCGACCAGCTTGGCCCACACCTCGTCGAGCCCCTCGCCGGTGAGCCCGGCGCAGGTGAGCACCGGGACGTCCCAGTCCTCCCCGTGGCCGCGCAGCATGCGGATCGCTCCGGCCAGCTCCCGGGCGGCCTTGCGGGCGTCGGCGGCGCCGGGCCCGTCGGCCTTGTTGACGGCGATGACGTCGGCGATCTCGAGGATGCCGCGCTTGATGCCCTGCAGCTGGTCGCCGGTGCGGGCGAGGGTGAGGAAGAGGAAGGAGTCGACCATCTCCGCGACGGTGATCTCCGACTGCCCGACGCCGACGGTCTCGACCAGCACCACGTCGTAGCCCGCCGCCTCGACGACCACCATCGACTCGCGCGTGGCCTGCGCGACCCCGCCGAGCGTGCCCGAGGTCGGCGAGGGCCGGATGAACGCGGCCGGGTCCACCGCCAGCCGCGCCATCCGCGTCTTGTCGCCGAGGATCGACCCGCCCGACCGTGCGGACGACGGGTCGACGGCGAGCACCGCGACCCTCGACCCGGCCGCGGTCAGCGTCACCCCGAGCTGGTCGATGAAGGTCGACTTGCCGACACCGGGCACGCCGCTGATGCCGACCCGCCGGGCCGCCCCCGCGTGCGGCAGGAGCTCGACGAGCAGCTCCTGCGCGCGCTCGCGGTGGTCGGCGCGGTGCGACTCGACCAGCGTGATCGCCCGCGCCACGGCCCGGCGGTCCCCCGCGAGGACGCCCTCGACCAGCGCCAGGACGTCGACCTGCCGAGCCGCCATCAATGCCCGAGACGCGTCGACAGCGTGCGCAGCAGCTCCTGCGCCGCGTCGGCGATGACCGTGCCGGGCGGGAAGACCGCCGCCGCCCCCATCTCGCGCAGGGTCGGCACGTCGTCGGGCGGGATGACGCCGCCGACCACGATGAGCACGTCCTCGGCGCCGAGCTCCGCGAGCGCGTCGCGCAGCGCGGGGACCAGCGTCAGGTGCCCGGCGGCCAGCGAGGACACCCCGACCACGTGCACGTCGGCCTCCACCGCCTGGCGGGCGACCTCCTCCGGCGTCTGGAACAGCGGGCCCACGTCGACGTCGAAGCCGAGGTCGGCGAAGGCGGTGGCGATCACCTTCTGGCCGCGGTCGTGGCCGTCCTGGCCCATCTTGGCGACCAGGATGCGGGGACGGCGTCCCTCGGCCTCCTCGAACGCCTCGGCCATGCGGCGGGTCTCCTCCACGGGACCAGACTGGCCCGCCTCGTCGCGGTACACACCCGAGATGGTGCGCACCTGGCCGGCGTGCCGCCCGTAGACCTCCTCCAGCGCGTCGGAGATCTCCCCGACGGTGGCCTTGGCCCGCGCCGCGTCGACAGCGAGCGCGAGCAGGTTCGACGACAGGTCCTTCCCGCGCCGTCCCTCGGCGGCGGCGCGGGCGGCGTCGGTGAGCCGGCGCAGGGCGTCGGTCACCGCGGCGGCGTCGCGGGAGGCGCGCAGCTCCTCCAGCTTGGCCTTCTGCTGGGCGAGGACGTCGGCGTTGTCCACCCGCAGCACCTCGATCGCCTCGTCGGCGTCCACCCGGTACTTGTTGACGCCGATGACCGGCTGCCGGCCGGAGTCGATGCGGGCCTGGGTGCGGGCGGCGGCCTCCTCGATGCGCAGCTTCGGGATGCCGTCGTCGATGGCCTGGGCCATGCCGCCGTGCTCGGCGACCTCCTGGATGTGCGCCCACGCCCGCCGGGCCAGGTCGTAGGTGAGCTTCTCGACGTAGGCCGAACCGCCCCACGGGTCGATGACCCGCGTGGTGCCCGACTCCTGCTGCAGCAGCAGCTGGGTGTTGCGGGCGATCCGCGCGGAGAAGTCCGTCGGCAGGGCCAGGGCCTCGTCGAGGGCGTTGGTGTGCAGCGACTGGGTGTGCCCCTGGGTGGCGGCCATGGCCTCCAGGCAGGTGCGGACGACGTTGTTGTAGACGTCCTGCGCGGTCAGCGACCAGCCCGAGGTCTGCGAGTGGGTGCGCAGCGACATCGACTTTGCGTTCTGCGCGCCCGCCTCCTTGACCAGCCGCGCCCACAGCAGCCGCCCGGCCCGCAGCTTCGCGACCTCCATGAAGAAGTTCATGCCGATCGCCCAGAAGAAGCTCAGCCGGGGGGCGAACGCGTCGACGTCCAGCCCGGCGGCCTTGCCCGCCTGCAGGTACTCCACGCCGTCGGCCAGCGTGTAGGCCAGCTCCAGGTCGGCCGTCGCCCCGGCCTCCTGGATGTGGTAGCCGGAGATGGAGATCGAGTTGAACCGCGGCATCTCCTGCGAGGTGAACGCGAAGATGTCGCTGATGATCTGCATCGAGGGCTTGGGCGGGTAGATGTAGGTGTTGCGGACCATGAACTCCTTGAGGATGTCGTTCTGGATGGTCCCGGTCAGCTGACCGTGGGCCACCCCCTGCTCCTCGGCCGCGACGATGTAGAGCGCCAGCACCGGCAGCACCGCGCCGTTCATGGTCATCGAGACGCTCATCCGGTCCAGCGGGATGCCGTCGAACAGCTGCCGCATGTCCAGGATCGAGTCGACCGCCACCCCGGCCATGCCGACGTCGCCCACCACGCGCGGGTGGTCGGAGTCGTAGCCGCGGTGCGTGGGCAGGTCGAAGGCGATCGACAGCCCCTTCTGGCCGGCGGCCAGGTTGCGCCGGTAGAAGGCGTTGGACTCCGCCGCGGTGGAGAAGCCCGCGTACTGGCGGATCGTCCACGGCTGCGTCGTGTACATCGTCGGGTAGGGGCCGCGCAGGTACGGCGGCAGGCCGGGGAGGGTCCCGAGGAAGTCCAGGCCCTCGAGGTCGGCCGGGCCGTACAGCGGGGGGACGGCGATGCCCTCGGGGGTCTCCCAGGTCGCCTCCGCCACGCTGCGGCCGGTGGTCTCCTCGAACCGCTTGGCCCAGTCGTCGACCGAGACGCCGGCCGCCGGACGGCCCAGCTCGACGCCGCTGAAGTCGGGGATGCTCATGCCGGAACTCCCAGCTGCTCGTGGACTCGCTGCAGGACGTCGAGCGCGTCGCACCCGGCGTACACGTACCCGTCGACGCCGGGGATGGCGGGACCGGGCAGATTGCTCGGCTTCCCGGCGAGCCAGACCTGCGTGGCGCCGGCTGAGCGCAGGTCGGCGGCCAAGGCGGCCGCGGACTCCGCGTAGTCCTTGTCGGTGCCGCAGATGCAGGCCACCGTCGTCCCGGCGTCGGCGAGGCCGCCGGCCCCGTCGCCGGCCGGGGTCGCCAGGCCGCCGGCCTGGAAGAGGTTGGCCGCGAAGGTGGCCCGGGCGGTGTGCCGGGCGATCGGGCCGATCGTGGCGAGGTAGACCCGCGCCTGCCCGCCCGCGGCCTCGGCGCGGTCCCGCAGCGCCTCGTACTCCTGCGCCGCGCGCACCCGCGGCAGCCCCCCGGTGGGCAGCGCGTCGGCGGCCGGCTGCCGCTCCGGCAACCGCTCGGCCAGGTTGGGGAACTCGCTGACGCCGGTGATCGCCTCCTTGCGGGAGGCCAGCCGCAGCGAGCGGGTGCCCCAGGCGGTGCCGATCCGGTCGGCGACCAGGCCCGAGGCGAGGGCGGCGGCCAGCCCGCCGGCGGCCTCGATCTCGGTGAACCACTGCCACGCGGCCTGGGCCAGCGACTCGGTCAGCGACTCCACGTACCAGGAGCCGCCGGCGGGGTCGAGGACGCGGGCCAGGTGCCCCTCCTCGACCAGCAGGCTCTGGGTGTTGCGCGCGATCCGGCGGGAGAAGGCGTCGGGCAGGCCGAGCGCGGCGTCGAAGGGCTGCACCGTCACGACGTCGGCCCCGCCCACGCCGGCGGCGAAGCAGGCGACGGTGGTGCGCAGCATGTTCACCCAGGGGTCGCGCCGGGTGGTCATCACCGAGGAGGTGACGGCGTGCTGGCGCTGCCCGCGGACGTCGGCGGAGGCGCCGCTGACGTCGCCGACGCGGTCCCACAGCCGCCGGGCCGCGCGCAGGCCGGCGATGGTCGTGAACTGGTCGGCGCTGGCGGCGAACCGGAACTCCAGCTGCCCGAACGCCTCATCGACGCTCAGCCCGCCCTCGGTGAGCGCCCGCAGGTAGGCCACGCCGGCGGCCAGCGCGCAGCCGAGCTCCTCGACCGCGGAGGCCCCGGCGTCGGCGTAGACGGTGGCGTCGACGACGACGCTGCGCAGTCCACGGTGCCGGGCGGCCCTCCGGGCCAGCGCGGCCAGCCCGGAGAGGTCCTGCTCCTGCCCCGAGGCGGCCTGCAGGCCGAGCGGGTCCAGGCCGAGCGAGCTCCCGGGGGCGAGGTCGGTGCGGCCCTCGACGAGGGCGAGGAAGGCCTCGGCGGCGGGCACGCCGCCCTGCACGGTCACCGGTGCCAGGTCCAGCAGGACGTCGGCGAGCACCTCGCCCAGCGAGCCGACGGGGATCGCGCCCTCCCCCAGCACCAGCCACAGCGAGGTGACGCCGTTCTCGAGGTCGGCCGCGATCGCCTCCTTGGTGACCGCCACGTCGGGGTGGGCGTGCCGCTGGCGGACGTCCCAGCCGCCGGGCACGTCGCTGCCCGCGGCGCCCGCGCGGGCACCGCGGACGAACGGCGGGAGACCGGGGACGCCAGCCGCCGCGGGCAGGTCCCCGGCGTCCTCGGCGGTGTAGAGGGGGCCGACGGTCACGCCGGTCGCGACGGTCCGGCGCAGCGCGTCCTCGACGGGGTCGGGGAGCTGCTCGCGGCCGGCCTTGCGGAGCACCCCGGCCACCAGCTCGCGCCACTGCTCCCGGGTGGCCGCGGGGAACTCCCCCGCGAGCCGGAGGTCCTCGGGGACCTCGTGCTCGGCCGGCACCTCGGCGTCGCCGGGATGGGCCGGCTGCTGGTCGGCGGAACTCATCGTCGGGCTCCCCTCAGTCGATCTGCGGAGTATCTACCGCCGCTCGCCGGGACGTGCCCGGCCACGGTGTGGTGAGGGACCGGACGGCGGCGCCCCGGCGTCGGCGGTCAGCGCGTGCAGGGCGGTCCGGGCCAGCAGCCGCACGCCGACGCCGATGGCCCGCTCGTCGACGTCGAACGTGCCGCGGTGCAGGTCCAGCGGGGCGCCGCCGCCGTGGGTGCCCAGCCGGGCCAGCGCGATGGGCATGACGTCGGCGAACCAGCCGAAGTCCTCCCCGCCCATGCTCTGCGGGGACAGCCGCAGCCCGTCGCTGCCGACCGTCTCCAGCGCCGCCGAGCGCAGCAGCGCGACCGCCCGCGGGTCGTTGACCACCGGCGGCACGCCACGGATGTAGTCGACGTCCACCTCGGCGCCGGTGGTGGCCGCCACCCGCTCGACCAGCGAGCGCAGCAGGGTCTCGGCGTTCTGCCACTCGTCACGGTCCAGCACGCGCACCGTGCCCCGCAGGTGCCCGCGCTGCGGGATGGCGTTGGCCGCGACCCCGGCGTTGACCGCCCCCCAGACCAGCGACATGCCCGCCCGCGGGTCGACCTGGCGGGACAGCAGAGCCGGCAGGTCGGTGATCAGCCGGCCCAGGGCGTCGACGAGGTCGACGGTCAGCTGGGGGCGCGCGGTGTGGCCGCCGGGACCGGTGAGGGTGACGTCCATGCGGTCGCAGGCGGCGGTGATGGCGCCGGTCCGCAGCCCGACGGTGCCGGCCGGGAGCGACGGGTCGCAGTGCAGCGCGAAGGCCCGGGAGGCGCCCTCGAGCACCCCGGCGGCGACCACCTCGGTCGCCCCGCCGGGCACCGTCTCCTCGGCCGGCTGGAAGACGCAGCGGACCGTGCCGGGGAGGTCGTCGAGCGAGGTCAGCGCCAGGGCCGCCCCGAGGACGACGGTGGTGTGCACGTCGTGCCCACAGGCGTGACACATGCCCTCGCGGGTGGAGGCGTACGGCACGTCCTTGAGGTCGGCCAGCGGAAGGGCGTCGATGTCGGCCCGCAGGACGACGGTCGGCCCCGGCCCCTCCCCCACCTCGACGACCAGGCCGGTGCCGCTGGGCAGCCGCCGGGCGTCCAGGCCCGCGTTGCGCAGCCGCTGCTCGATGAACGACGTCGTCTCGAACTCGGCGAAGGCCAGCTCGGGGTGGGCGTGCAGGTGCCGGCGGACGGCGACCAGCTGCTGCTGGCGGTCGGCGGTCCACTCGTCGACCGCCGTCCCCAGCTTCTCCGGGAACTCCGTCACGCCGGGCGTCCTCCGGCCGACCCGGCCGGGTCGGGAGCGGGACGGCCCGTCGCGAGGCCGGCCGCCCGGCCGTCGGGGGAAGCGGGCCCTGCGGGCAGGCCGTCGCGCAGCTCGGCGAGCAGGCTGTCGACCACCGCGCACAGATCGCCGTCGTGCGCGGCGGCGACGGCGCGCTGCCGCTGGTAGGAGGCGCCCACGGCGAGGATGCGCTCGACGTCGGCCAGCTCGGCCTCGCAGCCGAGCCGGCGGGCGGTGGGCGCGAGGTCCTCGGCCAGGTCGGCGATCGCCTGGCGAACCGGGCGCACGGTGCCCTTCTCGTCGACGACGATGTCGGCGTCCAGGCCGTACCGCGCCGCGCGCCACTTGTTCTCCCGCAGCACCCAGCTCGCCGGCACCGGCAGCGTGTAGCCGCGGTCGAGCTCGCGGTCGAACTGCTCGACCAGGCACTGCGAGAGGGCGGCGACCGCGCCGATCTCGTCGAGGGTCGGCAGGCCGTCGCAGATGCGCAGCTCGACGGTGCCGAAGTCCGGGTGCGGGCGGATGTCCCACCACACCTCGCGCACGCTCTCGATGGCGTGGGTGGAGATCAGCGTCTCCATGTACTCCTCGAAGCGGTCCCACCCCGACAGCTGGTAGGGCAGCCCGGCGGTCGGCATCCCCTCGAAGACCTTGGAGCGGGCACTGGCCAGGCCGGTGTCGGCGCCGACCCAGTACGGGGAGGACGCCGACAGCGCGAGGAAGTGCGGCACGTACTGGGTGAGCGCGTTGACGATCGGGATCGCCTTCTCCGGCGCCCGGACACCGACGTGGACGTGCACCCCGAAGATCTGCAGCCGCCGGGCCAGCCACTGCATCTTCTCGACCAGCTGGAGGTAGCGCTCCTTGGGCGAGATCTGCTGGGTCTGCCAGTCGGTGATCGGGTGGGTGCCGGCGCACATCAGGCCGAGGCCGCGGTGCGCGGCGGCGGCCTGCACCTGGGCGAGGGTGCCGGCCAGGTCGGCCTTGGCCTCACCGACGGTGGTGCAGATGCCGGTGATGATCTCGATCGTCGACTGCAGCAGCTCGTGCTTGGCCTTGGGGTGCTCCTCGGCGCCCTCGGGCCGGATCTCCTCGAGGATCTCCACCGCCCCGGCGGTCAGCTCCCGCGTCTCCAGGTCGACCAGCTGCAGCTCCCACTCGACGCCCAGGCTGGCGCGCTCGGAGGAGTGGAAGGGGATCTGCACGGTGCGCAGTCTAGGGATGATCACGCTGTTCGGCTGGTCGGTGAGACCGCGACCGGTGCGCGCGCTGGGCTAGCGTCGCCGCGTGAGTTCTCCTGCGCCCGACGACCCGTCAGCCCTCGCCGCCCGCGCGGCCGACGACCTCACCACCGCCCTCGGCGGCGGTCACGACGTCGCCATCGTCATGGGGTCCGGCTGGGCCCCGGCTGCCGACGCGTTCGGGGCCGCCGAGGGCAGCGTCGCCATCGGCGACCTGCCCGGCTTCGCCGCGCCGACGGCGGTCGGGCACGGCGGGGAGGTCCGCTCGGTGCGGGTCGGCGAGCGGCGGGTGCTGCTGTTCCTCGGCCGCACCCACCTCTACGAGGGCCGCGGCGTCGAGCCGGTCGTGCACGGCGTCCGGACGGCGGCCGCGGCGGGCGTGCGGACCGTCGTCCTCACCAACGCCGCCGGCGGGCTGGCGCCGGAGCACCGCGTCGGCCAGGCCGTGCTGATCAGCGACCACCTCAACCTGACCGCCCGCTCCCCGCTGGTGGGCGCCACGTTCGTCGACCTCACCGACCTCTACTCCGCCCGCCTGCGGTCCCTCGCACGGGAGCTCGACCCGTCGCTGGCCGAGGGCGTGTACGCGGCGCTGCCCGGCCCGCACTACGAGACGCCCGCCGAGATCCGCATGCTGCGCACCCTCGGCGCCGACCTGGTGGGCATGTCCACGGCCCTGGAGGCGATCGCCGCCCGCGCCGCCGGCCTGGAGGTGGTGGGCCTGTCGATGGTCACCAACGCCGCGGCCGGCATCACCGGCGAGAAGCTGGACCACGAGGAGGTGCTCGCGGCGGGCAAGGCGGCCGCCGGGCGGCTCGGCGAGTTCCTGGTCGAGTTCGTGGGGCGGCTGGCATGAGCGGCCCCGTGCTCGTGACCGGTGCGGCCGGGCGGATCGGGACGGTGCTGCGCGGCGGGCTGCCCGAGCGCGGCTGGGTGGTCCGCTCGCTGGACGTCGTCCCGCTGCCCGACGCCCGGCCCGGCGAGGAGCAGGTCGTCGCCGACGTCACCGACCTCGCCGCGATGGAGGACGCCGTCGAGGGCGTCGCCGCGGTCGTGCACCTGGCCGGGATCTCCGGGGAGTCCACCTGGCCGGCGATCTCGCACGCCAACATCGAGGGCACGTACTGCGCGCTCGAGGCCGCGCGGCGGGCCGGGGTCTCCCGCGTCGTCCTGGCCAGCAGCAACCACGCCACGGGCTACACCCCGCGCCCGGACGGCGGCCTGCTGCGCGAGGTCGACGCGCCGCCGCGGCCGGACACCTACTACGGCGTCTCCAAGGTCGCGATGGAGGCGCTGGGCTCGCTGTACGCGGACCGGTACGGGATGGACGTCGTCTGCCTGCGCATCGGCAGCGCGTTCCCCGAGCCGACGACGGTGCGGCAGCTGGCCACGTGGCTGTCCCCCGGCGACCAGGTCGGCCTGGTCGACGCCGCGCTGCGGGCGCCCTCCCCCGGGTTCGCCGTCGTGTGGGGCGTGTCGGCCAACACCCGCAACTGGTGGGACCTCACCGCCGCCCGCGCGCTGGGCTACGAGCCGGCCGACGACGCCGAGGTCTTCGCCTCCGCGCTGATCGAGGTGCACGGCGAGCCCGACCTGTCCGACCCCGTGCACGCCCGGGTGGGCGGCGAGTACACGACGGCCGCGTTCGACGCCGAGCACTTCGAGCCGCCGCTGCCCCGCGGGGACATCGCCCCGGGCAGTGGGGTGGAGCGGTGAGCCTGCTCGCCACGGCCCGCGACTGGGCCGCCGCCGACCCCCACCCCGGGGACCGCGCCGAGATCGAGGCGCTGGTCGACGCCGGGGACACCGCCGAGCTGGAGCGCCGGTTCGCCGGGCCGCTGACCTTCGGCACCGCGGGGCTGCGCGGACCGCTGCGCGCCGGGCCGGCCGGCATGAACGCCGCGGTGGTCACGCGGGCCGCCGCCGGGCTGGCGCGGTACCTGGCCGACTCCGGGCACGCCGGGGCCGGGGTGGTGATCGGGTTCGACGCCCGCCGCCGCTCCGACGAGTTCGCCTCCGTGTCGGCGGCGGTCCTCGCGGGTGCGGGGTTCGCCGTCTCGGTGCTGCCGCGGCCGCTGCCCACGCCCGTGCTCGCCTTCGCCGTCCGGCACCTGGGCTGCGCGGCCGGCGTGATGGTGACCGCCAGCCACAACCCGCCCGACGACAACGGCTACAAGGTCTACCTGGACGACGGCGCCCAGCTGGTGCCCCCGGCCGACCGGCTGATCGAGGCCGCCATCTCCGCCGTCGGGCCGGCGCGCGAGGTGCCGCGCTCGGACGACTGGGTCACCCTCGGCGACGACGTCCAGGCCGACTACGTCGCCGCCGTCGTGGCCGCGCTGGAGCCCGGCCGCGTGCCGGCCGCCGACCGCGCCGCGCTGACCGTCGCCTACACCGCGATGCACGGGGTCGGTGCCGAGACCACGCGCGCGGTGTTCGCCGCCGCCGGGTTCGCGCCGCCGGTGAGCGTCGACGCGCAGGACTCCCCCGACCCGGCCTTCCCGACCGTCACCTTCCCGAACCCGGAGGAGCCGGGCGCGGTCGACCTGCTGCAGGCCCTGGCCTCCCGCGTCGACGCCGACCTCGCCATCGCCGAGGACCCCGACGCCGACCGCTGCTCGGTGGTCTGCGGCGGGCGGCAGCTGACCGGCGACGAGGTGGGCGCGCTGCTCGCCGACTGGCTGCTGCGCCGCGGGGTGCGGGGCACCTACGCGGCGTCGCTGGTGAGCGGCTCGCTGCTGTCCGCCCTCGCCTCGGCCCACGGGGTGCGGTTCGCCGAGACGCCGACCGGCTTCAAGTGGATCGTCCGCGCCGGCACCGACGACGTCCCGCTCGTCTTCGGCTACGAGGAGGCGCTGGGGTACGCCGTCGCGCCGCAGGTGGTCAAGGACAAGGACGGCATCTCCGCCGCGCTCGCCGTCGCCCTGCTCGGCGCCGAACTGAAGGCCTCCAGGCGCACGCTGCTGGACCGGCTCGACGAGCTGGCCGGCGAGCACGGGTTGTTCGTCACCGGGCAGCTCTCGGTGCGGGTGGAGGACCTCTCCCGGATCGTCGCCATGATGGCCCGGCTGCGCGCCGCCCCACCGGCCCGCCTGCTGGGCCGGGAGGTGGCCTTCGCCGACCTGGCGCACGAGGAGCCGCCGGTGGACGCCGTCCGGCTGCTCGGCGACGGCGTGCGGGTGATCGTGCGGCCCAGCGGCACCGAGCCGAAGCTCAAGGCGTACCTCGAGACGGTGGTGCCGGTGCACGACGACGCGGGGCTGATCGCCGCGCGCGGCCGGGGCGCCGACGAGCTCGACGAGCTGCGCGCCGAGATGGCCGCCGCCCTGGGGGTGTAGCGGGTGGACGTGCGGGCGCTGGTGTTCGACGTGTTCGGCACGGTGGTCGACTGGCGCGGCGGGGTCGCGCGTGAGGTGCAGCGGCTGCTGGGGCCGTCGGTCGACGCGCCGGCCCTGGCCGACGACTGGCGGGCCCGGTACGTCCCGTCGATGGAGCGGGTGCGCTCCGGCGAGCTGCCCTGGACGCCCCTGGACGCCCTGCACCGCGCCTCGCTTTCCGCCGTCCTCGAGGATGCGGGGCTGGCCGACGTCCCGTCCGACGTGCGCGAGGAGCTGGTGCTCGCCTGGCACCGGCTGGACCCGTGGCCGGACGTCGTCCCGGGGCTCACCCGGCTGGCGGCAGGGCACGTGCTGGCGCCGCTGTCCAACGGCAACGTGGCGCTCGTCGTGGACATGGCCAGGCGGGCCGGGCTGCCCTGGGACTGCGTGCTGGGCGCGGAGATCGTGCAGCGCTACAAGCCCGACCCGGAGGTGTACGACGCCGCGCCGCGGTTGCTGGCGCTCCCGCCGTCGGCGGTGCTGATGGTCGCCGCCCACGTCGAGGACCTGACCGCCGCCCGCGCGCGGGGCCTGCGCACGGCGTACGTGCACCGGCCCGACGAGTTCGGCGGCCGGCAGGTGCCGCCGGAGACCGACCCGGACGCCGACCTGTCGGTGCGCTCGTTCGAGGAGCTGGCCGACCGGCTGGGCGCCTGAGCTGGGTCCGACGGGCCCTGTGGTGCGGGCGTGATCACCGGGTCCACACGATCGTCGACTCCGACGCGACGCGCCGCTTCTGCCGCGAGGTGCTGCGGTGGCCGTCGCTGGACGCCGCCGACGGCTGGCTCATCCGAGGACGCCGCCGAGCGAACCGGGCGTGCACCTCCCCGGTCGCGGGCCGGGCCGGGCAGCAGGCCGGTTCAGTCGACCGGCGCCAGCAGGGTATCCAGGTCCACCTCCCCGGCGAGCAGCCCCTGGGCCTCGGGCAGCTCGGTGTACATCTCGAAGGTCTCCTGGCTCACCTCGGTGTTCCACTCGGGCAGGCGCACCGTGGCCGCGACCTCCGCGGGGATGTCGAGATAGGTCGGCAGGATCGCGCGCACCGCGTCGGGGTTCTCCTGCGCGTAGGTGAGCGACTGCTCCATCGCCGTGGTGAACCGCTCGACGAGGTCCGCGTTCTCGGTGGCGTAGGCCGTGCTCGTGAAGTAGGTGGACACCTCCACCTGGACGTCGGTGAAGTCGTTCAGCGGCGTGGTGAGCACGCGGATGCCCTGCCCCTCGGCGAGCGTCACGAACGGCTCCACCAGCCAGGCGGCGTCGACGTCGCCGGCCGTCAGGGCCGCGGCCATGTTGGGGAAGGGCAGCTCGACGAAGGTGACCGCGTCCGGGTCGCCGCCGTCCGCCCGGACCGACGCCTTGACCACCGTGTCGCCGATGGCGTTGATGGTGTTCGTGGCGACCGTCCTGCCGGCGAGGTCGGCCGGGCGCGTGATCGCCGGGTCCGCGGTGACGATCGTGAACGGGTCGCGCTCCGGGTCCCCGGTGCTGTCGACGGCGCTGGCGATCACCTGCAGGGGCAGCCCGTTCGACGCGGCGACGACCAGCGACAGGTTGTTGCCGAAGCCGATGTCGATGCTGCCGCTGGCGACGCCGGGGACGATCGCCGCGCCGCCCTGACCCGCGCTGAGGTCGAGCTCGATCCCCTGCTCCTCGAAGAAGCCCTGCTCCTGGCCGAGGTAGACCGGGGCGACGTCGATGATCGGGATGATCCCCAGGGCGATCGTCTCGGTGCCCTGGCCCCCGCCGCCGCTCTCCTGCTGCGGCTCCTCCGGATCGCCGGAACAGCCGAGCAGCAGCACGGGCAGCGCGAGGACGGCGGCAGCAGCCGCCCGTCGGCTCGATCGGGTCGTCGGCCGGGCACCGAGGCGGGTCACCCGCGCATCGTGGCACGCATCACAAGTCTCCCGTCGCCTCGCCACTGGCTCTGCCGGTGTTCCTCGCGCTCTGCCGGCGCTGCAGCGCCGGCAGAGC
>NZ_JBJGYT010000047.1:0-24129 GCF_054050135.1 Geodermatophilus sp. SYSU D00705 | reverse complement strand
GGCCAGGCCACGCCCTGGCCGCCGGCACCCCGACCCGGAAGCCACCATGACGCTGCTGATCTGTCGCACCTGCCCCCGCTATGACCCCCGCGCCACCGGCGAGTTCGGTCGCCGCCTCACCGCGGCCCTGGTCCAGGTCGCCGAGAACGAACCCGACAACCCCATCGCCATCCGCAACGTGCAGTGCCTCGGCGGCTGCCCCGAAGAGGGCGTCGTCGCCGTCGACGCCCCGCAGAAGGCCCGCGTCCGCTTCACCGGTCTCGACGAGTCCGACGCCAAAGCCGTGTACGCCGCCGCCCTGGCCCACGACGCCTGCGCCACCGGCGCCCCCGAGGACTGGGAGATCCCCGCCGAGTTGGCCGACCGGATCAGCTCGGTCACCCTCAAGCGCACCCCACGCTCAGCGGACAGCGACCTCGGCACCGCTCGGCCGGACCCACTCCGCGGACGGCCCACCGGACGCTGGACCCTCGGACCCCGGCCTCGCTGACCTGGCGACCGGGATACCGCTGAGTACCGGTGTCCCCAAGTGGGCCGCTCCGGGACACAAGGCGGCTTCAGGGGCGGTGCCGCTCGCCTTCCTGTCGGCGCTCGTGGGCAATGCTGGCGAGTAGAGCGGCCCCACGAAGGCGGCCATGCTGACTGTCGTCCACCAGGCACCCGCGATGGCCGAGCCTACTCCGATCAGGGCGAAGACAGCGATCAACCACCAGCGCACTGGGCTACGCCACGACAGCCGCTGGGGCGGGTCTGGCGGCAAGGGGCGGCGCGGTTCCCGGACACCTGCATCCCCCTGTCGGTCGCGCAGGCTCACACGGACCACGATCGCGCGTGATGACACCCGCTCGCCGGGTCTGGGCAACTGCTCCGTCACGCGCCAGGGCTGACCGTGGCCCCAGTAGGACGACACCCACTCATCGTTCTCGACCGTGAGTTCCAGGCCCCGCTCCGAACAACGTCGCGCGGCTTCGTCCGGGTGGAGGCCGACCGAGTCGGGGGCGAGAGAGGCGTCGCTCACGAGCGCATGATCCGTCACTTATACGGCACCCCACAGCGGTGACGGTGTCCGTCAGTGGGCCGCCATGGGCGCGCTGAAGGCATCCGGTGACCCATCCCGGGTCACCGGCCGGTCCCGCGTGGCGGACGCCCGGCCGGCCGTACGCCGCAGCAGCGGATCGGCTCGGCGCGGGCGGGGGTCGTGTCACCAGTTGTGGCGCCGGACGTGGCGCACTGCGTGGGGAAACCACCCGGCGGGGGCGGGCATCGGCGCCGGGCCGTCGGCGGGCAGGGTTTCGGGGTCGACACCGACGCCGAGCAGGGTGCGTGTGACCGACTGGGTGGAGTCGAGCAGGTCATCCAGCGCGCGGCTCACGTGCTGCCCGTTGACGGAGGTGAGCACGCCATCCTCGCGCAGGGCTTCCAGCACGGCTCGGCGCAGCAGCTCCTTCAGAAACGACGCGGTCGCGCCGTCGCTACGCTCGACCACCGCCCGGATGTCGGCGTCGGTGAGGCGCAGTGGGACGTGGCGGCCGTAGAGCTCGAGCAGCCGCCGGCGGGCCTCGGCGCCGGGCAGGTCGATCTCGACGGCGACGTCCACCCGGCCGGGGCGGGCGGCCAGCGCGGGTTCGAGCAGGTCGGCTCGGTTGGTGGTCAACAGGAACAGCAGGTCGGCGTCGGCCGCGGCGCCGTCCATCGCATCCAGCAGGTCGAACAGCACCGGGCTGGCGCCGGGACCGAACGATCGGTCGGCGGCGACGAGGTCGACGTCCTCCAGGACGACGACCGCGGGCTGGAGCACACGGGCCAGCTCGGTCACCTCGCCGACCGCTCCCAGCGACCGGCCGGTGAGCACCAGGCGGGTGTACTCGGTCATCCGACCGAGCAGGTAGCCGGCGGTGTGGGTCTTGCCGGTGCCCGGAGGGCCGAAGATCAGCAGACCGCGCTTGAGGTGCTGCCCCGCCGCGACGAGCGCGGCCCGGTGCTCGGCGACCCCCAGGGCGTGCCGCTCGATCCGGTCCAGCACCGGCTCGGGCAGGACGACGTCGTCCCGCCCGATGGTCGGCGGGTCGAGGAAGTCCAGGCCGACCGTGCCCATCGGGGTCAGCGTCACCTCCACCAGCTGCCGTCGGTAGACGCTCAGCCGACGGCTCTCCCGCTCCAGCTCACCCAGCACGGCCTGCGCCTGCCGGACCGGCAGCCCGGCGACCTCGACGGTCAACACGGGCTGTTCCTCGGTGGGCTCCTGCACCATCAACACGTATCGGCCGAGGGCGTCGGTGACCAGCAGCAGTGCCAACCGCAGGCAGGCCAGCGTCGAGTTCGGCCCGTTCGGGAGATCCACCACGCCCGGCGGCGAGAGCCGCAGCGGCGGCAGCATCTCGCCGCTGACCAATTGCTGGAGCGTGATCCCACCGTAGTGCGGTGGCATCGCGATGCCGCGGATCTCGACCCGCCGCCCCGCCTCGGCCGACCAGGCGTCGAGCGCGGTCTGCAGGTTGACGTGCTCGAAGGGCGGCAGCTGCCGGGTGACCACGGACTGTGCTTCGCCGGCCTCTCCGAGCACCTCCCTGACCAGAGCGGCGACCTCGTTGCGCTCACCGCCCTCGGGTGCATGCACCCAGGCCAGCAGGGAACGGAACGCCGCCGCGAACTCCCGAGCCTCGGCCTCCGAGGCCCCACCCGCCCAGCCCTCCGACATGCGGCCACCCACCTCGTCCGGAAATCCCACTGGTGAGCCGGCAGCGTAGGCGACCTCCGGGCGACGACGCGTGCGGATGTCGCGGCGCAGATCGATCGCCTGCGGACCTCCCGGGGCGCCGCTCCGTGACAGAAGGCGGCTTCACGGACACGGTCTCGGGGAGAGGTCGAACGACGACCCGGCGAGCCGCCGAAGCCGCCCGTCAGTCGGTCACGAGCACCCGGCGAACCGTCTGACGGTCTTCAGGCGGTCGGTTCTCGCCGAGCAGACGGTCACGTAACCGGGTGGCCAGGATCGCCGCCTGGGTACGCCGTTCCATGCCCAGCTTGGCCAGCAGGTTGGTGGTGTAGTTCTTCACCGTCTTCTCCGTCAGCCCCATGCGGTCGCCGATCTGGCGGTTGGTGAGCCCCTCGCCGATCAGCCGCAGCACGGTGCGCTCCTGCGGGGTGAGCAGCTCCAGCGGATGGTGCTGCTCGCCGGTGCGTCGGCGGGACGCCGGCGTCGCCTCCTCGTCGAAGACGGTGCCGCCGGAGGCGACCTTGCGCACGGCCGCCACCAGCTCCGGGGCCCGCACCTGCTCGAGCAGGTACCCCGACGCGCCCGCCCGCACGGCCGTGGCCACTGTCTCGCCGTCGGAGCACTTGCTCAGCACCAGGCACCGCAGACCGGGCACGCAGGCCCGCAGCCGTTCACAGACCTCCGCACCGCTGCCGTCGGGCAGCCGCATGCCGACCACGGCGACGTCGGGCCGCACCGCCGGTCCCCGCGCCAGCGCCTGGGCGACCGATCCGGCCTCGCCTACGACCGTGATCGCCGAGTCGCCGGCGAGCACCTGGGCCACCCCGCGGCGGACCATCTCCTGCTCGTCGACCACGAGGACGCGCACAGAGTCCGTGTCCGACGGCACCGTGACCAGCTCCTCTCGCGGCGGCAAACGGAACCGGATCGTCCCCTCCGGCGATGCGGGCCACCCGGGTGAGGGACCGCGGGGCGACCACTCCGCCGCCCCGCGCCTGTGCTCAGCGCGGACCGGGGAGCGGCGGGCCTCGGGCCCCGGCTCCGTGTGCGGCGGGCGGGCCGACTGTTCGACCGTGTCTCCGACAGGAACCGCGCTCCCATGAAAGAAGGGGCGGGCCGGGCGGGTCTACGCGCACGGCGCAGAGTTCGGTGCGATTCGCGCAGACCGCGAGACGTGCACCTGGCCGCGTGGCGTCGCCCCAGGTGCCGGCCCTCAAGAGTGCCGCAGGGTGTGGGCCGGGCCCTCCTCGAACATCTCGCGGTAGGCCGCGGCGAACCGGCTCGGATACAGAAAGCCCCACCGGCCGGCGACCTGGGCCACCGTGACCCTGCCGGGATCGGCGGCCCGCAGGTCGTTGCGGGCTCGCTGCAGCCGCACGTCCCGCAGATAGCGCATCGGCGGAACGCCGACTGAGCGGGCGAACCCGTCCTGCAGGCTCCGCGGGCTCACCGCGACACGGCGGGCCAGCGTCGCCGTCGTCCAGGGGTGCTCCGGCCGGCCGTGCATGAGCTCGATCGCCTGGCGGACCGCCGGCGGGGCGGCCGGAAGACGTGGCTGGGCCAGCGCCTCGCTGTAGTTGTGCGGTTGGGCCAGCAGCAGTCCCTCGATGAGCAGCCTCTCCAGATGGCCCGCCGCCAGAGGGTGGTCGAGCAGGCTCTGCTCGTAGCTCGCCTGCCGTTCGATCAGCCGCACCGCCTCCACCCACGCCCGCCCCGAAGGGCTGGTGACATCCATGGCCGGGGTGAAAGCAATCGGCCCGGGCAGGGGTCGGTCCAGCATCGTCGCGAGCTCCTGCTGCAGGAGCTGACGAGGAAGGACCAGGCAGAACTGCGCGCAGCCTGCGCGCCAGGCGATGTCGGCGGGCAACTCCGGCATGAACATCGCCGCGCGATGAGGCGTGCTCCGGACCTGCTCCAGCAGGCCGGAACGCGACTCCGTCTCGCCGGTGAGCGGCACGTTGACGTGATAGTCCTCCGCCTCGGCCGTGTCGATCCGCAGGTCGTGGCCGAACCGGACGTAGCTGACCGTCACATCACCGACGCGTGTCGCGTTCAGCGTCAGGGCCACGCCCTGGGGGCGCAGCGGCTCGAGCAACCGCATGCGCATCGGCAGGAACGTCGACTGCATCGCCCGGTACGCCTCGTCGAAGTCGGATGTCCGCGCCACCCTGAACCGAGCGAACGGCTCCGCCGTCATGGTCTCCCTCCGCCGCGGCACCCGGTCATCGGACCGCCACCATCTGCACAGCCGAGGGTGCCATCTGGACAGCCCCGTGCGGGAGCTGAACCCGGGCTCTCATGAGCCGACCGTGGCCACAGCGACAAACCTCCGCCCGGGCGCGTGGCCCTGCGCGTCCGTGTCCTCGACCACGACCTGGGTCGTGATCGCTCACGGCCGCCCTCGAGGTTCAGCGGACGAGGTGCCATGGAGCGATCCCCGCCGGGAGAGCGGCATCCACGAGCCGGCCTACCAGGTCAGGGGACGGGATCGTCGCCATGGGGCTCGTGCGCGACTCGGCCGAGGTTCAGCCCGGTGGGGGGGGGGGGGGGGGGGGGGCGGGGGGGCGGGCGCGCGCCCCCCCCCCCCCCCCCCCCCCCCCCCCCCCCCCCCCCCCCCCCCCCCCCCCGCCCCCCCCCCCCCCCCCCCCCCGCCCCCCCCCCCCCCCCCCCCCCCCCCACCAACCGAGAACAGGGTGCTGCGGCGGCGAGCCCCCTCCCACACGTTCGCGTGGGAACGCCGTCGGCCGCATGTGTCCCACAGTCGGCCGCTCTGGGACGGGGACAGGGTCGAGGTCGGGGTCGGGCTCGGTGTGCCCACCAACTCCTGATCCCAGCCGGCTCGCTGTCCCCGTGTGGTCGGCTGACGAAGTCCCGTCGGCGACCTCTCGGCGTGCATCCACCCGGGCCGCGCCCCGCGAAGGTCAGTCGTGGTGTGGCTGACGGAAGAGGAGCGGCACTGGATCATCCAGCCTCTGCTCGATGCAGGTCTGGAGTTGGAGGAGATCTGTGAGCTGGTGTTTCGGCTCAGCTTCGAGATCCTCGTCAACGAGGGACCCAGCGCGCTCGCCGACCTGAGGAACGTCGTCGAGGGTCAGCCCGGGGACATCCAGGCGGCGTGGGTCCGAACGATCGATCGGATGATCACGGTCGGCAGGGAGCCAGTGCGGTGACCGGTCGGCAGAGGAGCTCAGGCACTGCCTTCCTGCAGCACCCTCTCGCTGAGACCGGTCGCCGGCCCCGGAAGCACGTCGCGGCTGTCGCCCGGTGAGCGTTCCCGCGGAGACATCGTCAAGCCGGACGCCTTGCGCTGATGTCCCGGAGCGTCGTTGCGTGGACGTTCACCAGGTCCGGCCCGGGGTGCGGTGGTCTCGCGAGTCGGCCGGGCGGTTCTGTCGCGGACACAGTGCTAGCTGTACTGACCGGAGACGTTGGTCGAGGGTGTGCGATCACAGCGTCTAGCTGACTGATCTTGTGGAGGGAGGACCTCCGGGCGTGGAGTGGAGCTGCTGAAGGCACCCAGTCCACGAGCTCCCGGAGGTCCTCGTGCTCCACGCTAATGCCGCCCTGACTCCACGCCAGCGCCTGCGGCTGGCTCGCCTGGTGGTCGAGGAGGACTGGCCCAAGAACCGGGCCGCGGAGTTCTTCGGCGTCGCCTGGACCACCGCGGATCGGTGGGCCGAGCGGTATCGGGTCGAGGGTGCCGCCGGGATGGCCGACCGTTCCAGCCGGCCGTTCGGTAGCCCGCACAAGACCGATCAGGCCACGACCAAGCGGATCGTGTCGTTGCGCCTGCGCAAGCGCTGGGGCGCGGTGCGGCTGGCCGAGGCGACCGGCGTAGCCGCCTCGACCGCCGGTGCCGTGCTGCATCGCTGCCGGATCAACCGGCTGGCGCAGCTGGAGCGGCGCGAACGGGTGGTGATCCGCTACGAGCACACCGCACCCGGGCAGCTGCTGCACGCCGATGTGAAGAAGCTGGGCAACATCCCCGCTGGCGGCGGCTGGCGGTTTCTCGGCCGCGAGCAGGGCCACGCCAACCGCACCGCCGACGGCGGCCGAGCCCGCAGCAAGTACCGCAACCCGCTGATGCGCCACGGGTTCATCCACGTCGTTCTCGACGACCACTCCCGGCTGGCCTACGCCGAGATCCACGACGACGAGACCAGCGCGACTGCCACTGCGGTGCTGCGCCGGGCGGTGGCCTGGTTCGCAGACCGCGGCGTGGCCGCTCGCCGGGTGCTCACCGACAACGGCGGCTGCTACCGCAGCCGCGACTGGGCCGCCGCCTGCGCCAACCTGGGCATCACTCCGAAACGAACCCGGCCCTACCGGCCCCAGACCAACGGCAAGGTCGAGCGCTTCAACCGCACCATGACCACCGAGTGGGCCTTCGCGCAGTTCTTCGCCAGCGAGACCGACCGCCGGGCGGCCTTTCCTGCTTGGCTACACGCCTACAACCATCACCGGCCCCACACCGGTATCGGCGCTCATCCACCCATCACCCGCTTGACCAACCTGCCCGGTCAGTACAGCTAGCTCCGCAGGTAGGAGGCCCCGTTGACGTCGATGATCGTGCCGGTGGAGAACCGGGCCCCCGGCGAGGCCAGCCACAGCACCGCCGACGCGACCTCCTCGGGCCGGGCCACCCGCCCGTAGGGGGACTGCGCCCGCACCGCGTCGCCGCCGGGCCCGTCGAGCACCTCCCGCGCCATCTCCGTCTGCACGAAGCCCGGGGCCACCGTGCCCACCGCAATGCCGTGCGGCGCGAGGGCGAGCGCCATCGACTGCCCGAAGGCGTTGAGACCGGCCTTGGACGCGCCGTACGCGGGGGTGTCGGGCTCGCCCCGGAAGGCGCCCCGGCTGGAGACGTTGACGATCGCGCCCCCGCCCGCGGCGATCAGGTGCGGCACCGCCCGGAAGGTGGCGTTGGCGGCGCCGACGAGGTTGACCGCCAGCGTCCGCGACCAGGCCTCCTGCCACTGCTCGTAGGAGGTGGCCAGCGGCGGGTGCGCGGTGAACACCCCGGCGTTGTTGACCAGCACCTGCAGCCCGCCCAGGGCCGCGGCGGCGTCGTCCACCATGCCGGCGACCGCCGCGGCGTCGCCGAGGTCGGCCTGCACCAGCACGTGGCCGTCGCCGGGGAGCTCGGCGAGCACCCGCTCGGCCCGCTCCCGCGAGGCGCCCCAGTGGACGGCGACCCGGTCGCCGCGCTCGGCGAAGGCCCGGGCGATGGCGCGGCCGATGCCGCGGGAGCCACCCGTGACCAGGACGGCGCGGGACTCGTCGTCGATCGTCACGCCGGCAGTCAACCAGGGGCGCCGGTCACCACCGACCGCGGTGCACGACCTCGTCGACGCCGCGCCGCCCGCGGCGCAGGGAGGGGGAGCGGCGGTCCTCGGCGCCGGGGTACCCCACCGAGACGCAGCCGACCGGCCGGTGGGTGTCCGGGACCCCGAACGCGGCGCGGAACGCCTCGACCCGCTCGCCGGGGACCCCGAAGAAGCAGGCCCCCAGCCCCTCGTCGACCGCGGTCAGCAGCACCAGCAGCGCCGCCATCCCGGTGTCGACGTCCCAGTAGGGGACCGGCCAGCGGGCCTCGTCACGGTCGGTCCAGCCCTTGTCCGGCTCGGCGTAGCGGTCCAGGTAGGCGGCCTTCGACGACATCGGCACCACCAGCAGCGGCGCCCGGCTCATCCGCACCAGCCAGGGGTCGGGGGTGCCGGGGCCGGTGGTCGCCGCCCAGAACCGCGCCCGCTCCTCGGCGGACTCCAGCACGAGGAACGCCCAGCCCTGGCTGAACCCGGCCGACGGCGCCCGGATCGCGTGCTCCAGCAGGCGCTCGCGCACCTCCGGGGGGACCGGCCGGTCGGGGTCGTAGTCCCGCACCATCCGGCGACGGCGGACGACGTCAGCGAACTCCACGGCGCCCACCCTGCCAGGCGCTCTCCCGGCCCATCGCGACCGATTCGTTATCCGCGAACGCGCAGGTGGAGCGGGCAGTGCCGAAGTTGTCTTCCGCCACGTGCAAGCGCCGGTCCGTCCGCTCGGCGCCGCCCAGGATCTTGTGCGACGCAGTGACGCGCGTCACTGGCACGGCCGGTGACCAGCGGTCCGCCGGCGGCTCCACCCGCACCTCCCAGCTCAGCCCGCACCTGTCTCGAGGCCGACCCAGCAAGGGGAGCAACCACATGAAGAAGAGGACGATCCCGTCCATCCTCCTGGCCACCGCACTCGCGCTGTCCGCGTGCGGCGGTGGCGACACCGGCGACACCGACACCGGCACCCAGGCCGCCGCCGGCGAACCGCAGCAGGGTGGCGAGCTGACCGTCCTCGAGGACGCCGCGTTCGCGGGCAGCTGGCCCACCGGACTGGACCCGGCGTCCAACACCACCGGCGGCGCCAACATCGCGATGATGCAGGCGATCTACGGCGGCCTGTTCCTGCTCCGTGCCGACGACGACGGCTCCAACGCCCGCATCGAGGGCAACCAGGCCGAGAGCGCCGAGCTGTCCGACGACGGGCTCACGCTGACCGTGAAGCTGCGCGACGGCATCCAGTTCAGCGACGGGACGCCGCTTGACGCCGAGGCGGTCAAGTTCAACTGGGAGCGCGCGCTCGCCGCGCCCTGCAGCTGCAAGCCGACCTGGCAGCTGGCCACCGACCCGATCAAGGTGATCGACCCCCTGACGGTGTCGATCACCTTCACCTCGCCCAACGGCGCGGTCATGTCCGGCTTCCCGGCCAGCAACGTCAACTGGATCGCCTCCCCGACGGCGCTGCAGCAGATGGGCGAGGACGCCTTCAAGATCAAGCCCGTCGGCGCCGGCCCCTTCACCGTGGTCGAGAACCAGCTGAGCACCACGCTGGAGCTGGAGCGCAACCCGAACTACTTCAAGGAGGGCCTGCCCTACCTGGACAAGCTCACCTTCCAGTCCATCGGCGGCGACCAGCCCGCGTACCAGGCGCTGCAGGCCGGCCAGGCCCAGGCCTACGAGGGCATGAACACCACCCCGCTGGTCGAGCAGGCGCAGGCCAACGGGCAGATGCAGGTGACCATCCAGGCGGCGACCTCGCCCTACGTCATCCAGCTCAACACCAAGACCGGGCCGTTCACCGACCCGCGGGCCCGTGAGGCGATCTACCGGGCCACCGACTTCGAGGCCATCAACGAGGGCATCTTCGGCGGTGCCTACGAGGTCAGCCAGGGCTTCACCGCGCCGGGCGGCAAGTTCTACGAGCGCGAGGTCGACGGCTACCCGGAGTACGACCTGGACCGCGCCAAGGAGCTGGTGCAGGAGCTGGGCGGCCTGACGGTCAACCTCGGCACGATCAGCAACTACGTCGCCACGCAGATCAACACCGCGCTGCAGACGCAGTGGCAGGAGGCCGGCATCGACGTCACCATCGAGGACTTCCAGCTCTCCGGCCTCGTGGAGTCGTTCAACTCCGGCGAGTGGCAGGCGATGCTGCAGACCGCAGGCGCCTGGGACCCCGCCGCCGGTGTCGGCGTCGGCTTCCGCTTCAACTCCACCTCGCCGTTCAGCGGCATCGCGGACCCGGAGCTGGACGCCCTGCTCAACGAGGCGGCCGGCACGCTGGACGAGGACGGCCGGGCCGACCTGTACCGGCAGGCCGCCGAGCGGATCGCGGACAACTTCTACGCTCCCTTCGGTCTGGCCTTCGCGCCGGCCAACCTCGCCGTGGAGGGCGTGCAGGGTCCGGGTCTGACCACCAAGATCCCGCCGCTGCTGGTCAACTCCGGCGTCATCTGGGACGAGGTCTGGCGCGCCCAGGGCTGACCCGCCCTCTGCTCGCGGGCCCCGGGGAACCGGGGCCCGCGGGACCGCTCATCCCCGGCGGGGACGGCTCCGGCCGTCCCCGCCGGGCCGTTCCGGGCCCCGGGCCCGCAAGGAGGCACCGTGCGCCTGCGCTCGGCCGTGAACCTCGCCGACGTCCGCGAGCTGGCCCGGAGGCGCCTGCCGCGGCCGGTGTTCGACATGGTCGACGGCGGTGCCGACGACGAGCTGACCCTGGCCCGCAACGAGGCCGCCTTCCGGGAGATCCGGCTGCGGCCCCGCGTCCTGGCCGACGTGGCCGACGTCGACCCGTCGGTGCAGCTGTTCGGCCGGCGGGTCTCCCTGCCCGTGCTGCTGGCCCCGACCGGCGGCGGCCGGGTCGCGCACCGCCGGGCCGAGCTGGCCGTCGCCGCCGCCGCGGCCGCCCAGGACACCGTCTACGTGCAGAGCACGGTGACCGGCTACCCGCTGGAGGAGGTGTCCCGCGCCGGCGGGGGCGGGCTCTGGTACCAGCTGTACCTCCCGGCCGCGCGGGAGGAGGTGCCGGCGGCGCTGGAGCGGGTGGCCGCCGCCGGCTACCGGGTGCTGGTGCTGACCGTGGACACGCCCGTGTTCGGCGGCCGCGAGCGCGACCGCCGCAACGGCTTCGCCCTGCCGGTCCGCCCCACGCCGGGGATGCTCCTGCACGGCGCCTCGCGCCCGGCGTGGGCGGTGGAGTTCCTCCGCGGCAACCTGCCCACGCGCCGCGACGGCCGGCTGTCGGCCTGGGCGACGCAGCGGCAGGTCCTCGCCTCGCCGCGGCCGGTGACCTGGGACGACCTGGCGTTCGTCCGCGACCAGTGGGCCGGGCCGCTGGTGGTCAAGGGCGTGCTGCGGCCGGAGGAGGTCCCGCGGCTGCTGGACGCCGGCGTCGACGGGATCGTCGTGTCCAACCACGGCGGGCGGCAGCTGGACGGCGTGCAGGCGACCGTCGAGGCGCTGCCGGCGGTCGTCGCGGCCGCGGCCGGGCGGGTGCCGGTCCTCCTGGACGGCGGCGTGCGGCGCGGCACCGACGTCCTCAAGGCCCTCGCGCTCGGCGCCGCCGCGGTGATGGTCGGCCGCCCCTACCTCTTCGGGCTGGCCGCCGGCGGGCAGGCCGGCGTCGAGCGGGTCCTGGAGCTGCTCCGGGCCGAGCTGCTGCGCGCCATGGCCCTCACCGGCTGCCGCACGCCCGCCGACGTCGACCCCGGTCTCCTCCTCCAGCCGTCCGCCTGAGGACGGGGGACCGGTCCACCGCACGGCGGAAGTGCCGTGGTGACGCCGCTCGCGGCCGACCTAGCGTGACCCGCGGCACACGAGTGGTGCGGGGCCCCCGCGCGGTCCCGCCCGGGGTCCGGCGCCCGGACGGCGCCCGCCGATCGGCGCCCGGTTCCCGGCTCGGTACGAGGAAAGAGGACGAATTGGCCGACATGGTGCGCGCCGCGGTCCAGGTGGGCCCGCGCAAGATCGAGATCCAGGAGTTCCCCCGGCCCCAGGTCGGGCCGGACGACGGCCTCCTCCGCCTGGAGGCCAACGGCCTGTGCGGCAGCGACGTCGAGTTCTACAAGGGCCACGCGCGCCCGGACAGCCCGGCGTTCATCCCCGGCCACGAGCCCATGGGCATCGTCGAGGAGGTCGGCGAGAACGCCGCCAAGCGCTGGGGCGTGCAGCCGGGGGACCGGGTCGCCCTCGAGGTCGTCATCCCGTGCCGCAACTGCTTCGACTGCCTGGTCGGCAACTACCAGGCCTGCCGCAACCGCGTCGGCGGCCACGGCGTCACCCCGATCGACGTCGCGCCGTCGCTGTGGGGCGGGTTCGCCGAGTACATGTACCTGGCCCCGGGGTCCGTCGTCCACAAGATCGACAACAGCCTGCCGGTCGAGGTCGCGGCCATGTACAACTCGATGGGCGCCGGCGTCCGGTGGGCGCTCCACTACGGCCAGGTCCAGCTCGGCGACACCGTCCTCGTGCTCGGCTCCGGCCTGCGCGGCATCGCCGCGGTCATCGCCGCCAAGGCCGCCGGGGCGGGCACGGTCGTGGTCACCGGCCTGGAGGCCGACGCCCACAAGCTGGCGCTGGCCCGGGAGTTCGGCGCCGACCACGCCCTGGTCGTCGACGGCGACGCCGCCGAGGACGTCGTCGAGCGGGTGCAGGACCTGACCGGCGGCCGCGGCGTCGACGTCACCCTGGAGCTGACCCCGATGGCCGCGGGCCCGGTCACCGACGCGCTGCTGGCCACCAAGCACGGCGGGCGCGTCGTCCTCGCCGGCATCAAGGGCAACCGCGAGATCCCCCTGCGCACCGACCTGATCATCAACCGGGCGCTGACCGTCCAGGGCGCGTTCGGCGTCGACGCCAAGGCGATGGCCGAGGCGATCGCGCTCATCGAGTCCCGCCGCTTCCCGCTGGAGCGGCTGCACACCCACACCTTCGGCCTGGACGACACGGCACACGCCATCGAGGTCCTCGCCGGCGAGGTGTCCGGCGAGTCCGCCGTCCACGTCTCCGTCCACCCGAACCTCTGACCGGAGGACCGCATGCTCATCGACACCCACGCCCACCTGCTGCCGTACGACTACCCGGCCGACTCGCCCGAGTGCTTCCCCCGCATGGAGGCCGTGGACGGCGAGACCGCGCGCACGCTGCTGTTCGGGCAGATGCAGTTCAAGGCCAAGGACGTCTTCTTCGACGCCGAGCGCCGCATCGAGGCCATGGACGCCAACGGCGTCGACGTCGAGGTGCTCACCCCGATGCCGCCGCTGCTGCGCTACGACCTCCCCCTGGACGACGGCCTGTCGCTGGCCCGACACGTCAACGAGTTCAGCGCCACCCTGGTGCAGGCCGACCCGACCCGGCTGATCGCCCTGGGCATGGTCCCCATGCAGGACCCGGACGCCGCCACCGCCGAGCTCGCCGCGATCAAGGAGCAGGGCCTCAAGGGCGTCGAGATCGCCTCGAACATCCTGGGCTCCTCGATCGGCCACGAGAAGTTCCTGCCGTTCTTCGCCGAGGTCGAGCGCCTGGGGCTGTCGGTCTTCGTGCACGCGATGCCCTCGCCGACCGAGCGGCTGCCGATGTCGGCCATGGGCACCTACGTCGTCGGCGTCGAGGGCGCCTTCGCGGCGGCCTCCATGGTCACCGGCGGCACCGCGGCCAAGTGCCCCGACCTGCGGATCTCCTTCAGCCACGCGGCCGGCGGCTACCCGCTGATGATCCCGCGCCACCAGTACTTCTGGGGCGGCTCGTGGAACGAGGAGCCGAAGAACCCCGAGCGCGCCGTCATGCCCGACGACGGGCCGTCGCCGCTGGAGTTCGCGCGGCGCTTCTACTACGACTCGCTGGTCTTCGACCGCCGGGCGCTGACCTACCTCATCGACCTGCTCGGCTCCGACCGGCTGCTGGTCGGCTCCGACTTCCCCGCCATGCCGCGCGAGGAGCCGGCCGGCCGCACCCTGAAGTCGATGGGGCTGCCCGAGGACGTCCTCGAGGACATCCTCTGGAACAACGCCTGGCGCTGGCTGGGCATGGCGCCCACCCGCTGAGCCCGCCGGGGGCCCGGGCACCCGCCTGGGCCCCCGCGCTCACGGCCGGCGGCGGACCGCCGGCTGTGCCGACGGCGCGCCCAGGGCGCGGGAGATCCCGCGCGCGGTGGCGTTGAGCACCGGCACGAGGGCCTGCGGCTGCGTCGTGCCGGCCGACACCGTCACCCCGAGGGCGGCGACCACCTCGTCGCCGGCACCCCGCACGGGGACGGCGACGGCCAGCGCGGGCGCCTCCGCGGTCAGCTGGTTCTCGGCGACCGCCACGCCCATGCGCCGCACCTCGGCCAGCGTCCGGCGCAGCGCGGCCGGGTCGGTGATGGTGTGCGGCGTGTACCCCTTCAGCGGGCCGCTCAGGACCTCCTCCTGCACCTCCGGGCCGGCGAAGGCGAGCAGCACCTGCCCGGTCCCCGTCGTGTGCAGCGGCCACCGACCGCCGATCCGGCTCATCAGCCGTACCGCGCCCCGGGCCCGCAGCGCCTCCACGTAGACGACGTCCGTCCCGTCCCGCACGCCCAGCACCACGTTGGCCCGCGTGGCCTGGTGGAGGTCGTCGACGTAGGGGACGGCCACCTCACGCAGCTGGAGACCCTGCGGCGCCAGCGCGCCCAGCTCCAGCAGCCGCAGCCCGATGCCGTAGCGGCCGTCGGCGCCCCGCTCGAGGGCGCCCCAGTTCTTGAGCTCCCCGACCAGGCGGTGGGTCGTGGTGAGCGACAGCCCCGACCGCCGGCTGATCTCGCTGAGCGTGAGGGAGGCGTGCGCCGGGCCGAACGCGTCCAGCACCGCCAGCACGCGGCCGGCGGCCGTCGCCGACCCGCCGGCGTGCCCGGCCAGCCGGGTCGCTGACGAGCGGTCGCTTCCCGCAGCCGGGCGGAGCTGTCTGGTCATGGCCCCAGCTTCGCTCCCGGCGGCGTCCGTGACGAGCGGACCGGCCCGTGTCCGCGGTGTGGCGACCGCCACGCCGGAGCACCGAGGAGGGCGCTGCCCGGGTCACGGCAGCCACACCGGCCCCGTGCGTGCCCGAGCCCCGGAGCGGACCGGGCAGTCCGCTCCGCAGCCCCGAAGTTGTCTTCCGCGGGGCGAAAGCGGCGGGGTCTCCGGGCAGGTCGCTCGCGGAATCTGGTCAGGCCTCGCGTGACCCCCATCACTGCGGGTGCCCACGTCCCTGACGGCCCGAGCGAGTCCCTCCGGACTGCTCACACCGTCCAGCCCGATCCACCCAGGCCCCAAGGGGAGCACCTACATGAAGCAACGGACGATCCTGTCCCTTCTCACCGCCGCGGCGCTGGCGCTGTCGGCCTGTGGCGGTGGCGGCGACAGTGGAGGGTCCGCCTCCGGCAGCACCGGGGGACCGGTGGGCGAGCCGCAGTCGGGCGGCGAGCTGACCGTCCTGGAGGACGCAGCGTTCGCGGGCAGCTGGCCGGCCGGCCTCGACCCCGCGACGAACACCACCGGTGGCTCGAACATCGCGATGCAGCAGGCCATCTTCGGTGGCCTGTTCCTGCTCCGCGCCGACGACGACGGCTCCAACGCCCGCGTCGAGGGCCACCAGGCCGAGAGCTACGAGCTGTCCGAGGACGGGACGAGCTTCACCGTCAAGCTCCGCGACGGCATCCAGTTCAGCGACGGCACGCCGCTGGACGCCGAGGCGGTCAAGTTCAACTGGGAGCGGGCGCTGGCGAACGCGTGCACCTGCAAGCCGAACTGGCCGCTGGCCGAGGGCGGCATCCAGGTCGTCGACCCGCTCACCGTCTCCCTCACCTTCAGCCGGCCGTTCCCGGCGATCCTGGCCTCCTTCCCGACCAGCAACGTCAACTGGATCGCGTCCCCGACTGCCCTGGAGCAGATGGGCGAGGACGCCTTCAAGATCAAGCCCGTCGGTGCCGGCCCCTTCACCGTGGTCGAGAACCAGCTGAGCTCGGTCCTGGAGCTGGAGAAGAACCCGAACTACTTCAAGGAGGGCCTGCCCTACCTGGACAAGCTCACCTTCCAGTCGATCGGCGGCGACCAGCCCGCCTACCAGGCCCTGCAGGCGGGGCAGGCGCAGGCCTACGAGGGGCTCAACACCACCCCGCTGCTCGAGCAGGCGCAGGCCAACGGGCAGCTGCAGGTGACCATCCAGCCGGCCACCTCGCCCTACGTCATCCAGCTGAACACCGAGATCGCGCCGTTCAACGACCCGCGGGCTCGTGAGGCGATCTACGCGGCCACCGACTTCGAGGCCATCAACGAGGGCATCTTCGGCGGCAACTACGAGGTCAGCCAGAACTTCACCGCCCCGGGCGGCAAGTTCTACATGCCGGAGACCGAGGGCTACCCGGAGTACGACGTGGACCGGGCCAAGGAGCTCGTGCAGGAGCTGGGTGGCCTGACGGTCAACCTGGGGACGATCAGCAACTACGTCGCGACGCAGATCAACACCGCCCTGCAGACGCAGTGGCAGGAGGCCGGCATCGAGGTCACGATCGAGGACTCCCAGCTGTCGGGCGTGATCCAGAAGTTCACCGGTGGTCAGTGGCAGGCGATGCTGCAGACCGCGGGTGCCTGGGACCCGGCCGCCGGTGTCGGCGTCGGCTTCCGGTTCAATTCCGGCGTCCCCTACAGCGGGGTCAACGACCCGGCGCTGGACCAGCTGCTGAACGACGCGTCCGCGACCATCGACGAGGCGCAGCGTGAGGACCTGTACCGGCAGGCCGCCGAGCTGATCGCGGAGAACCACTACGCGCCGTTCGGCCTGGCCTTCGCGCCGGCCAACCTCGCCGCCGCCGGCGTGCACGGCCCGGGCCTGACCACCAAGATCCCGCCGCTGCTGGTGAACACGGGCGTGATCTGGGACGAGGTCTGGCGGGAGCAGTGACCGCCACGGCAGCCACCCCGCGGGTCCCGGCGCACAGCCGGGGCCCGCGGGCCTCCCGCCTCACCCGGGTCACCGGGTCGCCGGTCCTCCGGCTGGTCGTCAAGCGCCTGCTGATGGCCATCCCGATCATGCTGGGCGTCACGGTCCTGACGTTCTGGGTGCTCAGCCTGATCCCCGGCAACGCCGCCCAGCAGCTGCTGGGCCCGGAGGCCACCCCCGAGGACATCGCGCTGCTCGAGCAGCAGCTCGGCCTCGACAAGCCCGGGGTGGTCCGCTACCTCGAGTGGCTGCAGGGCGCCGTCACCGGTGACCTGGGGAACTCCCTGGTCAGCCGCCAGCCGGTCAGCGACATCCTCGCCGACCGCCTGCCGGTCACCGGCGAGCTCGTGCTCCTGGCCTTCGTCGTCTCGCTCGTGCTGGCCGTGCCGGTGGCCCTTCTCGCCGCCCACAAGCCGGGCGGGCTCATGGACCGCATCAGCATGATGATCAGCACCCTCGGGCTGTCGGTCGCCAACTACGTGCTGGCGCTGCTCCTGGTGCTCGTGTTCGCCGTCTCGCTCGGCTGGCTGCCGGCCATCGGCTACACCCCGCTGGAGGACGGGCTCTGGGCCAACCTGCGCGGGATGATCCTGCCGTCGGCGGCGATCGGCTTCCCGCTGTTCTGCTACTACACCCGGTTCCTCCGTGGGGACCTGGTCGACCAGATGCAGCAGGAGGAGTACGTCACCACCGCCCGCGCCAAGGGCGTCGGCTCCTGGGCGGTGCTGATCAAGCACGCGTTCCGGAACTCGTCCTTCGGCCTGATCACGATCGTCGGCCTGAACCTGGGCGCGCTCATCGGCGGCACCGTGATCATCGAGCAGATCTTCGCCCTGCCCGGCATCGGCCAGATGCTGCTGCAGGCCATCAACACCCGTGACTTCGTCGTCGTGCAGGCCGCGGTCGTGATCTTCGCGCTGGTCGCGGTGGTCGCCAACCTCGTCGTGGACCTGCTCTACGCCGTCCTGGACCCGAGGATCCGTTATGGCAGTCGTTGAGCCTGCCCCGTCGTTCTCCCTCAGCCCGGAGGTCGACGAGGCCGAGGCACGGGCCGGTGGCCGCAGCCGACGCTGGCGCAGCCAGCTCGGCACGTGGATCCCGGCCGGCCTCATCGCGTTCGTGCTGATCGCCTGCTTCCTGGGCCCGACCCTGCTGTCGCTGCCGAGCCCGGTCGGCGGGAACGTGCTGGAGAGCAACCAGCCGGCGCTCTCGCCGGGGCACATCCTGGGCACCGACCCCAACGGCAACGACATCCTGTCGCGGCTGCTCAACGGCGGTCAGTCGTCGCTGTGGATCGCGGTCGCGGTGAACCTGCTCGGCCTGGTGGTCGGCGGGACGCTCGGCGCGCTGTCGGGCTACGTCGGCGGCTGGGTCGACACGATCATCATGCGCGTCCTCGACGTGCTGATCGCGTTCCCGTCGCTGGTGCTCACCCTGGCGGTGGCGCAGGCGCTCGGCCCCAGCATGACGAACACGATCTTCGCCCTGGCGTTCTTCAGCGTCCCGGCGTTCGCCCGGCTCGCCCGCTCGGCGGTGCTGCGCCTGCGGGAGATGCCGTTCATGGCGGCCGCCCAGCTGGCCGGGACGTCGCCGTGGCGGATGCTGTTCAAGCACCTGGCGCCCAACATCGCCCCGCAGCTGATCACCTTCGGGATGCTGGGCATGGGCATCGTGATCATCATCGAGGGCGCGCTGAGCTTCCTCGGTCTCGGCATCCCGGACCCGGCCCCGAGCTGGGGCAACATGGTCTCCACGGGCCAGTTGAGCCTGTCGGCGACGCCGATGCTGGTCGTCTGGCCCAGCGTGGCCCTGCTGGTCACCGTCCTCGCCTTCAACCTGCTCGGCGAGAACCTGCGTGCACGTTGGAGTGGTCGATGAGCAGCAAGCGCACGGCGGCCTTCCCCACGGAGGACACCATCGTGTCCGAGGGCGTCATCGCCCCCGACACCGCCGGCCGGCACCGCCCTGCCGCGGCGGCCACCCCGGGCGAGCCGCTGCTGGTGGTCGAGGACCTCCGGGTCCAGTTCACCCGCGGCGGGCGGAAGATCAACGCCGTCAACGGGCTGTCCTACGAGCTGGCCCCCGGCTCGATGCTGGCCATCATCGGTGAGTCCGGGTCGGGCAAGAGCGTCAGCTCCCGGGCCCTGATGGGGCTGCTGCCGCCGACGGCCAGGATCTCCGGCTCGGTGCGGTTCGACGGCCGCGACCTGCTCGGCCTCGACGAGCGGGAGATGCAGGCGCTGCGCGGTGGCGACATCGCGATGGTCTTCCAGGACCCGGCCCGCTCGCTGAACCCGACGATGAAGATCGGTGCACAGATCACCGAGGCGGTCCGGCTGCACAGCGACCTCGACAAGAAGGGCGCCCACGCCCGCGCGGTCGAGCTGCTCAAGCTGGTGCGGCTGCCCGCGGCCGAGCGGCGCTTCCACGAGTACCCGCACCAGCTCTCCGGCGGCATGCGCCAGCGCGTCATGATCGCGATCGCGCTGGCCGGCGAGCCGCGGCTGCTCATCGCCGACGAGGCCACCACCGCCCTCGACGTCACGACGCAGGCCCAGATCATGGAGCTCCTCGTCGAGCTGCAGCAGCGGCTCGGCATGGCGGTGATCATGATCAGCCACGACCTCGGGCTGGCGGCCAGCTACGCCCAGGACGTCGTCGTCATGTACGCCGGGCGGGCCGTGGAGTACGCCCCGACGAACGTGCTGTTCGCCAACGTCCGGATGCCGTACACCCACGCGCTGCTGGGGGCCATCCCGGCGCTGGACCGCGAGCCGCACTCGCTGTTCGAGGTCACCCCCGGCCAGCCGCCGGACCTCTCGGCGCTGCCCAAGGGCTGCCCCTTCCGGCCGCGGTGCTCCAACGCCACCGACAAGTGCCTGGAGATGCCGCCCTTCACCGAGCACGACCCCGACCACTGGTTCGCCTGCTGGCACCCGGTCGGTTCGGGCACCGGCAAGCACACCGCGAACGGAGAACAGCGATGACCGCGGTCGAGGAGCGCACGGCGGGGGACCGGTCGGGTGCCCGCACCCCGCTGCTGCGGGCCCGCAACCTGGTGCAGGAGTTCCCCGTGCAGGCCGCGGGGGGCGTCAAGGGGGGCGTGGTGCACGCGGTGTCGGACGTGTCGTTCGACATCTACCGCGGCGAGACCCTCGGCGTGGTGGGGGAGACCGGCTCCGGCAAGTCCACCCTGGCCCGCTCGGTGATCCAGCTGCCCCGCCCCAGGTCCGGCGTCGTGGAGTTCCAGGGCACGGACCTGATGAAGGCCGGCCGCAAGGAACTCAAGGAGTCCCGCCGGCAGATGCAGATGGTCTACCAGGACCCGTTCGGCTCGCTGAACCCGCGCTGGCGGGTGAGCGAGCTGGTCGAGGAGCCGCTGGTCGGGCACGGCCAGGGCAACGCCTCCACCCGCAAGCGGCGGGTCGAGGAGCTGCTCGACCTCGTCGGGCTGGACCCCTCCCAGTACGCCAAGCGGCGCCCGTTCGAGCTCTCCGGCGGCCAGTGCCAGCGCGTGGCCATCGCCCGCGCCGTCGCCCTGGAGCCCGCGCTCATCGTGGCCGACGAGGCGGTCTCCTCGCTGGACGTGCTGATCCAGGCGCAGGTGCTCAACCTCTTCGAGAAGCTGCGCCGCGAGCTGAACCTCTCCTACCTGTTCATCGCCCACGACCTGGCGATGGTCAAGCAGGTCAGCGACCGGGTGGCGGTCATGTACCTCGGGCAGCTGGCCGAGATCGGCCCGGCCGAGGGCATGTACCGCCAGCCGCTGCACCCCTACACGTCGGCCCTGCTCGACTCCATCCCGCGCGTGGACCCGGTCACCGGCGCCGCGCACCGGCCCGTCGCGCTGCCGGGCGAGCCGCCGTCGCCGATCGACCCGCCCAGCGGCTGCCGGTTCCGCACCCGCTGCCCGCGGGCGCAGCTCAAGTGCGCCGAGGAGGCGCCGCAGCTGCTCGAGCGGCTGCCCGGCCACCAGGTGGCCTGCCACTTCCCGCTGGACGTCGTCGACGCCGACCTGCCGCCGAAGCCGGCCGGTGCCACGCTCGCCCCGCCGCCGGTGCCGGCCCAGCCCGCCGCGCCGACCCGGCCCGCTCCGCAGCAGGCCCTGTGACCCAGGAGGAGGGGTACGTGTTCGACAGCATCGTGGACCCGACCGTGGGGGCGCCCGGCGACGACCGCGGCCGCACGGCGCTGGCCACGCGGCCGGCCCAGCTGTCGGGCCTCCGGCTCGGGCTGCTGGTGAACACCAAGCGCAACGCCGCCGACTTCCTCGAGGAGCTGTCGGCGTTGCTGGAGTCCGAGCACGGCGTGCGGACCGTGCTCACCCGGACCAAGCCGAGCATCGTGCACCCGGCCCCGGCCGAGATGCTCGAGGAGTTCCGCGGCGAGACCGACGTCGTCGTCGTGGGCGTCGGGGACTGCGGGTCCTGCAGTGCCTCCGCCGTGGCCGACGGGCTGCAGCTGGAGGCGGCCGGCATCCCCGCCGCCGTCATCTGCAGCGACGCCTTCCGCGTCAGCGCCGACGCGATGGCCAACCTGCAGGGGACGCCGGGCTACGAGTACGTCACCACCGCGCACCCGGTGGCGAGCCTGTCCCGCGAGGGCGTCCGCGAACGCGCCGTCCAGGCGCTGCCGGAGATCGTCGGCATGCTGACCCGCTCGTCGGCGGCGGTGGCCTCGTGACCACGGTCGAGGACCCGGTGCGGACGGCGAAGGAGGCCATCCGGTACTGCTACGAGCAGGGCTGGACCGACGGCCTGCCGGTCGTCCCCGCCACGGCCGAGGACGTCGAGGAGTTCCTCGCCACCACCGACCGCGACCCCGACGAGATCATCGGTGCCCAGGAGCACCTGGGCCGCCGGGTGACCCTCCGGCAGGCCGCGGTCAACGCGATCATGGCCGGGTGCGAGCCGGAGTACTTCCCCGTGGTGCTGGCCGCGTGGGACGCCCTCAACGGTGAGCCGTCCACCAACGGCGGCGCCTGGCAGTCCACCAGTGGTCCCGCGCCGCTGCTCGTGGTCAACGGCCCGGTGCGCCGGCGGCTGGGCATCAACTGCGCCGGCGGCGTGTTCGGGCCGGGCTTCCGGGCCAACGCCACCATCGCGCGGGCCATCGGGCTGATCGTGCGCAACGGCTACGGCATCAAGCCGCAGGAGCTGGAGCAGGCCACCCAGGGCGTGCCCGGCCGGTGGCAGCTGCTCATCGGCGAGAACGAGGAGCTCTCGCCGTGGGAACCGTTCAGCGCCGTCGGCGGACTCGAGCCCGGCGTCGACGCGGTGTCGGCGATGCTCATCCGGTGCTGCGAGTACGTCGACAACCGGCACACCGAGAGCGCCGAGGCGGTCCTGCGGGACTTCGCCGACTCGCTGGCCCGCATGGGCGCCTACCTGGGCCTCCGGCACTCCACCGGTGGTCTGGTGCTCGGGCCCGAGCACGCCAACGTGCTGGCCGATGCCGGGTACAGCCGGGCCGACGTCCAGCAGTGGCTCTTCGAGCACGCCACCCGCAGCCACCGCGAGCTCGTCGCGGCCGGCAAGGCCGGCGGCCCCGGCGGTCCCGCCGAGACCGACGAGGCGTTCCCGATGATGCCCTCACCCGCGGAGATCCCCGTCATCGTCGCCGGGGCGGCCAACGCCGCGATCTCCATGGTCTTCCGTCCGTTCGGCTGGGCCACGTGGTCCGGTCGCTCGGTGCCCGTCCGCTGGTCGGCCCAGTCCCGGCCGACCACCCTCCAGGAGGTGTCCCCGTGACCATCGACCAGGCGCAGCTGGACCAGCTGAAGCAGACCCTGCAGGCCGACGACTACCGGCTCGACGTCGACGTGCAGGGCGACTCGGCGAACGTCGCCATCGTCGCCGGGCCCGACGCGTGCGAGGAGTGCCTCGTGCCCAAGCCGCTCATGCAGTCGATGCTCGCCCCGGTGCTCGGGGTGCAGCCGGAGAGCATCCGGCTGACCTACCCGGCCGACAAGGGCTGAGCGACCGGCTCCACCCGGTGACACCGGCGGGTCCACTCCCGCCGCGACACCCACCCCACGGACCCGTGGGCGCGGCGCAGTCCGCCCACGGGTCCGTGGCGTGCCCGCGAGACGAGCGGGCTCCCCAGGACCGCTGCGGCCCCGGCCGCAGCCCGGCACGACGGAAACGGAGCACGGACGTGGAGATCTCCCTGGAGGGGAAGGTCGCGCTGGTCACCGGCGTCGGCCCCAACATCGGCAGCGGCATCGCCCTGGCGCTGTCCCGGTACGGCGCCAAGGTCGCTTGCAACGACGTCGACGACGACGTCATCAAGACCGCGATCACGCGGATCGAGCGCAACGGCGGCGAGGCGATGGCCGCGCCGGGCGACGTCACCGACGAGAGCGCGGTGCAGGGCTACGTCGACGCCGTCCTCGAGCGGTGGGGGCGCATCGACATCCTCGTGAACAACGCCGCCATGCTCGGCGGCAAGGGCGTGCTCGACGAGGACGCGGGCACCTTCGAGCGGTCGATCAAGGTCTCCGGCCTCGGCTACTTCCTCAACACCAAGATCGTCGGCCGGGCCATGGCCGAGCGGGGCATCCGCGGCTCGATCGTGTGCATCTCGTCGTCCAACGGCTGGAACGGGTCGGCGGGCGTCATCGCCTACGCGTTCAACAAGGGCGGGGTGAACAACTTCGTCCGCGCCGCCGCCATGGACCTCGCGCCCTACGGCATCCGGGTCAACAGCTACACGCCCACCGCCCCCACCATCGACAACCCCGAGCTGCTCGCCGAGCTGGCGGCCCAGGGCCGCCCGGCGGACATGCTCAACGCCGGCCGCAAGGGCGGCGGCCTCGGCGGCAACACAGGGGACGAGCCGTGGCGCCGTCCCGCCCGCTGGAGCGGGGAGCGCCCGCCGCTGGTCCCCATGGGCAGCACCGGGACGCCGACCGACATCGGCCACGCGGTCGCGTGGCTGTGCTCGGACTACGCGCGGCTGATCACCGGCACCGACCTCGTCGTCGACGGCGGCGCCCGGGCCAAGAACTTCGCCTACTTCCCGGCCGACCCCGAGGACCTCGCCGGGCCGGTCCCGCTGATCCCCCTGGACGAGACCCCCGCCCCCTGATCCGGACGGGCGCCGTGGGGGCCCCCGGCGGCCCCCCGCGGGCGGGGGGGGGGGGCGGGGGGGGGGGGGGGCGGGGGC
>NZ_JBJGYT010000046.1:0-24552 GCF_054050135.1 Geodermatophilus sp. SYSU D00705 | reverse complement strand
TTTTTTTTTTTAAAAACCATTTGGCGCCCCGGGGGGGGGGGGGGGGGGGGGGGGGGGGGGCCGGGGGCCTCGGTGGTGTCTGGGGTGCGGCCCCAGCCACGCCGCCGGGTCTGACGGCGGAGACCCCGCCCGGGACCCTGCCCGACATGACCGAGCAGGGGGCTCGCAGCCCGGGCTTGCAGGAGTCCGCGATCCCGGCTCGCACGGCCGACGGCGTCGCCCCGGCCGGGAGCGGCCCCGCCGCCGACAGCACCGCCGTCGCGGGCAGCGCGGACACTGCCGGCAGCGTCGCGGAGCCGGGCCGGGAGGGGGACGATGGGGGAGATGTCCCCCCGCCGGCGCCCGCCCGAGCCCGAACCCGTCCGGCCGCGCGCGCCGTCGCGGGGCGAGCGGCTCGAGGCCGTCCTCGAGCGGGACGGCGGCACCTGCACGTGGTGCGGCCGCGGGTTCGGCCCCCTGGTGACGCCGACCACCGACCACGTCGTCCCCCGGGTGAAGGGTGGGCCGTCCTGGGTGGAGAACGAGGTGGCCGCCTGCCGGCGGTGCAACGCCGAGCGCGGCCACCGGTCCCCGGCCGACTGGCTGGAGGAGTGCCTGCGGCGGGGGTGGCCGGCCGACGCGGCGCGGGTGGCGCGGGCGCTGACCGCCCTCGAGGCCGCCATCGCCCGCGAGGGCGGCCAGCGCCGCGCCCGGCCCTATCTCGACGCCCAGCTGCGCCGGCTGCGCCGCCGCGAGGACGGCGGTCGGCGAGCGGCGGGGTGACCCCTCAGAGCTGCTCCCCGGGGCGGGGCCATCCCGATCGGATGGTGGCGGATCACCGGGCCGTGGGCGCGTAGCGTCGCAGCCATGGGCGGTGGGACGGGGGACGTGGCCGGATCGGTGCGGCAGATCTCGGTCTACCCGGTGAAGAGCCTGGGTGGCCGGGTCGTGGCGGAGGTGGAGGTCGGGCCGGCCGGGCTCGCCGGTGACCGCGCGTGGGCCGTGGTCGACGCCGGCACGGGGGAGCGGGTGACGGTCAAGGGCACCCCGGCCATGGCCGGGGTCGTGGCCACCGGGGACGCGGAGGCCGACACGATCGCCCTCACCGAGGTGCTCGGCCGGCCGGTGCGGCTGGACCGCGCAGGCGCACCCCAGGTCGACGCGGCGGCGGTGCACCTGGTCAGCCGCGCCGCCATCGCCCGCGCCGCGGCCGGCGAGGTGCCCGAGGGCTGCTCGGCCGACGACCCGCGGGCCAACCTGCTGCTGGACGTGCCCGAGGGCGAGGACGAGCGGAGCTGGGTCGGCCGGACCCTCCGGATCGGCGAGGTCGAGCTCGTCGTGACCCGCACCCCCAAGCACTGCCTGGGCGTCTACGCCGACGTCCGCACACCCGGCCGCATCGCCGCGGGCGACCCGGTCCGCCTGGCCGCCGACGCCGGCTGAGCGGTCGTCAGCGGCCGGCTCGTGGCCCGGGCGGCTCCACGCCGCCATCCCCGCCGACCGCCGGCGTGGCACCGGACCGGCGGGGTGCCGGGATCACGGGGGCGCGCTTCTGCGGCGGCCGCGGCGGTGCGGCCGCACGGACGGCGGCCGGCGGCCTGCGGCGGGCGTCGAGCACCCGGACGACGAGCTTGCCGAGCTCCCACAGGACCAGCAGCCCGAGGGCGGGCACCAGGGCCCAGCCGAACTGGCCCAGGGTGATGGGGGTGGTGTCCAGCAGCCGCTGGAAGACGTCCATCTGGGTCACCAGGACCGCCAGCGCGAACTCGGCGAGCAGCGTCCAGTTCAGCTGCCTGCTGTCGAAGGTGTCGACCGTCAGCACCGTCGCGGTCTCGCTGCGGCACTCGAGGGCCGCCACGATGAGCGACAGCGAGAACGAGGTGAACGCGACCGACCGGGCCACCTCGAGGCTCCCGAACGCGGTGGTCCCGACGGCGATCAGCAGCAGCAGGCCGACGGTGACCACCAGGCCGGTGAGGGCGACGGTGGCGACCAGCCGCCGGGTCAGCAGGGCGTCGCCGCGCGGGCGCGGGCGGGCCTCCATGAGTCCCGGCGACTCCCGGTCGAAGCCGAGCGCCAGACCGAACGCGGCGTTGACGAAGAAGTGGATCCAGAGAACCTGGGCGGGCGTGAAGGGCTCCCCGGCGGCGATGTCGAACAGCGCCGCGCCCAGGAACGTCAGCACGAAGACGACGAGCAGCACGAGGACGAAGCGGATGTACTTGGTGAGGTTGTCGTAGATCTTCCGGCCCTGCTCGACCGCGAAGACGATCGTGGCGAAGTCGTCGTCGGAGAGGATCATCCGGCCGGCGTTCTTGGCGACGTCGGTACCGCTGCCCATGGCGATCCCGATGTCGGCGGCCTTGATCGCCGGCGCGTCGTTGACGCCGTCGCCGGTCATCGCGACCACGTCGCCCTTCTTCTTCAGCGTCTCGACCAGCAGCACCTTGTGCTCGGGGGCCACCCGGCCGACGACGCCGATGCGCTCGATGCGGAACAGCCGCTCGTCCTCCGGCAGGGCGGCAAACTCCTCCCCGAGGACGGCCTCGCCGGGGATGCCGAGCTGCCCGGCGATGGCCGCGCCGGTGACCACGTCGTCCCCGGTGACCATGCGCACCCGGATGTGGGCGGCCTGGGCGCGCTCGACGGCCGCCTTCGACTCCGCCCGGGGCGGGTCGACCATCGCGACCAGGCTGGTCATCTCCAGGTCGGTGAGGTACGCGTCGAGGTCGCCGGCCGGGTCGAAGTCGCCCGGGTCGAGGTCCCGGACGGCGGCGGCCATGACGCGCTGCCCGGCCCGGCCCATGCGCTCCACGTGGGCCTGCGCCCGCTCCTGGACGGTCGCGTCCCAGGGCACGGGACCCGCCGCGGACCACGCGGTGGCCGCCCGCGCCATCACCGCCGGGGCGGCGCCCTTGACGAAGCACCGGACGACCGGCCGCCCGTCCGCGGCGGTGGTGCGGTGGAACGTCGCCATCAGCTTGATCGAGGGGTCGAACGGCAGCGTGGCCAGCCGCGGCAGCCGCTCCCGGGTCGCGTCGACGTCCAGGCCGGCCTTGTGGGCGAGCACCAGCAGCGCGCCCTCGGTGGGGTCACCGACCACCCGGCCGTCGACGAGCTGCGCGTCGTTGGCGACGACGTACGGCAGGATCACGCCCTCGATCGACGGGTTGGTGCCCGCGGCGTGGTGCACCCGGCCCGCCAGGTCGTAGCCGCTGCCGGAGACGGTGTAGCGGTCGCCGGCGTCCACGACCTCGACGACGGTCATCTGGTTCATCGTCAGCGTGCCGGTCTTGTCCGAGTTGATCGCGGACGTGAAGCCGAGCGTCTCGACCGAGGGCAGCTCCTTGACGATGGCGTTGCGCGCGGCCAGGTCCACCCCGCCGAGCGAGAGGATCATCTGGGTCACGGTCGGCAGCGCCTCGGGGACCGCGGCGATCGCCAGGGCGACGGCGCTGACGAACAGCACGTCCCACGCCTCGCCGCGGGCGCGGCCGAGGGCGAACATCACGACCATCGTCAGGCCGGCCGCGGCGGCGATCCACAGCGTGAGGCGGTCCAGCTCGGCGGTCAGCGGCGTCTTGTCCCGGGCCTTCGCCGAGAGCATCGCCGAGATCCGGCCGAGCTCGGTGTCGGCGCCCGTGGCCGTGACGACCACGGTGCCGCTGCCGTGCGTGACCGGCGTGTTCATGAACGCCATGTCCGACTGGTCGCCCGGGCCGAGCCCGGAGCCGTCGAGGGTCCGGGCGTCCTTGGCCGCGGGGACGCTCTCCCCGGTGAGCGCGGACTCGTCGATCTGCAGGGCGCTGGCCTCGACGATGCGCCCGTCGGCCGGCACCTGGTCGCCGGCGGACAGCAGGACGACGTCACCCACGACGACGTCCTCGGCGGGGATCTCGGCGGCCTCGCCGTCCCGGCGGACCCGCGCGGTCGCCTCGAGCATCGACCGCAGCGCGTTCATGGCGCTCTCGGCCTTGCCCTCCTGGCGCAGCCCGATGACCGCGTTGAGCACGGTGAGCACGAGCAGGAGCACCGCGGTGCCCCACTCGGCGACCAGCAGGGAGACCAGCGCGGCGGCGACCAGGATGACCTGCATGTAGCTGCGGTACTCCTGGAGGAAGCGGAGCCAGCCCGGCGTCCGCCGCTCCTCGGGCAGCGCGTTGGGGCCGTCCGCGCGCAGCCGCTCCGCCGCCGCGGCGGCCGTCAGGCCGACGGCGACGTCGACCCCGAGGGCCTGCGCCACCTCGGCCGGAGACCGCGCGTACCAGTCCTCCCGGCCGGCGCGCGGGGCCAGCCCGGTCCGAACCGTCGTCTGTCGTCCCGGCGCGGTCACCGGGTCACGCCCTGTTCTTCCTCGCGCTGCCCGCCGCCCGCTTGCCCCCGCGCCCGCCGTCGTGGACGTGGTGCCGGTGCCCGTTCCCGTGCCCGTGTCCCGTGGCGTCGTGTGCGGCCGCGTAGGGGTCGGGCGCGGCCCCGGACGGCGCCTCTGCCTCCAGCGACCGCTTGACGTCGGCGAGGTCGCGGACGACGTCCTCGCCGACCACCGGGTAGTGCGGGTCGAGCTCGATCAGCGTGTGGGCGAGCACCGCGCCGGCGCAGATGCGGGCGAACCACTTGCGGTCGGCCGGGACGACGTACCAGGGCGCCCACTCGGTGCTGGTCACCGAGAGCATCCGGGAGAATGCGAGCTGGTAGTCGTCCCACCGCTGCCGCTCCCGGGCGTCGGCGGCCGAGAACTTCCAGTTCCGCTCGGGGACGTCGATCCGCTTGAGGAAGCGGACCCGCTGCTCCTCCTTGGAGAGGTTGAGGAAGAGCTTCACCACCGAGATGCCGTTCTCGACCAGGTAGCGCTCCCAGTCGTTGATCTCCCTGTAGCGGCGGTGCCACAGCTCCTCGTGCCCGTCTGTCTCGGGCAGCCGCTGCCGGGCGAGCGCCTCGGGGTGCACCCGGACGACGAGGACCTCCTCGTAGTGCGAGCGGTTGAAGATCCCGATCTCCCCCCGGGCGGGCAGCCGGCACGCGTAGCGCCACAGGTAGTCGTGGTCGAGCTCGGCCGCCGACGGCACCTTGAAGCTGCTGACGTGCACGCCCTGCGGGTTCACCCCGCTCATCACGTGCCGGATGGTGCCGTCCTTGCCGCCGGCGTCGAGCGACTGCAGGCAGACCAGGACCCCGTGCGTGCGCTGGGCGGCCAGCCGGGCCTGGTACTCGGCGAGCAGGGCGATGCCGTTCTGCATCAGCTGCCGCCCGTCCTCCTTCCGGACCATGTCGGAGCGGTAGCCGGGGTCGAAGTCCCTGGCGAGCTCGACCGTCCTGCCCGGCTCCACCCGGAGCGGCTCGATGAACGTGGCGATGCGCTGCGCGCGCTCGTCGGTCACCGTCGCCATCGCGACCACCTCCTGCCCGGCGCCGGCCGAGATTGCCTGCCGACCCCGGGCGGTCGCCTCCTCCCGTCGGGGTGAACCCGCGCGGCCCGTGTCCCCGCCCCGGCCGGCCCCGGCCACGCCGTCGTCCCGGGGGCACCGGAGGCCGCGCACTACGCTCGGGTCATCCGTTCGCCGATCCTCTGGAGCGCTCTCGTGTCGACCCCGCCCTCGCCCACCGCCGTCGGTCCCGTCCAGGTGCCGGCCGGGACGACGGCCCAGGACGCGCTCAAGGCGGCGGGCGTCCCGCTCAAGGGCCCCGACGGCGCGGTCGTCGTCCGCGACGTGGCGACCGGGGAGCTGAAGGACCTCGCCTGGGTGCCCGACGCCGACGCGGAGGTCGAGCCGGTGCCCGCGGCCAGCCCCGAGGGCCGCGCGGTGATCCGGCACTCGACGGCGCACGTGCTCGCCCAGGCGGTGCAGGACCTGTTCCCCGGCACCCGCCTGGGCATCGGCCCGCCGGTGGAGAACGGCTTCTACTACGACTTCGACCCCGAGCGGCCGTTCACCCCCGAGGACCTCAAGGCCCTCGAGAAGCGGATGCAGGAGATCGTCAAGGCCGGGCAGCGGTTCGCCCGCCGCGAGATCGACGACGCCGACGCGCAGACGGAGCTCGCGCACGAGCCGTACAAGCTCGAGCTGATCGGGCTGAAGGGTGGGGCGGGGGAGTCCTCGGATGACGGCGCCTCCGTGGAGGTCGGCGGCGCGCAGCTGACCATGTACGACAACCTCGACGCGCGCACCGGCGACCGCGTCTGGACCGACCTGTGCCGCGGCCCCCACCTGCCGCGCACCTCCACCATCCCGGCGTTCAGCCTCACCCGGTCGGCGGCGGCCTACTGGCGGGGCAGCGAGAAGAACCCCCAGCTGCAGCGCATCTACGGCACCGCCTGGGAGAGCCGCGAGGCGCACAAGGCGTACCTGGAGCACCTGGCCGAGGCCGAGCGCCGCGACCACCGGCGCCTCGGCGTCGAGCTGGACCTGTTCAGCTTCCCCGACGAGATCGGCTCCGGGCTGGCGGTGTTCCACCCGAAGGGCGGCGTCGTCAAGCGGGAGATGGAGGACTACGTCCGCCGCCGGCACATCGAGGAGGGCTTCGACTACGTCGGGACGCCGCACATCAGCAAGCGCGGCCTGTTCGAGACCTCCGGGCACCTGCCGTACTACGCCGACACGATGTTCCCGCCGATGGAGCTGGAGAACAGCGAGTACTACCTCAAGGCGATGAACTGCCCGATGCACAACCTGGTCTTCCGGTCGCGCGGGCGGTCCTACCGCGAGCTGCCGCTGCGCTTCTTCGAGTTCGGGTCGGTGTACCGGTACGAGAAGTCCGGCGTCGTCCACGGCCTGACCCGGGTGCGCGGGCTGACCCAGGACGACTCGCACAGCTACGTCACGCCCGAGCAGGCGCCGGGTGAGATCCGTCACCTGCTGGCCTTCGTCCTCGGCCTGCTGCGCGACTTCGGCCTCGACGACTACTACCTGGAGCTGTCCACCCGCGGCGACTCGGACAAGTTCATCGGCTCCGACGAGGAGTGGGAGGCCGCCACCCGCGTGCTCCAGGAGGCCGCGGAGGAGACCGGCCTGGAGCTCGTCCCCGACCCGGGCGGCGCGGCGTTCTACGGCCCGAAGATCTCGGTGCAGGCGCGGGACGCGATCGGCCGCACCTGGCAGATGTCGACCATCCAGTACGACTTCAACCAGCCGGCCCGCTTCGGCCTGGAGTTCAGCGCCGCCGACGGCACCCGGCAGCAGCCGGTGATGATCCACTCGGCGAAGTTCGGCTCCATCGAGCGGTTCTTCGGCGTCCTCACCGAGCACTACGCCGGCGCGTTCCCGGCGTGGCTGGCCCCGGTGCAGGTGGTCGGCATCCCGGTCACCGACGAGCAGGTGCCCTACCTGACCGACGTCGCGCTGCGGCTGCGTGTCCACGGCCTCCGGGTCGAGGTCGACGACTCCGACGACCGGATGCAGAAGAAGATCCGCACCGCGAGCAAGCAGAAGGTGCCGTTCGTGCTCATCGCCGGGGCCACCGACGCCGAGGCCGGCGCGGTGTCCTTCCGCTTCCGCGACGGCAGCCAGCACAACGGCGTGCCCGTCGACCAGGCGGTCGCCGCGATCGCCCAGTGGGTGGCCGAGCGCGCGAACGTCGACCCGACCGCGGACGCGCTGGTGGCCGGATGAACACCGGCGCGGAGGAGGTCTTCCGGGTCGCCGTCCCCAGTGACGACGGCGGCCCGGCCACGGTCTTCGAGCACCTGTGGACGCCGTACCGGATGGCCTACATCCGGGGCGAGGGCAAGCCCACGGGCGCGCACGACTGCCCGTTCTGCCTGATCCCGCAGATGGACGACGAGGAGGGGCTGGTCGTCGCGCGCGGCGAGCTCGTCTTCGCGGTGCTCAACCTGTACCCGTACAACGCCGGGCACCTGATGCTCGTGCCGTACCGGCACGTGCCCGACTACACCGACCTCACCCCCGCCGAGGTCGCCGAGCTCGGCTGGTTCACCCAGACGGCGATGCGCGTGGTGCGCGCGGTCTCCGGGGCGCACGGGTTCAACATCGGGATGAACCAGGGATCGGTCGCCGGCGCCGGCATCGCCGACCACCTGCACCAGCACGCCGTGCCCCGCTGGGGCGGGGACACCAACTTCATGCCGGTCATCGGGCTCACCCGCGTGCTGCCGCAGGTGCTCCGGGAGACGCGCGCGCTGCTGGCCCAGCACTGGCCCGCCGACGGCGCCCCCGTCCCGGCCCGGGAGGACTGAGTGCTCGGCATCAACGCCCGGGCGGCCGTCGGCCGGTTCTGGGCGCCGGTGGTCACGCGGTTGCTGCGCCTCGGCGTCACCGCCGACATGGTGACCGCGACCGGCACCCTGGGCGCGGTCGCCGGGGCCGTGGGGCTGATCGCCACCGGGCACCTGTTCTGGGGCGCGTTCACCGTCACCGTCTTCGTGCTGCTGGACATGCTCGACGGCGCACTGGCCCGTGCCCGCGGCGGCGGGTCGCTGTTCGGCGCGGTCCTGGACTCCACCGGCGACCGGGCCGCCGACGCGGCGATCTTCGGGGCGCTGGTGTGGTGGTACTCGGGCGCGGGCGACAACCGGCTCCTGGTCCTGCTCGCGCTGCTCTGCCTCGTGCTCGGGGTGCTCACCTCCTACGTCAAGGCCCGCGCCGAGGGGGTGGGCCTGCGCTGCGACGTCGGCATCGTGGAGCGCACCGAGCGGCTGATCCTCGTGCTCGTCGGCACCGGGTTCACCGGCCTCGGCATCCCGTACGCCCTGCACGTCATGTTGTGGGTGCTGCTGGTGGGCAGCGCCGTCACCGTGGGCCAGCGGTTCGCCGCCGTCCACCGGGCCGGTCGCGGCCGGCCGCTGCCCTCGGCACCGCCGCCCGGAGAGACCGCGCCGTGAGTGACGCCTCCCCGGCCGGGACCGGGCCGGGGCCCTCGCCCGGCCTGGCGGTGGTGCCCGGCCGGCCGGGCCTGCGGGCCCGGGTGGGCGCCCTGGCCACCGACCTCGGCTTCGCCGCCGGGTGGGGCGCGGTCCGGCTGCTGCCCGAGCCGGTGGCCCGCGGGGGCTTCGACGCCGCCGGGCGGTGGGCCGCCGGCCGGCGGGGCCGCGGGGTCCGGCAGCTGCGCGCCAACCTCCGGGTGGCCACCGGGGGTCGGCTGACCGACGACGAGCTCGACCGGCTCACCACCCGGGCGGTGCGCTCCTACGCCCGCTACTGGCAGGAGGCCTTCCGCCTGCCGCGGCTGTCCGGCGAGCGCATCGTGGCCGGGACCGAGGTCGTCGGCCTCGAGCACCTGGAGCGGGCCCGCAGCCGCGGCGCCGGCCTGGTGATGGTGCTGCCGCACAGCGGGAACTGGGACGCCGCCGGGGTGTGGTTCGTCGACCGCCTGGGCGGCCCCTTCATGACCGTTGCCGAGCGGCTGCGCCCGGAGTCCCTCTACCGCCGCTTCCTCGACTACCGGGAGTCCCTCGGCATGCGGGTGGTGCCGCTGACCGGCGGTCCGCGGCCGAGCACCGAGGTGCTGCGCGAGTGGCTGACCGGCGGCGGCGCGACCTGCCTGCTCGTCGACCGCAACCTCGGGTCCGGCGGCGTGCCGGTGTCCTTCTTCGGCCGGCCCGCCACCCTGCCCGGGGGAGCGGCGCTGCTGGCCGCGCAGACCGGGGCCCCGCTGGTGCCGACGGTCTGCCAGTTCACCCCGCGCGGGTGGCGGCTGGTCTTCTCCCCGGAGGTGCCGGTCGCCGGCCCCGGGCGGCTGCGCGACCGGGTCACCACGGCGATGCAGGGCGTGGCCGACGCGTTCGCCGCGGGCATCGCCGCCCAGCCCGAGGACTGGCACGTGCTCGGCCGCATCTGGCCCGACGTGCCACCGGACGACGTCCCCGCGGGCGCGGTCCGCTGATGCGGATCGGGCTGGTCTGCCCCTACCAGTGGGACGTCCCCGGCGGCGTCCAGTACCACGTGCGTGACCTGGCCGAGACCCTGCGCGGGCTGGGCCACCACGTCGAGGTGCTGACCCCCGCCGAGCGCGAGGAGTCGCTGCCGGCCGAGCACGTCACGTGGGCCGGGCGCACGGTGCCGGTCCCTTACAACGGCTCGATGGCCAGCGTGCAGTTCGGGCCGGTCTCCGCCGCGCGGGTGCGCCGCTGGCTGCGGGAGGGGCACTTCGACGTCGTCCACGTCCACGACCCGGCGCCGCCGTCCATCGGGTTGCTGGTCTGCATGATCGCCAAGGGGCCGATCGTGGCGACGTTCCACGCCGCGACCATCCGCTCCAAGTGGCTGGCGGCCTGGGGGCCGGTCATCCGGCCGTGGCTGGAGCGGATCAGCGGCCGGATCGCCGTCTCCGACTTCGCCCGCCGGGTGCAGGTGGAGCACCTGGGCGGGGACGCGGTGATCATCCCCAACGGCGTGCACGTCGGCGCCTTCGCGACCGGGCCGACCCTGCCCGGGCACACCCGGGGGGTCGACGGGCCCACCATCGGCTTCCTCGGCCGGTACGACGAGCCGCGCAAGGGCCTCCCGGTGCTGCTGGAGGCGATGCGCACCGTCGTCCGGCGGCACCCGGGGGCGCAGCTGCTCATCGCGGGCCGCGGCGACCCGGACGAGGTGCGCGAGCTGCTCGGCGACGACCTGCGCCCGCACGTCTCCCTGCTCGGGGTGCTCAGCGAGGAGGAGAAGGGCGCCTTCCTGCGCTCGGTGGACGTGTACTGCGCGCCTAACCTGCTGGGGGAGTCCTTCGGCATCATCCTCATCGAGGCCATGGCCGCCGGGGCGCCCATCGTCGCCAGCGACCTCGACGCCTTCGCCGCGGTGCTGGAGGACGGCGCGGCCGGGGTGCTCGTCCGCCGCGGCGACTCCCGGCAGCTGGCCTCGGCCCTGTCGGACCTGCTGGCCGACCCGGCGAAGCGGGACCGGCTGTCGGCCGCCGGCTCGCGGGCGGCCGCCTCCTACGACTGGTCGGTGGTCGCCCGCCGGATCCTGGCCGTCTACGAGACCGTGGTCCTGCCGGGCGCGGGTGAGGTGACCGCCTCGGAGGACGACGAGCTGGCCGCGCTGCCCGAGGTGCGGAACGAGGACGACGACTCCGGCGACGCCCCGCTGCGGTCGGCCCTGCGCCGGTGGGTGCAGCGATAGCCTTCCCCGTCGTGACCCCCGACGTCTGGCTGCTGTGCGCGGTCGCGGCGGTCCTCGTGCTGCTGGCGGTCTGGGCGGGCTGGACGCTGACCCGGCTGCGCCGCCTGGAGACGCGCGCCGACCGCGCCTGGACCGCCCTCGACACCCAGTTGCGGCGGCGGGCGGGACTGGCCGCGGAGCTGGCCCGGGAGCACCCCGCCGCGGTGGGGGAGGAGCGGGCCGCCCGGCTGGCCGCGGCCGCGGCCGGGGCGCGCAACGTGCCTGCCGGGGACCGCGAGCTCGCCGAGAACGCGCTGGGCCGCGAGCTGCGCGAGCTGCCGGCCGACCTGCCCGGCGTGCCCGCCGCGCTGCGCGCCGACCTCGAGGGCACCGCCACCCGCATCGGGCTGGCGCGGCGGTTCTACAACGACGCGGTCCGCGACACCCACCTGCTGCGCACCCGGCGGCTGACCGGGCTGCTGCGGTTGCACGCCTCCCGCCCGCTGCCCCGCTTCTTCGACATCGAGGACGGCCTGCGCGAGGTCACCAGCAGCGCATCCGGGGGCGGCCGGCCGCGGTCCTGAGGGCCGTAGCATCGCTGCGCACACTCCCGTCGAGTCTTGAGGCAGCATCCCGTGGCAGAGCACAGCGTGACCGACCCCCGTACCGCAGGTCCCGAGGCCGGCACCGGCACCGAGGGCGTCAAGCGCGGCATGGCCGAGCAGCTCAAGGGCGGCGTGATCATGGACGTGGTCACCCCCGAGCAGGCCCGCATCGCCGAGGACGCCGGGGCGGTCGCCGTCATGGCACTCGAGCGGGTGCCGGCCGACATCCGTGCCCAGGGCGGGATCGCGCGGATGAGCGACCCGGACATGATCGCCGGGATCATCGACGCCGTCTCCATCCCGGTGATGGCCAAGGCGCGGATCGGGCACTTCGTCGAGGCCCAGGTGCTACAGAGCCTCGGGGTCGACTACATCGACGAGTCGGAGGTGCTCACCCCGGCCGACGAGGCCCACCACATCGCCAAGAGCGAGTTCACCGTGCCGTTCGTCTGCGGCGCCACCGAGCTCGGCGAGGCGCTGCGCCGGATCGCCGAGGGCGCGGCGATGATCCGCTCCAAGGGCGAGGCCGGCACCGGCAACGTCGTCGAGGCGGTGCGGCACATGCGGGCCATCCGGGCCGGCATCCGCCGTCTGGGTACCCTCGACGAGACCGAGCTGTTCGTCGCCGCCAAGGAGCTGCGCGCCCCGTACCCCCTCGTCGCCGAGGTGGCCCGCCTGGGCAAGCTGCCGGTCGTGCTGTTCACCGCCGGCGGCATCGCCACCCCCGCCGACGCCGCGATGATGATGCAGCTGGGTGCCGAGGGGGTGTTCGTCGGCTCGGGCATCTTCAAGTCCGGCGACCCGGCGCAGCGGGCCGCGGCGATCGTGCAGGCCACCACGTTCTTCGACGACCCGGCGGTCATCGCCAAGGTCTCCCGCGGGCTCGGCGAGGCCATGGTCGGCATCAACGTCGCCACCCTGCCCGAGGGCGAGCGGTACGCCACTCGCGGCTGGTGAGCGCCGCCCCGGAGCAGCTCCGGGGCCCTACTCTCGCGCCGTGACGGTGGAGTCCGCGCGCGTCGACGACCGGCCGGGGCGGGTCCGCCGGCTCCCGGGCCCGCCCGGCCGCATCGCCGGCCTGGACCTCGCCCGCGGGCTCGCCGTCCTGGGCATGTTCGGGGCGCACCTCGGGGTCACCGGGGACCTCGGCTCGGCGCCGTCCACGTGGCCGTCGGTGGTGGAGGGCCGGTCCTCGGTGCTGTTCGCCACGCTCGCCGGGGTGTCGATCGCGCTGCTGTCCGGCGGCGTCTCCCCGGCCTCCGGCCGGGAGCTCGCCCGGGCCCGCACGCGCATCCTGGTGCGCGCGGCCTGGGTCTTCGCGATCGGCGGCGTGCTGGAGGTCCTCGGCACGTTCGTCGCGGTCATCCTCGGCGTCTACGCGGTGCTGTTCGTCCTGGCGCTGCCCTTCCTCCGCTGGTCCCGCCGGTGGCTGCTGCTCCTGGCCGGCGTCATCGCGCTGGCCGGGCCGTTCCTCGTGCTGGAGGCCGGCCAGTGGGTCACCGCCCAGGAGCGGTCGCGGTCGGCGCTGGCCGCCCTGACCGTCACCGGCACCTACCCGGCGCTGATCTGGTGGGCGTTCGTGCTCGTCGGCCTGGCCGTCGGGCGCAGCGACCTGCGCTCGGCCGGGGTGCGGGCCGCGCTGGTCGCCGGCGGGACGTTCGCGGCCGTGGCCGGCTACGGCGGCGGCTGGCTCAGCACGCGCTGGGTGGACGCGCAGCGCCCCCTCACCGGCATGGCGCAGGGCTTCGGCCGGGACGGCGCCTGGGAGCCGGCCTGGTTCGCCGGGGCCGAGCCACACAGCGGGACGCCGTTCGAGGTGGTGGGCGCGGCCGGGGTCGCCGTCGCGGTCATCGGCCTGTGCCTCGTCCTCGCCGACGTCCTCCCGTGGCCGGTCTGGCCGCTGGCCGCCGTCGGGGCGATGGCCCTGTCGGTCTACACCGCGCAGATCGTCGCCATCTGGCTGTTGGACCTGCCCGTCCAGCCGGGCTGGGACGTGTGGGTGCGCTTCACCGTGACCGCCGTGGTGGTCGCCGCGGTCTGGCGGCTGCGGCTCGGACGGGGGCCGCTGGAGCGGCTGCTGACCTGGAGCTCGACGCGGGCGGCCGGGCCGTAGCCTGGGCGGTCGTGCCCGAGATCCGCGTTCCCGTCATCGGCGTGCTGGCCCTGCAGGGCGACGTCCGTGAGCACCTGGCCGCGGCGCGCGCGCTCGGCGCGGAGGCGGTGCCCGTGCGCCGTCCCGAGGAGCTGGCCGGCGTCGACGGCGTGGTCCTCCCCGGCGGCGAGTCGACGACGATCGGCAAGCTGGCCGCCCGGTTCGGGCTGCTCGAACCGCTGCGCGCCGCCATCGCCGGCGGGCTGCCGGCCTACGGCTCGTGCGCCGGGATGATCCTGCTCGCCGACCGGCTGCTCGACGCCCCGCCCGACCAGGTGACCGTCGGCGGGCTCGACGTGACCGTGCGGCGCAACGCCTTCGGCCGGCAGGTGGACTCCTTCGAGTCCGAGGTCGCCCTCGAGGGACTGACCGGAGGACCGGTGCACGCGGTGTTCATCCGGGCGCCGTGGGTCGAGGAGGCCGGGCCGGGGGTGCAGGTGCTCGGGCGGGTCGTCGGTGGTGAGGCCGACGGTAGGATCGTCGCGGTCCGCCAGGGGAACCAGGTGGCCACCAGCTTCCACCCCGAACTGACCGGGGACCGCCGGGTGCACGCGCTGTTCGTCGACATCGTCCGCCGTCACCTGGCCCAGCAGGCCGGCGCGGACGCCGGGGACGAGAGGGGTATGTCGTGAGCGGCCATTCCAAGTGGGCGACGACGAAGCACAAGAAGGCCGGCATCGACGCCAAGCGCGGCAAGCTCTTCGCCAAGCTGATCAAGAACATCGAGGTCGCCGCCCGCACCGGCGGCGGTGACCCCGCCGGCAACCCGACGCTGTTCGACGCCATCCAGAAGGCGAAGAAGAGCTCGGTGCCCAACGACAACATCGACCGGGCGGTCAAGCGCGGCGCGGGCCTGGAGGCCGGCGGCGTGGACTACCAGGGCATCACCTACGAGGGCTACGCCGCCGGCGGTGTCGCCGTCCTGGTCGAGTGCCTCACCGACAACAAGAACCGGTCGGCGATGGAGGTGCGCACGGCCATGACCCGCAACGGCGGGTCGATGGCCGACCCGGGCTCGGTCGCCTACCTCTTCTCCCGCAAGGGCGTCGTGGTCGTGCCGAAGACCGACACCGTCGACGAGGACACCGTGCTCATGGCCGTGCTCGACGCCGGCGCCGAGGAGGTCCGGGACCAGGGCGACTCGTTCGAGGTGGTCAGCGAGCCCACCGACCTGGTCGCCGTCCGCACCGCCCTGCAGGACGCCGGCATCGACTACGACTCCGCCGAGGCCGGCTTCGTGCCGAGCGTGACCGTCGAGCTCGACGAGGAGGCGGCCGGCAAGGTCTTCCGCCTCATCGACGCCCTCGAGGACTGCGACGACGTGCAGAACGTCTACGCCAACTACGACGTCTCCGACGAGGTCCTCGAGCGGGTCGGCTGACGACTCGTCGTCCCCTCTGGTCCCGCCCTGTCCCGCGCGGGTCCCGGCGCGCTGGTCCGCGCGGTCGCCCGTGCCGACCTGGTCGCGCTGCTGCGCCGGCCGGACCCCGGGCGGCGCCGCGGATCGCCATCGGCGTCGGCTGGACCGCGTGTTGCCTGGCTCCCCGTCGGTGGGGGCGGTTAGCGTGGGTCGAACACCAGTTCGGTCAACGGCAGGAGGGGCTCCATGCGGGTGCTCGGCATCGATCCGGGCCTCACCCGGTGCGGGTGGGGTGTGGTCGACGGGCGGCCCGGCGCGCGGCCGGTCGCGGTCGGCGTGGGCGTGGTCCGCACCGCCGCTGAGCTCGACCTCGAGCTGCGGCTGCTCGAGCTGCACACCGCGGTGACGGCGCTGCTGCGCGAGCACCGGCCCGACGTCGTGGCCATCGAGCGGGTGTTCACCCAGAACAACAAGGGCACCGCCACGGGCACGGCGCAGGCGGCCGGCGTCGCCGCGCTGGCCGCGGCCCAGGCCGACCGCCCCGTCGCCTGGCACACCCCCAGCGAGGTCAAGGCCGCGATCTCCGGCAGCGGCCGCGCCGACAAGGAGCAGGTCACCCTGATGGTCACCCGCGTGCTGGGCCTGGCGTCCGCGCCGAAGCCCGCCGACGCCGCCGACGCGCTGGCCCTGGCCGTCTGCCACGTCTGGCGGGGCCCGGCGCAGCAGCGGCTGCGGGTGGCGGCGCTGGCCGGTGGCATCGGCGCCCCGGTGCGGTCCACGACCCTGCCGCGGTGGACGGGGGTCTCACGGTGACCGGTCAGGGGAGCGGCCTCGCCGCGACGGGAGGAGCGCGGTGATCGCCAGTGTGAGCGGCCGCGTCGCGGCGGTCTCGCCCGACGGCGCCGTGGTCGAGGTCGGCGGCATCGGCCTGGCGGTGCAGTGCACGCCGGGCACCATCGCCCGGCTGCAGGTGGGGGAGAGCGCCCGGCTGTCGACCAGCCTGGTGGTCCGGGAGGACAGCCTCACCCTCTACGGCTTCGCCGACGACGACGAGCGGCAGCTGTTCGAGCTGCTGCAGACCGCCAACGGCGTGGGGCCGCGGCTGGCCCAGGCGGTGCTGGCGATCCACCCGCCGCGCGAGGTGCGCCGCGCGGTCTCGATGGCCGACGTCAAGGCGCTCATGCAGGTGCCCGGCATCGGCAAGAAGGGCGCCGAGCGGCTGATCCTCGAGCTCCGCGACCGGCTGGGTGCCACCACGACCGACACCCAGCTGGACGGGCCGGCGGCCGTCGGGCTGCCCCCGGTCACCCCGGTCGCGCCGTGGCGGGACCAGCTCGCCTCCGCCCTCGTGGGGCTGGGCTGGACCAGCAAGGAGGCCGACGGCGCCGTCGCCGCGCTGGCGCCGATCGCCGATGAGCAGATCGTGGCCACCGGGTCGGTCGAGGTCGCCGTCCTGCTGCGCCAGGCGCTGCGGATGCTGGGCCGGCCGTGAGCGGGCCGTTCGACCGGCCGCTGTCGGCCGCCGACGCGGGGGCCGGCCGGTACGAGCCGGTGACGGCGGAGGCCGGTGACGAGGAGCGGGTCGTCGAGTCCGCGCTGCGGCCGCACTCGCTGGCCGACTTCATCGGCCAGCCCAAGGTGGCCCGCCAGCTCGACCTGGTCCTGGAGGGCGCGAAGCGGCGCGGCCGGCCGCCGGACCACGTGCTGCTGTCCGGCCCGCCCGGGCTCGGCAAGACCAGCCTGGCGCTGATCATCGGCTCCGAGCTCGGCACGTCGGTGAAGATCACCAGCGGGCCGGCCATCGAGCGCTCCGGTGACCTGGCGGCCATGCTGTCCAACCTCGCACCCGGCGACGTCCTGTTCATCGACGAGATCCACCGGATCGCCCGGCCTGCCGAGGAACTGCTCTACATGGCGATGGAGGACTTCCGGGTCGACGTCGTCGTCGGCAAGGGGCCCGGCGCGACCGCCATCCCGCTGGAGATCAACCCGTTCACCCTGGTCGGGGCCACCACCCGGGCCGGTCTGCTCACCGGCCCCCTGCGCGACCGGTTCGGGTTCGTCGGGCAGATGGAGTTCTACGAGCCGGCCGAGCTGCAGCAGGTGCTGGCCCGCAGCGCCTCGCTGCTCGGCGTCGAGCTGACCGAGGCGGGGTCGGCGGAGATCGCCGGGCGCTCCCGCGGCACGCCCCGGATCGCCAACCGGCTGCTGCGCCGGGTGCGCGACTACGCCGAGGTCCGGGCCGACGGGCGGGTGACCCGCGACGTCGCCCAGGCCGCGCTGGCCCTCTACGACGTCGACCACCTCGGCCTGGACCGGCTCGACCGCGCCGTCCTGGAGGCGCTGGTCATGCGCTTCGGCGGTGGCCCGGTCGGCGTCGCCACGCTGGCGGTCGCCGTGGGGGAGGAGCCGCACACCGTCGAGGAGGTGTGCGAGCCGTTCCTCGTCCGCGCCGGCCTGCTCGCCCGCACGCCCCGTGGTCGCGTGGCCACCGAGGCCGCCTGGCAGCACCTGGGCCAGCCGGTCCCGCGGGGCGGCGTCCCCCTCGGGCGGGTCACGACAGACCCACAGGCCCCGGGATCGTCGTCAGAGACGCTCTTCGACGCCTAGACTGCGGGGCGCTGGCGCGCAACCCGTCCGGCCGCGGCCGCGCGCGTCCCGCCCGGTCGCCGTGCCCGGAGGTCTGCGTGCCCCGCAGCCGACGCACCCGAGCGGTCCCGTCCCGGACCGTACCCACCGCGCCAGCACCGCGCGGTAGAGAGGCACATCAGTCGTGGAGCAGTACTTCCCGCTCGTCCTCCTGGCCCTGGCCTTCGTCCTGCTCATCGTCCTGCCGGCCCGGCAGCGCAAGCGGGTGCAGGCCCAGGCCCAGGCGATGCAGGAGTCGCTGACCCCGGGCACGCCGGTGATGACCACCGCCGGTCTGCACGGCACGGTCGTCGCCCTCGGGGACACCACCGTGGACCTGGAGATCGCGCCCGGGGTCGTCGTCACCTTCGCCCGGCAGGCGATCCTCGAGGTCCGCAAGCCCGCCGTCGCGGGCCCGACCGCCACCGACGGCCCCGTCCTGCCCGGGGACGACGCCACCGGTCCGGCCGACGGCGGTCCGGCCGGCCGCGCCCAGTAGGCCGGAGCGCCCCGTGGCCCAACGCCATCTCCCTGCGCGCCGGTACTTCGGCGCCTTCCTCCTGATCGTGGCCGTCCTCTACGGCCTGGTCTTCTTCACCGGCGACACCCGCACGCCCCAGCTCGGGCTGGACCTGCGCGGGGGGACGACGGTCACGCTCACGGCTCGCACCCCCGACGGCCAGGCGCCGGACCCCGAGGACCTCGAGCTGGCCCGCCAGATCATCGAGCAGCGGGTCAACGGCCTCGGTGTCGCCGAGGCCGAGGTGGTGACCGAGGGCGACACGAACATCGTCATCTCCGTGCCCGGGGACGACGGCGACCAGGCCCGCGAGCTCGGCCAGACAGCGCAGCTGCGGTTCCGCCCGGTCGTGGCCGGCCCGGAGGCGGCGGCCCCGGCGGAGGGGGGCGCGGAGTCCACCGACGCCGCGACGCCGACCGACGAGGCCACGCCCACCGACGCGGCCACCCCGACGGACGCGGCGGCCGACCCTGCCGTCCCGACCACCGACGCCGCGCCGAGCGACGCCGTCGAGGACCCGGCGCTGGACCCGAACGCCCCTCCGGTCACGCAGGAGCAGGCCCAGGCGGCGTACGCGACCCTCACCTGCGAGGGCGAGTCGACCGGCGCGGTCGACCGGTCCGAGGACCACGTCGCGGCCTGTTCGGAGGACGGCACCACCAAGTACCTCCTCGGCCCGGCCATCCTCGAGGGCACCGACATCGTCGACGCCAGCGCCGGCACCCAGTCGACGACCGGCGAGTGGGTCGTCCTGCTGGACTTCAACGCCACCGGCCAGGAGACCTGGGCCACCTACACCGCGGCCAACGTGGGCAAGAACGTCGCCTTCACCCTCGACGGCCGGGTCGTGTCCGCCCCGACCATCCAGGGCGCCATCAACGGGCAGACGACGATCACCGGCCAGTTCGACCAGACCAGCGCCGAGCAGCTGGCCAACCAGCTGCGCTATGGGGCCCTGCCGCTGACCTTCGAGCAGGCCACCGCGCAGTCCATCTCCACCGAGCTCGGCGCCGAGCAGCTGCGGGCCGGCCTCATCGCCGGGGCGATCGGCATCGCGCTGGTCTTCGTGTACGCGCTGCTCTACTACCGGCTGCTGGGCCTGGTCATGATCGCCAGCCTCGTGCTGTCGGCGGTGGTCGTCTACGGCGTGCTGGTCCTGCTGGGCCGGCAGATCGGGTTCACGCTGAGCCTGGCCGGCATCGCCGGGTTCATCGTGTCGATCGGCATCACGGCGGACTCGTTCGTCGTCTACTTCGAACGCCTCAAGGACGAGATCCGGGAGGGCCGCACCCTGCGGTCCGCGGTGCCCCGCGCCTGGGTCCGGGCCCGCCGGACGATCCTGTCGGCCGACGCCGTCAGCTTCCTGGCCGCCGCGATCCTCTACGTGCTGGCCATCGGCGACGTGAAGGGCTTCGCGTTCACCCTGGGCATGTCCACGGTGCTCGACCTGGTCGTCGTCTTCCTCTTCACCCACCCGCTGATGGCGGTGCTGGCCCGCTTCAAGAGCTTCGGCAGCAGCCGCTTCTCCGGCCTCGGCAGCAACCTCGACCGGCCCGGGCGACCGGCCGGCCGGCGGCCCGCCGGAGACCGGCAGCTGGTGGCCGCCACCAGCGGGGCGAGCGCCACCGCGCAGGACAGGAGCGACTCATGACCGGCCGCGACGACGAGCTGCCGGTGGGCACCGACGCCGACGAGGCGCGGGACGCCTCCCGCGCTGCGGCCGACGCCGCGGCGGCAGCGGACGACGCCGCCCTCGACGAGGCCGGCCTGCCGCACGAGGGCGAGCGCGGCCCCCGCCGTCCCGCCCGCCGGGCGTCGCTGGCACACCGCCTCTACAACGGTGAGGCGGGGCTCGACGTCGTCGGCCGCAGCCGGCTCATCTACCGCATCACCGCGGTCGTCGTGCTGCTGTGCCTGCTGGCGATCGTCTTCCGCGGCTTCAACTTCGGCATCGACTTCGCCGGCGGCAACAGCTTCCGGCTCCCGGGCACCGAGCAGCAGCTGGAGCAGGTCCGCGAGGCGGCCGAGGACGCCGGGGCCGACGTCGCCAGCGCCCAGGTCGTCGGCGGGAACACCGTGCTGCTGCGCACGGGCGCGCTGGACAACGACGAGGAGCGCGCGGTCGTCGACGCGGTGGCCGACGCCGCCGGCATCGACGCGAGCCAGGTGAGCCCGGAGTCGGTCAGCGCCGAGTGGGGCCGGGACATCACCGACCAGGCCGTGTTCGCCCTGATCGTCTTCCTGGTCGCCGTGACCCTGTTCCTCGCGGTCCGGTTCCAGCCGAAGATGGCGATCGGTGCCATGGCCGCCCTGGTCCACGACATCGTGGTCACCGCGGGCGTCTACGCCCTGGTCGGGTTCGAGGTCACGCCGTCGACGGTCATCGGGTTCCTGACCATCCTCGGGTTCTCCCTCTACGACACCGTCGTCGTCTTCGACAAGGTCGACGAGAACACCAAGGACGTCGTCCGCAGCGCGCGGATGACCTGGGGCGAGGCCGCCAACCTGGCGGTCAACCAGACCCTCATGCGGTCGATCAACACCTCGGTGATCGCGCTGCTGCCGGTGGCCGGCCTGCTGTTCGTCGGCGCCGGGCTGCTCGGGGTCGGCACGCTCAAGGACCTCGCGCTGGTCCTGTTCGTCGGTCTGGCCGCCGGCACCTACTCCTCGATCTTCCTGGCGACCCCGATCGTGGCCGACCTCAAGGCCCGCGAGCCCGAGGTGCAGGCGCTGCGCAAGCGGGTGCAGGCCCGGCGGGCCTCGCAGGGCCGCGACGGCGGTGCCCGCACCGAGCCGGGTGCGGCGCCCGTGGCCAGCGCCCGGCGCGCGGCCGGTGCGGCCCGCCGGTCCGGCGGCGTCGCCCTCGCCGAGCGCGAGGAGGACCTCGGGCCGGCCCAGGCCGACGTGGTGGTGGAGTCGCCGGCGTCGGTGCGGCCCGAGCCGCGCGCCGGCGGCGCGACCGCGCCGCGGCCGGGTGCCCGGCCGCAGCGCCCGGGCCGCCCGGCCGGGGGGAAGAAGCGGCGATGAGCGCCGAGCCGGTCGACGAGGCCGCGGTGGTGCCCCTCGACGAGCTGATCGCCGGTCTCACCGTGGACGTGCCCGACCACCCCGAGCCGGGTGTGGTCTTCCGCGACCTCACGCCGGTGTTCGCCGACGGTGCCGCCTTCCGGCGGATGGTCGACGGCCTGGCCGCGCCGCAGCTGTCCGACCCCCGCGCCGCCGCGCTCGGCGACGGGGACGACGGGCCGGGCTTCGACGTCGTCGTCGGTGTGGAGGCCCGTGGCTTCCTGCTGGCCGCGGCCGTCGCCCTGGACGCGGGCGTCGGCGTGGTGCCGGTCCGCAAGGCGGGCAAGCTGCCGCGGGAGCGGATCGCCGCGGACTACGAGCTGGAGTACGGCACGGCGACGCTGGAGCTGCACGCCGACTCGATCCGGCCGGGCCAGCGGGTCCTGGTCGTCGACGACGTGCTGGCCACCGGGGGCACCCTGGACGCGGCCGTCGCCCTCGTCGAGCGGCTCGGCGGCGTGGTGACGGCGATCTCGGTGGTCGTGGAGCTGGCCGCGCTCGGCGGTCGTCAGCGGCTGGCGCCCCACACCGTGCACGCCCTCTGGACCACCTGAGAGGGAGCCCGCCGCCCGTCGGGGACGCAGCGACACGCCGTCCGACTAGCATGGTGAGGGTCGTTCCTCCCTACGGCCTGCAGGAGTCGCCATGGGCCCCGACGCCGCCACCAACGTGGCTGCTCCGCGGGCTGACGCCCCGGCGCTCCCCGCGGGCACGGGCAGCGAGTCGCCGCCGGGCACGGGCCAGCGCCCGCCGCTGCCCAGCCGCCCCGCGGTCCGCCGTCCCGACGACGTGGGGTCCGAGCCGCCGGGTGAGAACGAGCCGGCGGGTGTACCGAAGCGGCGGGTCCGCGACCGGCTGGCCCGCCGGATCGTGGCCGGGCAGCGCAGCGGCCTCGTCCGGCCCGTGCTGGAGCCGCTGGCCGCGCTGCACCGCCAGAGCCACCCGAAGGCCGACCTCGCCCTGCTCCAGCGCGCCTACGACGTCGCCGAGAGCGCGCACGCGTCGCAGAAGCGCAAGAGCGGCGACCCGTACATCACCCACCCGCTGGCGGTCGCCACGGTGCTCGCCGGGCTGGGCATGGACACCACCACCCTGGTCGCGGCGCTGCTGCACGACACGGTGGAGGACACCGGCCAGACCCTGGAGTCGATCACCGAGGCCTTCGGTCCCGAGGTCGCCCACCTGGTCGACGGCGTCACCAAGATCGACCGGGTGAAGCTGGGCGACGCCGCCCAGGCCGAGACGATCCGCAAGATGATCGTCGCGATGGCCCGCGATCCACGGGTGCTGGTCATCAAGCTGGCCGACCGGCTGCACAACATGCGCACGCTGCGCTTCCTCCCGCCGGAGAAGCAGGAGAAGAAGGCGCGCGAGACCCTGGAGATCCTCGCGCCGCTGGCCCACCGGCTGGGCATGAACACGATCAAGTGGGAACTCGAGGACCTCGCGTTCGCGACGCTGTACCCGAAGCGCTACGACGAGATCGTGCGGCTGGTCGCCGAGCGCGCGCCCTCGCGCGACACCTACCTGGCCGAGGTCACCTCCGCGGTGACCGAGCAGCTCAAGGCCGCGAAGATCGAGGCGGTCGTCACCGGCCGGCCCAAGCACTACTACTCGATCTACCAGAAGATGATCGTCCGCGGCCGCGACTTCGCCGACATCTGGGACCTCGTCGGCATCCGGATCCTGGTCGACTCGGTGCGCGACTGCTACGCGGCGCTGGGCATCATGCACGCGCACTGGCAGCCGGTGCCCGGCCGGTTCAAGGACTTCATCGCGATGCCGAAGTTCAACATGTACCAGTCGCTGCACACGACGGTGATCGGCCCGCAGGGCAAGCCGGTGGAGCTGCAGATCCGCACCCACGACATGCACCGCACCGCCGAGTACGGCATCGCCGCGCACTGGAAGTACAAGGAGAAGGCGAAGGCCGGCGGCCGGCCGGTGCCGGGCGAGTTCGGCGCCAGCAAGACCGGGTCGCCGGACGACATGCTGTGGCTGCGCCAGTTGCTGGACTGGCAGCGAGAGGCGCAGGAGCCCGGCGAGTTCCTGGAGACGCTGCGCTACGACCTCGGTCCGCAGGAGGTCTTCGTCTTCACGCCCAAGGGCGACGTGGTGAGCCTGCCCGGCGACTCCACCCCGGTCGACTTCGCCTACGCGGTGCACACCGAGGTGGGGCACCGCTGCATCGGCGCCCGCGTCAACGGCGCGCTGGTGTCGTTGGACAGCAAGCTGACCAACGGCGACGTCGTGGAGATCTTCACGTCCAAGTCGCCGACGGCAGGTCCGTCGAAGGACTGGCTGTCCTTCGTCGGCTCCTCCCGCGCGCGCACCAAGATCCGGCAGTGGTTCACCAAGGAGCGCCGCGAGGACGCCGTCGAGGCGGGCAAGGACGCGCTGACCCGGGCGATGCGCAAGGCCGGGCTCCCGCTGCAGCGGCTGATGGGCGGGGACGCGCTGTCCACCCTGGCCAAGGACCTCCGCTACGCCGACGTCACCGCGCTGTACGCGGCGGTGGGGGAGAACCAGATCTCCGCGTCCTCCATCGTGGAGAAGCTGATCGCCGCCCTGGGCGGGACCGAGGGCGCGGTCGAGGACATCGCGGAGACCACCATCCCGATGCGCCGTCCGGCGCACCGGCGTCCGGCCGGCGGGGACCCGGGCATCGTCGTCCACGGCATGAGCGACGTGTGGGCGAAGCTGGCCAAGTGCTGCACCCCGGTCCCGGGGGACGACGTCCTGGGCTTCGTCACCCGCGGAGGCGGCGTGAGCGTGCACCGCACCGACTGCACCAACGCCGAGGACCTCAAGCGCAAGCCTGAACGTCTGGTCGAGGTCGAGTGGGCCAGCCAGCCCGGCTCGGTGTTCCTCGTCGCCATCCAGGTCGAGGCACTCGACCGGCACCGGCTGCTCTCCGACGTGACCAAGGCGCTGGCCGACGAGCGGGTCAACATCCTGTCGGCGTCGGTGCAGACCAGCCGCGACCGGGTGGCGGTCAGCCGGTTCACCTTCGAGCTGGCCGACCCGGCGCACCTGGGCGCGGTGCTGCAGACGGTGCGCAACGTCGACGGCGTCTTCGACGTCGAGCGCGTCACTGCCTGACAGGGCGGACGTCGGCGGGAGCGCCGGGGGCCGACCGGGGACCCTTCCCCTGCGGAAGCTCGTGCTCTGCCCATCGTGGTGGGCAGAGC
>NZ_JBJGYT010000045.1:0-27105 GCF_054050135.1 Geodermatophilus sp. SYSU D00705 | reverse complement strand
CCCCCCCCCCCCGCCCCCCCACCCCCCGCGCGGGGGGGGCGGGGGGGGGGGGGGCGGGGGGCCCCCCCCCCCCGCGGGCCCCCCCCCCCCAGGTTCCGCAGGAGCACACCCGGCCGGGCCGCCGGTGGGCGCTCACACGGTCGCGGGCACCCGCAGGTGGGCGATGGCGAGGTCCATCTCGGCGACGTCCACGATCTTGGCGCCCATCGCGCGGGCGAACTGCTCGCGCAGCGAGCGCGCGTGGCGACGCACCAGCCCGAGGGCCTCGCGGGTCTCGAAGCTGGTGACGCTGACCGTCCGGCCCTGCCGCCGGTCGACCAGCATGCTCAGGCTGCAGAAGCCGGGCAGCTGCTGGAGCTTGGGCATGAGGTTGATCCGGTAGGCGTCGAGCAGCTCGTCCACGTGGTTGGGCGCGATGCGCGCCCAGGTGACCTGCGCGCCGGCGCCGTCCCCGGCCGGGCGGTCGCGGTGCAGGATCGCGATCTCCCACTGGTGGACGTCGGCGGAGTGGCCGCCGAGGGTCTGCACGAGGTGCTCCTGGACAGTGCGGTCCTCCGCCGCGGTGGCGCGCATGGACTGCTCGTCGGTCCACGCGGTCGCGACGATGCAGCGGCCCCCGTCGTGGTCGGCGAGCACGGAGAGGCCGACGCAGCCGTCGGCCCTGTCCACGGCGGGTAGCACCTCCGCGCGCAGGTAGGTGATGCCTTTCTCGATGTCGTCCGGATTGCCGTGGATGCTGGTGGATCGCGCGTACAAGCGGCCGCTCCTCCCGGTCGGGCGGGTGTGACGGCGCTCACCCTCCCGCTGACCGGGCGGGGCAGCAAGCGGTCGGCCGGTGGCCTCCTCGGCGCAGGCGCAGCTGCCTCCGTGGCGGGTCTTCCGGCACCGACGTACGGGCACCGAGGGTGAGCGGCGCGCCGGGTCGCACTCCGGGCCGCCGAGGCACCTGTCGCCGGCGACACGCGGCTGCGAGGGTGCGCGGCTGACCCCTCGAGGTCCCCGACAGGGAGGAGCAGCCATGACTCCCTCCGCCGTGCGGTCGGCACCGGACATCCCGCGGATCCGGCACGACGAGGCGATGCGGCTGACCGCGACGGAGAACGCCCGGATGCTCGACCTCCTGCGACAGCTGGCCCCGGGGGACTGGACGGCGGCCACCGACTGCACCCGCTGGACGGTCCGGGACATGGTCGTGCACCTGATCGCGTCCGCGCAGGCGCAGGCCAACCCGGTGGAGTTCGCCCGCCAGGTGCTGACCGGGCGGAGACTGACCGCGCAGATCGGCGGAGAGCACTGGGTCGACGGACTCAACGAGGCGCAGCAGCGCGCCCGCACCGACTGGACCCCTGACCTGTTGCCGCAGCGCTGGGAGACGGCGGCGGCAGCGGCGCTGGCCGCCCGCCGCCGCATGCCGGCACCCGTCCGCGCGCTCCCGCTCATCCCGATGGGCACCGCGCTCGGCACCGACCTGGGCTGGAAACCGCTGGGGTACCTCTTCGACATGGGGTTCACCCGGGACGTGTGGACCCACCGGGTCGACATCACCCGCGCCGTCGGACGACCGATGACGCTCACGGTCGGGCACGACGGGCGGATCGTCGCTGACATCGTCGCCGAGTGGTCACAGCTGCACGACGACCCGTTCACCCTCGAACTGGCCGGCGCCGCCGGCGGGACCTACACCGCGCGCGGCGGTGCCGCGCCGATCACGCTCGACGCGGTGGAGTTCGTCCGGATCCTGTCCGGGCGCGGCGAGGGCGGGGGCGTGCTGCGCCACAAGCTGCCCCTGTAGACGGCGGGAGCCGGCACCCCGCTCCATCGGTCATGGGCGGCGCCGTCAGGCGGTGCCCTCCGCGGCGATCAGGTCGGCGACCTCCTGCGGCCGGGCCGAGCAGTCGTCGTCCGCGGCCGGCTGGTCGGCGGCGAGACCGGTCACGCCGGCGTCCTCGACCGGCTGGAAGCCCAGGCGCTCGATGTGCCGCGGCACCCGGTTCTGCGCGTTGACCACGTGGGAGCGGGAGAGCCAGCCCCGGCCGTCCTCGACGTCGAAGTCCAGGCCGCCCCCGGGTGCGCGCCGGACGTGCCCGGGGGAGGGGAGCAGGCCGACGAGCTGGACGGCCTGGGGCACGGGGAGGTCCTGCGGCGGGGAGTCGAAGTAGTACCAGCTGGCCGCGCAGACGCCGTAGATCGTGGGCCCGAACTGGGCGTAGTTGACGTAGAGCTCGAGCATGCGGCGGTCGTCGAGCGCCAGCGCGAGCTCGGCGGACAGGCCGGCCTCGACGACCTTGCGCCAGGCGCTCATCTCCTGGTTGAGGAACAGGTTCTTGGCGACCTGCTGCGGGATGGTGGAGCCCGAGGGGTCCTCCTCGCCGGCCAGGTGCGCCTCGGCGCGCGCCATGAGGGCGTCCCACTCGAAGGCGCCGGAGCGGTAGGGGAGGGCGGCGTCCTCGTGCGCGATGACGGCGGCGAGGAAGTTGCGGGAGACGTGCTCGACCGGCACCGACTGCTGGACGACGTCGCCCGGGTTGGCCGCCATGAACGCGGTCGTCGGCGGGTCGACCCACCGCAGGCACAGGACCACCAGCGCCTGGACGACGGCGACCGCGGCGAGCACCCGTACGAGGCGGCGGACGAGCTTCCGGCGGGGCCGGGGCGGTGCGTCGGGGCGGTTGCTGGGTGCCGGGCGCCGGGCGGGCTGTTCCGCCTCGGGGGCGGGCGCGTACGGGCCGGAGTCGTACGGCGCCGGGACGTCGTCCCATGGGGTGTCGTCCTGGGGCCGGGAGCGGCGGAGGCGCGGGAGGCGGGCGGTCAGCCGGCGGTCGGGCGGGACGTGGGCCATGGGTCTGGTGCTCTCCCCGGTCGACGAACCGTCATGGTACGGCTACCCATGGTGTCGGGCGGTGAGTTGCGCGGCGTCCGGCGGTCTGTACCGCATGCAGACGACGCAGATCGACCTCGGCCCGCAGGTCGAGGTGCTCAAGCGGGTGGTCGCGGGCGTGCGCGACGACCAGCTCGACGGCCCGACGCCGTGCGCGGACACCACGGTGGCCGCCCTGCTCGACCACATCGCGGGCCTCGCCGTTGGGCTGCGACTGTCGGCCGAGAAGAACCCGGACCCGTCACCGCCGCGGGCCTCGGCCGACCACCTGCCGCCGCAGTGGCGCACGGTCATCCCCGCCGAGCTGGACGCGCTGGTCGCCGCGTGGCGCCGGCCGGAGGCGTGGGAGGGCGAGACCGCGGCGGGCGGGGTGACGATGCCGGCCGCGGGGATCGGCCTGGTGACCACCGACGAGGTGCTCGTGCACGGCTGGGACCTCGCGGTCGCGACCGGCCAGGAGTTCGAGGCCGACCCGGCCGCGGTGGAGGCGGCGACGGCCTTCGCGTCTGAGGTGGCCGCGGGGCCGCCGACGCCCGGGCTGTTCGGCCCGCCGGTCCCCGTGCCGGACGACGCCCCGCCGCTGCACCGGCTGCTGGGCCTCACCGGCCGCGACCCGGACTGGCGCCCGCCGTCGGGGAGCAGTCAGCCCACGGGCTGAGGGGCGGGGGCGACGGTCCGGTGGCGGCCGAGCCACGTGTCGGCCAGCCGGACCGTCAGCAGGGGCAGCAGCGCGATGGTCGCGAAGACGGCGGCCCCGGCGGCGGCCGTGCCCAGCCACTGGGCGGCGCTGAACCCGACGGTGCTGCCGATCTCCTCGCCGGCCACCCCGACGGCCGGCACGCAGAGGAACACCGCGCCGGCGACGGGCAGCAGCCACCGCAGCCAGGAGGTGGTGAGGCCGGCGACCAGCCCGCCCGGCGCCGCCACCAGCACGTAGAGCAGGAGGATGAACACCGTCCCGCTCCACGAGAACGACGGCGATCCGCCGCCGGCCAGGGTCACGAGCGCCATGAGCCCCCGGGACACCGCGCCTAGCACCACCCCGGCGACCACTGCCGCGAGCACCCCGAACCCGATCCCGCGCACCACTCTTCGTCCTCCCGCCGTTCCGATGGCGGCGGCACGGTACCGGCGGGGCGCCCGCGGAGGGGAGGCGTTCCGGCACCGCGTCGATCAGCCCACGACGAACGCGGTCAGCTAGGGCTCTGCCGTTCGCCGCCGGTTGACGGTCAGGGCGAGCACGTTGAAACCGTCGTCCTCGTCGTCCGGCGGCACATCCACGGTGTAGAGCCAGGTTGTGTCAGTGCGGTACTCCCATGTCTCCGCTTCTCGGTCCAGTCGTCGCGCATGGAAGGTGAAGGACCACCGCCCGTCTCCGTGGTGCGTCTCCTCGATGACGTGCGCGTGTTGCTGTGGGATGCCGTATGCCACTTCGTAGGTCTTGGGTGCCCCCTCCGGCCAAGCGACGCACGTGGCGGCGAGCGCTCGACGTAACGCCTGCTCCCGGGTGAGCGGCTCCGATCGACCAGTACGCCTCGCGAGGTCGGCCTTGCGTTTCAATGCCATGACCAGCGCGTCCAGGCGATTCCCGATCACCCCAGCAGCGCCTGCCTCGATGACGAACTCAAGAACAGCCCCGATGTCGAAGAACGCATAGTCGCCTCGAAGTTCTTGTTTTGGCGGCTCCTCTCCGGACACGGCCCACCAGTAATGACCGTGGCGAGTTCTGACCTCAGGCGTCGGCGCCTTCCGGCGCAACCGGGAAATCCCAGTCCGCTTCGTGACCGCGTCGCGTCCGATGTCCAGGAGTTCTTGCCGCGAGGGCGCCTCGGCCGACTCCTCAAAGGGAACCTCCGCGAACACCACCACTCGTGATTCCGTGTACGCCAAGTCGCCCACCCCTTGCGCACCTACAGAACATGGATCCTCCGGTCCCACTGTCGAGGTCCGATGTCCCGGACACCAGTACTCGTCGCCCACAGGCGCCCGGTCACGGCCTCAACTGGCACCCCACGGCTGGATCAGCCCACGACGAACGCGGTCGACTGGGGTCCGTCGTCGTCCAGGCACGCGCCGGTGACGACCACACTCCCGCCGTCCCCGAGCGGCGCGACCGCACCGAACACTCCGGTGCCCTCGCACAGCCTCGCCGCGCCGATGCGGTCGCCGGTCGCCAGGTCGACGGTGACCAGCTCTGCGGGAAACGACAGGTCGGCGAGGGGGAACGAGACGAGCCGGCCGTCGGGGTCGAGGACGGCGTCGAGCGCGGTGTCGCCCGCGCCGTCGACGTCCACCAGCGTGCGCTGCTCGCCGTCCGCCACGGTGACCAGCCGCCCGACGGCGCGGGCCTCGCCGAGGTGGAGGGCGGCGACGGCGGTGCCGTCCGGGGCGATCTGCAGGGCGGTCGCGGCGCTGCCCCGCTCGGGCACCAGCTCGACCGGCTCGCCGACCGGCCGCAGGTCGCGGTCGAGGAGCACGAGGACGGCGCCGGTGCCACCCGCCGGGCGGTCCGCGGTGACCAGCGCGGCGAGGCCGCCGTCCGGGGTGAGGGCGAGGTGGGTGACCGGTCCGGACGTCGCCCCGGTGCCGAGCACCGCGCCGGTGACGACGTCGACAGCGGTGACCACGGCGTCGCGGGCCGCGAAGAGGGTGCGGCCGTCGGGGGAGAGAGCGACGGCGGACGGCGGCCCGCCGGGGTCCCACGGGGTGGTGATGACCTCCGAGGTGTCGGGCGGGACGCGCGTGAGCTCGTCGCCCGCGACGAGGACGGTGCCGTCGGGTGCGACGGCCAGCTGGGCCGCGGGGTCGACGGCCGGGATGGCGCGGACGTCGGTCGAGACACCGGCGTCGCCGAGGGACAGCCGCACCAGCCAGCTCTGCGCGGCGTCCACGGCGCCGAGGAGGGCGACCGGCGTCCCGGCGGGGGAGGCGGCGAGGTCGTAGATGACGACGTCGCTGCCGACGGCGGCGTCCAGGTCGAGGGTGGCGACGAGCTCGCTGCGCTGGGGCGCGGGCCGGCCGTCCCCGCGCAGCTCGGAGGCGGTGCACCCGGCGACCACCAGGGCCAGCGCGAGCAGCACGGCGGTGCGGCGGGCGGCGGGCATGTCGGCTCCGGGCGTCGTGGGGGACGAGCGTGCGACGGCGGCGTGACTGGCGCAACTGCCGGTTCGGCTGGAGGACTGCCGATGAGAGGGGAGAGGCGGCGGTTAGACCACGACCCCCGTCGCCCGGGGGTGGCTCGCATGGCGACACGACAGGGACGGATCGGGAACGGTCTGGCGGCGCTCGGTGGCGCTCGTCCCGACGTCCTGGAGGTGGCGCCCGGCGCGCGTCCCCGGTTCGTCGCGCTGGGCGGCGTCCTGCTGAGCACCGGCGGGCTCGCCGTCGTCTCGGCGGCGTTCGCGGTGCACATGGCGCTGGGCGTGTGGTGGCCGTTCGCGCTGCTGCTCGGCATCGGCTGGGGCGCGGTCGTGGTCAACCTCGACCGGATGCTGCTGGTCGGGATGGCGCACGACGCGTCGCTGAAGCGGAACCTGGCGCTGGCCGTCCCGCGGGTGGGCCTGGCGCTGGTGCTCGGTGTCGTCGTCGCGACGCCGCTGACGCTGCAGATCTTCCACAAGGAGATCGACACCGAGATCGTCACGATGCAGGCCGAGGCCGCCGACGCCTACCGCACCGGCCTCGAGGAGGACGCGCGGTTCGCCGGCCTCCCGGCGCTGCAGGAGCGGATCGCCACCCAGGAGGCGATCGTGGCGAGCGGCGGGCTCAGCGACCCGGGTCTGGCCGGCGTGCACGAGGAGGCGGCTGCGGCGCAGTCGGCGTACGACTCGGCGCTGGCCACCCAGCGGGACCTCGAGGCCAAGGCGCAGTGCGAACTCGACGGCACCTGCGGCACCGGGGACGCCGGCACGGGCACCGCCTACGTGCAGGCGCGGGCCGCGGCCGACGCGCAGGCCGGTGTCGTCGCCTCGGCGAAGTCGGAGCTCGACGCCGCCGTAGCCGCGGCATCGGCCGCCGAGGCGCGCAGCGCCGACCTGGCCGCGTCGTCGCTGGTCACCGACCGGGCCGAGCTGGAGCGGCTGACCGCCGAGCAGGACCGGCTGCAGGCCTCGTTCGACGGCACCAACGAGGGCTCCGGCGGCATCCTCGCGCGGCTGGAGGCGCTGGACCGGCTCAGCGACCGCAACACCACCCTGGCCGCGGCGAAGTTCATGCTCTCGCTGCTGTTCATGTGCGTGGAGATCCTGCCGGTGCTCATGAAGCTGCTGCTCAACTTCGGCCCGCCGTCGGCCTACGACCGGCTGGCGGCGCTGCGCGACAGCGGGGACGTCGAGATCGAGGAGCTGCAGCAGGAGTCGCGGCTGACCGTCGCGAAGGCCCGCGAGGAGATGCTGGTGATGGCCGAGAAGGAGCGGATCGACCGGCAGAAGGAGGCCGTGCTGGCCCGCCGCCGGGCGGCGCAGGCGCTGGCCGAGGAGGCCGCCCGGGCGGCTGCGGCGCCGGTCCGGCCCGCGACCGCCGAGGCGCCCGCGGTGCCCGAGCCGCGGCAGCCGTGGGACACGGGTCCGATCCGCCTGGCCCGCGCCGCCGCCCGGACCGTGAACTCCGTGCGCCGTCGTCCGGTCGACCGGGAGCCCGCCGGGGTCTGACCTCGGCCTGCTCCGCCCGGCCCCTCCGTGGTCTGATGCCTCTCGGGATCAGCCGGCGGAGGGGCCGGTTGCGTGTGGAGGGGTGTGGTCGTGACTGCTTCCGGCTCCGGCTCCGGCTCCGGCGAGGTGCTGCTCGAGGTCGACGGCGCGGTGGCGGTGGTGACGCTGAACGCCCCTGACCGCCGCAACGCCCTCACCCCGGACATGGCGCGCGAGCTGATCGGGCTGTTCGACGAGGTGGACGCGCGGCCGGAGGTCGGGGCGCTGGTGGTCCGCGCGGTGGGCAGGTCGTTCTGCGCGGGCGGGGACATCGCGACGCTGACCGCCGCCGGCCGGGACCCGGCGGCGCCGGACGCCTACGAGGGCATGTCGGCCATATACGACTCCTTCTACCGGCTGGGGCAGGTCCGCGTGCCGACCGTCGCGGCCGTGCGCGGCTCGGCCGTCGGTGCCGGCATGAACATGCTGCTGGCCACCGACCTGCGGATCGTGGCGACCGACGCGCGGCTGCTGTGCGGGTTCCTCAAGCGCGGGATGCACCCGGGCGGCGGGCACTTCGTGATCCTGTCGCGGCTGATCGGCCGCGAGGCCGCGGCGGCGATGGCGCTGTTCGGCGAGGAGATCGACGGGACGCGTGCCGCCTCGTTGGGCCTGGCGTGGGAGGCGGTCGACGCCGACGCCGTGGAGTCCCGTGCGCTGGAACTGGCCGCGCGCGTGGCCGCCGACCCGGAACTGGCGCGGGTGGCGGTGGGCAACTTCCGGCGGGAGGTCGCGGGCGGCGCGGTGAGCTGGGAGGTCGCGACGCAGTTCGAGCGGCCGGCGCAGATGTGGTCGATGCGCCGGTCCGCTCAGGACTGAGCAGCCGCGGCGGCGGTGAGGGTCACCGTCTCGGTGATCGTGGCGGTCTGGCACACCTCGCCGACGCAGTACTGCGCGTTGATCTCGACGTAGGTCGGCATCGGCAGGAACACCCGCAGCGCGCCGAACGAGGTCGCCGTCCAGGTGCTGGGCGTGCTCGAGCACGGCGCGAGGACGCCGAACGCGTCGCGCGCGATGTCGAGGCCCTGGACCTGGGCGACGTTCCCGAACACGACCGCGTCGACCGTCGCGCTGCAGGTGATCGTGCCGGTGGCCATGACGGTCCCCGGTGCGGTGCCCATCTCGAGCGAGTCGAGGGTCACCTCGATGGGCTCGACTTGGTCGGGCACCGGGGCGGGGACGGGCGGCGCGGCGAGCGCGGACGGCGCGGCGAGCAGCACCGTGGCGACGACGGTGCCGACCAGGACCAGGGCACGGCGGATGTGGTTCGCGGACATGGCGGGCCTCCGAGGGGAAGGGGAGCGGCACGACGTCCACGTGGTGCGGCGTCGAGCCCCGGCACCGCGTCCGCGGACGCGGTGAGCCGGAGGTTCCTCGCGGCCGCCTCCCGCCGTCAACCGCGCCGCTGACCGTGCGTCAGCCTCCGGTTGCGCCGTGACGCACGGCCACGGCCGGTGTTCCTCAGTAGTCGCTCACGCCCATGACGTCGGCGATCCGCCGGGTGTCGACGTACTGCTGGAAGCGGACCACCTTGCCGTTCCGGACGTCCCAGATGTGTGCCACCTGGACGTCGAGGGGCTTCCCGGTCGTCCGGTGCCGGCTCGAGCGGTACCTGGCCTCGACGACGACCGTGTCACCGTCGCGGAGGAACCGGCGCGACTCGATGCGGAAGTCCTCGAACGACTCGGGGATCCTGGCGAAGACTCCCTCGAGCACCTGCTGCGGACCCACGAGGGCGTGGCCGGGGTCCCACGGGTTTCCCTCGGCCTCGTACCACTCGATCCCGTCGTCCAGCGCACGCATGACCGCGTCGACGTCGCCCTGGGCGAAGGCCTCGTACATGCCCTGGACAACCTCCAGGCTGGTGGCGGTGGTCTGCGTCATGGGTACCTCCTCCGGGAGTGGGGTGCCGACGGTAGCGAGACGAGAACGTCCGGAACGGCGCCTCATCCCGGCGGTCGAGGGGGCCAGCGCGCCCCGACGATGCGTGACCCAGCTGGAGCGCGCGGTGGCCGCCATCGGGCCGACGTCTCGACCCGGTTGACACCGGAGGAACTGCGGACGACGTCGCCGAGCGTGTCCGCCGGGTCGTCGGCGCCGGAGGCCACGGAGAGCAGCAGGCCGACGCCGCCGAGGAGACCCCCGGAGTCGGGGATCCATGCCGCCGCGCAGCCTGCCCACCAGCGACGTCCCGGGCGGTGTTCGTCGGTGCTCCGGATGACGGCCCGACGTGGCTCGCTTCGTGCTCTCCGGCCTCGAAGACGGACACTGCTGGGGAGAGTGACGCGGTCGGCGTCGGAGGCGCGGACGGCTGCGGGCGAACGACTCCCTCAGACGTGGATGACGTGGAGTCCGCTGAGGCCGGCGAGGACGTCGAAGTCGTCGTCCTGGGTCACGACCGGAACGTCATGGGCGAGCGCGGTGGCGGCTATCCAGGTGTCGTCGACGTCCATCCGCCGGCCCGACCCGGCGAGGCGCGGCCGGAGCTCGGCCCACACGTCTGCGACGGGCGCGTCGATCGGCAGGGGGTCCAGGTCGGCGACGGCCTGCAGGGTCGTGAGCCGGCGGGACCGCACCGAGAGATCCGCAGCGGCCAGGACGCCGGCCCGCAGCCCCGCTTAGGTGATCACCGGGACGGCGGCCTGCTCGGGCAACCGCGCGACGTCGAGCCCGCGGCCTCCCGGGCGATGAAGACGCTGGTGTCCAGCAGGCCGCGGGTCACTCGATCGGCCCGGGCTCGTCCGTTCCGCCGGAGAGGGCCCGCAGGTCGTTCTCCAACCCGGGATCGGCCTGGACGCGCGCGAGCCGTTCGACCAGGAACGACCTGCCCGTCCAGTGCGACCGGCGGGTGCGGAGCGGCCCGAGCTCTGCGACCGGCTCGCCGTTGACCGTGATCTGCACGGACTCGCCTGCGGCGGCGCGGCGCAGCACGCCGGCGGTGTCGTTGCGCAGTTCCCGTGAGGCAACTTCCACGGCTGTCAGTGTGGTCCTCCGGAGCACACCTAGACCGAGATGGCGGTGGCGACGGGCTCAGACCGTCTCGGGCACCCGGAGGTGGGCGAAGACCATCTCCATCTCCGCGACGTCGAGGATGTCGACGCCCATGGTGTTGACGCTCTCTTCCCGCAGCATGCGGGCCTGCTCCCGGGACTGCTCGAGGGCGGCGCGGCTCTCGAACACCGCCGTGCCGACGGCGCGGCCGCTCTCGCGGTCGATCAGCATGCTGAGGCTGCAGAAGCCGGCCATGTCCTGGATCCGCGGCATCAGGCTGGTGCGGTACATGTCGAGCAGCTGGTCGGCCCGGGCCGGGTCGGTGCGCAGCCAGGTGATCCGGCAACACGCGCCGTCGGGGGCCTGGTGGTCGCGGTGCAGGACGGCGATCTCCCACTCGCGGACCTCCGGGTCGCGGGCGCCGGCCCCGAAGCGGTCGACCATCGCCTCGCGCATCGGGTGGACGTGCTGGTCGCTGGCCTGCATGGCCTGCTTGTCCTCCCAAGCCGAGGTGGCGATGTACTTGCCGCTCTCGCGGTCGCACATCATGGACAGCCCGATGCAGCCGTCCATGTCGCGCATCGCCGGCCAGACCTCGTCGGCCATGTAGGCGATGGCCTCGTCCATCGACGCGGGGAAGATCATCAGGGTGGTGGAACGGGCGTACATCTCCCGGCTCCTCTCGTGCCGTGCGGTCACGGGCGAGCCTCCTCGCCCGGGACGGCGGACGACGGTGCCGAACGTCCCTCGCTACGTGCCCGTGCCGTCGTAGCCGGGCAGCCACCGGCGGACCTCGGCGTCCACGGCGACGGTGGCGCCGAGCGAGCACAGGACGCCGACCAGCTCGGCGGCCACCCGCTGCAGCAGCAGGTAGTGCGGCGGGATCGTCAGCCGGCGCTGGGTGCGGGCTGTGGCGCCGAGCGGGTCGGAGGCGCGGCGGGTCTGCTCCTGCATCCAGCTGCGGGTGAACCGGTACCGCTCGGTGCGGAGCGGCTGGAGGTAGGGGTCGAGCAGGTCTCGTAGCTGCTCCGCCGTGACCCTGGCCGGGTCGACGAGGTGCCCGGAGGCGATGCGGTGGAGGGTGGCGGCGTCGCCGTCCCGGCCGGCGGCGAGCAGGGGGCCGAGCCGGTCGGGCCAGCCGTGCGGCATGGCCTGCGTCGAGCCGAAGTCGAGGACGCCGAGCCGCCGGTCGGGCAGCAATCGGAAGTTGCCGGGGTGCGGGTCGCCGTGCACGCGGTGGGCCCTTGCCGGGCCGGAGGCGAGGAGTCGGACGAGGAGTTGGCCGGCGCGGTCGCGGTCGTCCTGGGTGCCTGTGTCGATGACCCGCGACAGGGGAGTGCCGCCGATCCACTCGCTGACGAGCACCAGGCGCTGGACTCTGAGCACGTCGGGCACGCAGATGTCGGGGTCGCCGCGGTAGGCGTCGGCGAAGTCGCGCTGTGCCTGGGCTTCCTTCTGGTAGTCGGCCTCCTCGCTCAGTCGTTCGCGCAGCTCGGCGAACAGCTCCCGGGCGTCGAGACTGGGGGCTGCCGCCTTCAGGATCGGTGTCAGGACCTGGAGCGTGCCGAGGTCGGCGACCAGCGCCTCGGCGGCGCCGGGGTACTGGACCTTCACCGCGACCGGCGTGCCGTCGCGCCAGGTGGCGCGGTGCACCTGCCCGATGCTGGCCGCCGCGACCGGCTGGTCGTCGAAGTTCTTCAGGACCTGTCGCCAGTCCCGGCCGAGCGAGCGGTCCAGCTGCTCGTGGACCCGTGCGGTCGGCATGGCCGGCGCCGCCTCCTGCAGCCGGACGAGCGTCTCGCGGTAGGGGCCGGCCAGTTGCTCGGGTAACGCGGACTCCATGGCCGACAGCGCCTGGCCGACCTTCATGGCCCCGCCCTTGAGGTGGCCGAGGGTGGCGAACAGCTGCTCGGCGGTGCGCTGCTGCACCTGCGCGGCGACGGCCTCGGCGGGGCGGCCACCGATGCGCTTGCCGATCCCGAGGGCGGTGCGCCCGGCGTACGCGGCCGGCAGCGCAGCGAGGCGAGCCGTCCGGGCGAGGCGCCTCCGTGGCGGCGTGCGCTCGTCCGGAGACGTCATCGCCGGACGGTACCGCCGACCCGGGAGCAGGTGCGGCCTCTGCCCGGCTGGTGGGGCACCTGTCAACAGGTAGTCGTTGGCGGTGCACCTACGGTTGAGTCATGGCGAGGCGCAGCAAGGCAGACGTGCCTAACCGAATCGTGCGCATATTCCTCGAGCACGCAGGCGAGCAGTATGACCGCAGCCGAGGGTTCAAGCCCTATAGCAAAATGACCGACGAAGTCCTCGACCACTTCGGTTGCGCGTGCGCCTACTGTGGAGCGCAGGGTGAACCGCTTGTTGAGGAACACGTGGTGCCCATCAACCGAGAGAGCGTCGGGCTGCACGCGTGGGGCAATCTCGTGCCGGCCTGCAAACCTTGCAATGCCGCCAAGCGGAGCTTCTCATGGAGACAGCACATGGCAGCGTTGCAACTGCCTTCTCCGGTCAGGGTTGAGCGCACAGACCGCACCGCCGCCTTCATCGCCGAGTGCCGGTACGAGCCGGACGTTGAACATCTGAAACTGATCGTGTCGAAGCTGTACGACCTCTCCGACCGGCAGACCCGTGGGCTCATCGAGTTTGGTCTCCTCGCCTCGGCCGGCGTCCTCCAAGGGCTGCACGAGCCTGCGCCGGCCATCGACAACCTGACTCCAGCCACCTGAACACCGACACCGCCCGTGGCTGTAGCAGCCAGTGTCCAGTGTGGGTCTTGTGAATGCTTAGAGTCCGCGTGTGACCCAGCCCGATGTCTCGCGCGAGGACGTGCGTGCAGCGATGCAGGAGTTCGACCGGCTCGGCCGAGACGGCTTCCTGGCCAAGTACGCGTCCTTCGGCCACCGCAAGGCACGCGACTACTTCGTTAACGACGCAGGCACCCTCTACGACTCGAAGGTGCTGATAGCTGCCGCGCACGGGATTCGGAAGGGTCACCCCTTGCGTGCAGACGAGTTCTCCGGCGGGGACAGCCACGTAGCTGAACTGCTCCGTCGGCTCGGCTTCACCGTTACTACACCGGGGCCCGACTGGACGGCCGACGAGCTCACGATCGTCTGTGCCGTGGTCGTCGAGCGGGGATGGCGTGAACTGCGTACCGAGTACCCAGAGTCGATTGAGCTGTCCGCCCTGCTCCGATCGATGCCGACTCATCCCCCCGAGCTGCAGAGTCCCTCGTTCCGTAGTCCGGCGAGCGTCTCGCGAAAGTCGAGCGACCTAGTCACCCGGCGTGGCGACTACGCCGGTGAGCGGACCAAGGGGGGCCGGCTCGACCAACTAATCGTCGACGCCTTTGTCACCGATCCCGAAGCCAACATCGCCCGAGCCCGAGTGCTCCGCCACCTCATCGGCCAGCCCACGACTTGGGCTCTGCCCGACCTCGACGGAGAGGGAGCCGATGAGGGCGGCATGCTGGAACGCTGGCACCTCGCCTACGAGCGCGACCGCGGCCTGCGACAGCGCAAGATCAGGTCGGTTCTGGACGCCGGTGGTCGGATCGACTGCGAGGTCTGCTCCTTCAGCTTCGAGGACACGTACGGCCCCCGCGGTCATCAGTACATCGAGGTCCACCACCGGACGCCACTGCACGTCACTGGGCCGACGCGCACCAACCTGACCGACCTCGCGCTGCTCTGCTCCAACTGTCACCGAATGATCCACCGGCGGCAGCCGTGGCTGACTGTGGACGAGCTCAAGCTCTGTATCGCCCAACGGGCCGAGGGCTGACTTGGGTACACGCTGACTATTGTCGGTACGTCCTCCTTGACAAGGTATGGGCAGTTAAACGGTGGCGCCACCTTCTAGTTCGCTCCGACGAGACACGTATGCATGCGGACATCCAGCGCCTGGGGGTCTGGTATACAAGCCCGAGTCTCGTCGCGATCGACGACGCGCTTGCCAAACGACCGATGAGAGTCGGCATACGTGGTCTTGTTCATGGTCGAACGGCCGCCAATGGGGCGTCTCGTGGCGTTATGCGGTAAGCCGCAACGGCGAGGAAGTAGTTCAGCGAGTGCAGGACGGGCGCGGTTCGAGGATGGCTGAACGACGAGTTTGTCGTCCTCGAACCGCTCCACCTCGGTCCCTGAGCCAGTCGGACCAAGCCGCGGAAGGTCGCCGCGACGCGGATGCCGACCGGCTAGGCGGGCGGTTGAGGGGCTCTCGCGGGAGAGCGTGATCGCATCCAGCTGGTCACAGGATGCGGCTGAGGCGAGTGGTACTTGGGGGGCAACTCCTTAGGGTGCTAGAGCCCTGCGTGTGCCCGCCTCAGTTACGCTCTCGTTTCGTTACGTGATCAAGACGGGGGACTAGTGACGCCCAACAGTGCCGCAGTTCAGGCTGCGTATGCGATGTTCATCGGTCTTCTGCGCCAGGACCAGTCGCCGGAGGCTGCGGAGGCCTCCATGCGTGACCTCATCCCGAACGATGAGGTCATCACGGCCGCTGTAAAGAGGTATCACGAGACCGCGGCCGGCATAATCGCTGCTCGTGAGCCGAATGCGCTGACGGATCCGCGTCGGATCGTCCCCTGGTACACGGGCTCCCGTCCGGCTGACGACTTCTGGCCGGCGCTGGCGAGCGCTCTCGACGAGGCTGGCACCCTGGGGGAGGACGGGCTTGAATCGCTCGACAGTGCGTCAACCAAGGTGGTTGCCAGTCTCCCAGCCCCCTGGCGCCGGGACTTCCGGGGTCGTGGACTCGTACTGGGTTACGTGCAGAGTGGAAAGACGTCCAACTTCACGGCGGTTATCTCCAAGGCTGCTGACGCCGGTTACCGGCTCTTCATCGTGTTGTCCGGAATTCACAACAATCTTCGACGACAGACGCAGGTGCGACTCGACGAGCAGCTTGTCGCGTTGAATAAACGGCGCTGGATCGGTCTGACGGACAGTGGGGCCGATTTCGGCAATCCGGGAAATACAGACGCCCTTCTCGCGCAGGATCAGCTCCGCGTCTTGGCCGTCGTCAAGAAGAACAAGACCCGACTCACCAACCTGTGCGAGTGGCTCGAGAAGGCTTCGCCGTCAACGCTGCAGAACTGCCCTATCCTGGTTATCGACGACGAGGCCGACCAGGCCAGTGTCAACACCAAGGGCGCGGACCGAGCTGAAATCAACAAGCTGATCCTGCGTTTACTCAACCAGCCCAAGGCGGCCTATGTCGGCTACACTGCCACGCCTTTTGCAAACATCTTCATCGACCCGTCCGTGCCCGAGGACCTCTATCCGAGCGACTTCATTGTTGATCTGCCGCGGCCGGACGCCTACTTCGGTGCCGAGCGTCTCTTCGGACGGGAGCCGCTGACGGAGGAGGAAGCAGAGCTCGGCGCGGACGGTCTTGACATGGTGTCCGAGGTGCCGATGGCGGAGGTGGCCGACCTCCGTCCGCCGCGAAAGCGGGCGGATCGAGACGCCTGGAAGCCGGAGATCACGCCTTCGCTGCGCGAGGCCATCTACTGGTTCGTACTCGCAACGGCGGCTCGGCGCGTCCGCGGTCAGCGGAACCGACACTCATCGATGTTGGTCCACACCACTCAGCTCTCCTCCATCCACTTCCGTTACAGGGAGCCCATCGAGCAGGTGCTGGCCTCTATCCGCGGGGAGGGAGGTGGCGCCACGCTGGCGGAAGTATGGAAGCGGCAGGCCGGTCGGGTCTCCGCGGAGGATCTGGGTGAGCGGCCTGTCACCTTTGAGCAGGTGGCTGCGGAGGTGAGTGGTGTCCTCGACGACCTCAAGGTGGTGGTCGACAACTTCCAGAGCGCGGACCGCCTGGACTACGGCGACGAGGCGCAAGTCGTCATCGTGGTGGGTGGCAACACCCTGTCGCGGGGCCTCACCCTCGAGGGACTGGTCGTCAGCTACTTTCTGCGGACGGCAAGCGCCTACGACACGCTCCTTCAGATGGGGCGTTGGTTCGGCTATCGCTCGGGCTACTCAGACCTCCCCCGCATCTGGATGACAAAGGACCTCGCGGAGTACTTCCAGTTCCTGGCGACAGTCGAGGCTGAGATCAGACTCGACGTCTCGCGATACGAGCGGGAAGACCTCACGCCTCGAGAGTTCGCAGTTCGCGTTCGTACGCATCCGCAGCTCGCCATCACATCCGCACTCAAGATGACAGCGGCCGACGATGTCGCCGTCTCCTACAGCGGTCGGCGTATCCAGACCATCCTTTTCAACCATCGCGACCGTGACTGGTTGGTCGACAACCTCCGCGCGAGCCGCCGCCTGCTTGCCGCAGCGCAACGGGCGATCGGCCATGACCCGAGGGAGGCTGGGAGCAACCGCTACGTGTACGACGGTGTGCCGGCTCAAGCCGTGGTCGACTTTCTGAGTTCCTACCGCTTCCACGCAGACGCGCAGGATCTCAATTCGGATCGGATCATCGAGTACATCGAACGGCAGAACCGTCACGGGGAGCTCCACACTTGGAACATCGCGGTTGTCACCCGCGGTGCCGACCACCAGGGGCGTCTCATCGAGCTGGGCGGTGCGCTGCCTGCGGTCGGGCTGATCAATCGAGCGGCGATCAGGACCGTGGCCAAGCCGCACGCGAACATCAAGTCCCTCATGTCAAAGGAGGACCGCGTCGCGGACCTCGGGATGGACGCCGCCGACGTTGCGGCAAGGCCCGATGCGGAACTGCAGGATCTGCGCCCCACGGGTATCGGGCTTCTCGTGCTCTATCCGATCGACAAAGAGTCCAAGCCGCTGCGCGCTCCCCGGCCTGAGCAGAAGACTGTCCGCATCGACTTGGACGCCGAGGAAGACGTCATGGGGGTCGGGCTGGTGTTCCCCGAGGCGACAGTCAACGACTCTGCGGTTCGCTACAAGGCGGTCAGTCTTCCCTTGGGCGACGTCGAAGAGTTCGAGGACGTGGATGACACGGAGGATGTGGACGTCGAGAGCATGGACACCGAGTCCAGCCTGAATGCTGTCGAGGCCTGAGTTGCGCGACGACGTTGCAGCTGCCTTCCACGCGCTCTCCAGGTCCCATGAAGCAAGCGAGGTGCTGCTCGCTTCGCTTTCAGTCGCCACGCCCGCGGGCGACCTCATGGCGGCTGTCGATCACGACGGAACCCAACACATCCTCGTGCCGGTGCCACCTGGGACACCCGTGGCGCCGGACCGGAGGTCCAAGTCGGTCACGCTGGCTCGGCGCGAGCTCATGGTCCATGGCAGCCGACGGCTGTTCATCGACGTGGCCTGTCACCGTGTAGAGCTCAGGGACGTGTTCGAGCGGCTGGCAGGGGAGATCTGTGAGCGCGTGCTTGCTCGACCTGATGAATACCGGACCATCCCGCAGCTGACGCTGTCACGGTGGCGACAACTCCTCGAGGCGGGGAAGGAGCCGCTGGGCGAGAGCGGTCTGATGGGCATCTACGGCGAACTCTGGGTTCTACGGCAGATGGTCGCCGAGGATCCGCTCCGTCGAATCGAGCACTGGGTTGGTCCTGACCGAGCCGTGCACGACTTCCGTCGTGGCGCTGTCGCCGTTGAGGTTAAGTCCTCGAGCGCCCGGAATGGCCGAACCGTCGAAATCCACGGCTCGGAGCAGCTGGCGGCCCCAACGGCGGGGCGCCTGTTTCTCGTCTACCTCCGCCTTCGGGAGTCGTCGGCTGGGATGACCCTCCGGCGGCTGATAGACGAGATCCGAGGGCTTGGGGTGGACCCAGCCGGCTTTGAGCAGATCCTCGCCCGTGCGGGCGTTTCTGAGGCCTCGGACACCCGTCCCTTCGAGGTGCAAGAGGAGTTCTGGTACCACATCGACGAGATGTTCCCCCGTGTCGTGCCGGCCAGCTTCATCGGCGGTCGAATGCCTGAGGGCGTTCTGAACCTCAACTACCAACTCGACTTGGCCGGCCTACATCCGGCACCCCTGCCCGTGGATGCCCGCATCACCGTCCTAAGAGAGCTCGCAGCGCTGTGAACTCGTTGAACCACTTTGCTGAACCTCGCGCACCGCATGGCGGGCTGGCAGGGGAGGGGGCGCTCAACCTTCTCGGGCGTCCGGATCTCGATCCGTACGTTGTGCTCGTCCGGGAAGCGGTCCAGAACAGCTGGGACGCTCGCGCCGGCGACGGTGACGTCCGTGTATCGATCGGCCTAAGCCAAGTCACTCCTGAGCAGCGTCTCGCCTTGAAGGACGAGGTCTTCTCATCCCTTCCGCCGAAGGGGGTCTTCAACTACGCCCTGGAGAGCGGCGACGTCGAGCTCGAGCGTGCGCTGAAGGACCGCGGGTTGCGGATGCTGTGCATCACCGACCGGGGAACGAGGGGTCTCGGTGGTCCCCTCCGTGCGGACCGTCCAGCAGACGAAGGAGAAGCGACGAACTTCATCGACCTCGTCTTCAACATCGGCCAGCCTTCTGATCGAGAACTCGGTGGCGGTACCTACGGCTTCGGCAAGACCATCAGCTATCTGGTCAGTGGCTGCCGCACGGTCCTCATCCACACCAGCGCCAACTACCGAGGCCGGATCCAGCAGCGGCTCATTGCCCAGACCATTGGACGCCAGTACGACTACAGACGGCAGAACTACACAGGCCGGCATTGGTGGGGTCGCTTCGGTAGCGACAATGCAGTTGAGCCTGTCACCGGTGATGCCGCCAAGCGGCTGGCTGACCGGCTGGGACTCCCCGCCTTCTCCGCCGAGGAGACCGGGACGACCATCGCGATCCTCGCGCCTGACTTGGCGGCACGTGAGCCTCGTCAGGTCGTCAACTTCATGATCGAAGCGCTGCTGTGGAACTTCTGGCCCAAGATGGTGGCCGGAGACGGATCCCGGCCGGCCATGACCTTTGCCGCAACCTTGGACGGCGAAGTCATCCCGGTGCCGGATCCACGTCAGACACCGCCGCTCTCCGCCTTCGCCCAGGCACTGGATTCCCTGAGGGCGTGTGACGACGAGGGAGCGGCTCCGGAGCTGTATCCGCTGCAGCACATCAGAAACATCAAGTCGCAGCGGCCCATCGCCAATCTCGGGTGGCTTGCGATGCACGCCGTGCCCTTCGCTGACCGACCTCAATTGGATTGCGGCTTGGACGACCACGGGCAACCACGCAGTGCAGCAGCCTTCACCGGTCCATGCCATCACGTGGCGGTGATGCGCAGGGCGGAGCTCGTAGTGCAGTACCGATCCGGGCCCCCGCTGACCAGCAAGGGCCTGGAGTGGGCCGGTGTCTTCCGTACTTCCGAGGAGGTGGACGCTGCCTTCGCGGCGGCAGAACCTCCGACCCACGACGCCTGGAACCCGACGCTTGTGAGCGAGAGGAGGCAACGCACGTATGTCAATGTTGCGCTCCGCGAGATCAAGGCCGCAGCTGAGGACGCGTTCGCTCCTGTCGTGCGTATGGGCGGCGAGGAGTCCCAGGACTCGGGAGTCGTGGTGGCTGATCAGCTCGGTCAGCTGCTGAGCGTCTCAGCGGGTAATGGTCCGCGACCTCCGCGTCCTCGGCCGGGCAAGTCCGGGAAGGGCGGTGGTCCAACAGCGAAGGCTTCGATTAGTCGACGTTGGCTGGAACCAGAGGCCGATGGACAGACCCGCCTCTGCATCGAGTTCTCCGTGACGCCGCGGCGTGGCTCGCGGGCAACGGAGGTTGTGGTGACCGTGGCGGCAGCGGGGCCAGATGGTGTCTCCAGGGAGAGGGAGGCGCCGGTCGGAGCTCCTGTGCCGGAGGTTCTCGGGTACTGGCGGAACAACCGCCCAGTGCCTGAGGTTCGGGAGGCAATCCAAGTAGCTGCAGATGACGACGCACCGTGGTGCCTCAAGGTGCTGCAACCCAGAGACGTCGGGACAGTAGTCGATCTCAGGCTGGAACCATTGGATGACGAGTCATGAGGGTCGTTACTACCCCCTACCTCCAAGCGGAGACGGCACCCGAGTGCGGTCAGTGGATTGTGGAGCTCCGCGGCACCCGGCAGCCCCTCCCTCTTCTACTCAAGAGCTGGGACTACACCTCAACGATCAGCCTCGAGTCCACCGTCCGGGTGTCTCGGGACAAGGTGCTGAAAGAGTGTGGATTGTCGTTCGATGCAGAGATCGCCGTCACCGCGCTCTGGTCGGCGCCTTCGACAACAGCGAGATTCGTCGGAGCCACCGTGCCGGTCGTCGGGGACCGGGCAATCAACTTGGCATTCGACGTTCCACCTGGTGTGGCCGGCGGACGGCTGACGATCGAGCGGCTGATCGTCCTCGTACGCCCAGGGTCCAGCGGCGCGCCGCTTGCTGCGTCTCGCCCAGGCTCCATTCTGTGGAGAGAACCGCGCGAGGAGCAGGCCAGCTGCCTTCTGGAAGGAGATGCTTCCAGGTTCCCGACCGACGTCATCGACTTCGGTCGGTCAGGCCTGGGGGATGCCGGGGGCATCTGGTGGCTGCACCACGACCTTGCCGATCTGGACGCCAACCCACTTTCCTGTCTTCGCATCCGCATCAATAGCGCGCACCCCGTGGGCGCTCGGCTGGTGCGGGGGGGAACCGACTCCGAAGAAATCAGGAGCATCCTCTACTGGGATATCCATCGTCTACTTGTCCACGCGGCCCTCGACTCAGACGAATTCGTGAGTGGCTGGGACAACTTTCGGGTCGGCTCACTCGGGTACACCTTGGAGCAGCTCTGTCGACGGCTATGGCCCTACGAGGACGGTAGCTCATTGCGTGCGAGGCGCGAGTCGGATCGGTCGAGGTTTGAGGCCGCGATGCAGGCGCGGACTGGCCTCCTTTCTGAGGCGGTGAGCTGAGCGTGTACGTGTACCCGCGCTTGTCGGAGGGTGCGGCGCGGAGCCTGCTCGAGGAGTATGCCGAGCTCGATCCAATCGAGTTGCGCAAGAGGGCTCAGACCAGCCATCAGGACGCGGCGCCCGTGGCGGTCGGCGGTACCGGCGTCCCCGAGTCCTCCATCGACGAGGTCGCCGTCGCGCTCCGCGAGCTCGCAGACCGTCTCGGATTTCCCGAATCCCTCAGCCGAGCCCGGATCGGAGACTTCGATCGACCGGCCACCGCCCTGCTGCACCAGCTCATGGCGATCGTGCCCTCGGATGCCGCCTCGGACGAGGTATGGAACTTCCTCTCCTTGGTGGTCTTTCCGGACTTAAGCGTCTGGCGCTTTCCGGAACGGGCTGAGAACCGCATGTTGGGCCGGCCCCGCAACGTGCTGCGCCGCCTGTGGTGGCGTGCCGAAATCGTGGGTGCGGATCTCATTGATCGCAGTGACGGGCTTGGCGAGGATGAACTCGTCAACATCATGGAGCGACCAACCCTGGCTGCGGACCGACGCCTCGCCAGGAGTATGGCAGGCGCCATCCTGAGGGCTCCCAATGGATCTGTCAGCCGTAGCGAACTGATGCGGGACTTCGCGAAGCGGATGCTCCGCGCGCAAGGCGCCTTCTGTCTCGATGTTCTCTCCAATGAGGACCTGGACTCGGTCGTGCAACGGGAACTGCAACAGGCCATCGCCGCCATGACCGGCAAGCCGGTCGTCGAAGTCCCGCCATTGATCGACCCTGTCGTCGTCGATGCAGCGCACCCAGTGTTGCTCCAAGTCGAGATAGCGTCTGAGGCAGCCGCATCCTCGTGGACCAAGCCCTATGAACGCGGCGAGGCACACGGCAAGGCGTCGCCTGCCAACTGTCGCTTCCGTCCGGACAGCCCGTTGGCGACGCTCTACCTCACCCGGTACTTCGAGATGCTGATCGAAAAGGAAGCACCGGTGCATATCGAAACCCTCTTCGACGCTTTCCAACGGGACTGGGAAGTGGATCCCTACGTGGGCGACATGCCGGAGGCGCTGGACCGGGCGCTGCGCCGCTGCTCGGTATGGGGGCAGCGGGTTGAATTGTCGGCGGACGGTTTCGTCCGGCTGCCCGGTCAGACGCTCGAGCAGGTCCGAGTGCCGTCGCATGGAGATGTGCGCGTACCCAGTCGTGTGCCTCCCGAGGAGATCCGGCTCGCGATCTTCCACCTACGCCGAGAGCACCCAGGTGCGGGCCAAGATGTCCTGGCTGGAGCTCTTTGGGATCTGTTCGGCTGGACCAAGGGCGCTGTCTCCAGACGCTTCCTGGAGCGGGTCGGATTGACGCCCACCTCCATGGATGGATGATCGCAGCGGCTCCTGCAGGCAGCTCTTTCGCGCTTCGCGTGGCTGTCAGCGTCCACCCGCCCGACTGGCAACAGAGCTCCGCCGTATGGTCCTTTGGGTGGTCTGGGCGTGCGTGGGGCTGAGATCTGATGGCTGACCGCCCCGCTGCCCGTGACCCGCAGGTGAGCCGGCAGATGCAGCGGATGCCTCGCCGAGACACTGGCCCTGAAGTCGCTCTACGGCGAGAGCTGCACGCGCGCGGACTCCGCTTCCGCAAGGAGTACCGCAACCTGCCTGGTCGCCCCGACATCGCCTTCACACGCGCTCGGCTGGCCGTCTTCGTCGACGGCTGCTTCTGGCATCGGTGCCCGCTCCACTCCACATGCCCGAAGACGAATGCCGCATGGTGGGAGGCCAAGCTCGACGCCAACGTGGCAAGGGACCGTAGACAGGACCAGCAGCTGGTCGACGCCGGCTGGACTGTCGTACGGGTCTGGGAGCATGAGCCGGTCGACACCGCCTGTGACCGGATCGAGGCGGTGTGGCGAACCTTGCGTGGCGAGCCGCCGCGGTCCTGAGCTCGTCGTGTGAGAGCCTGGACGGGATCCATCAGTGCGAGGAGTGCATGTGTCCGCGAGTCGGCATCGATCCGTAGCCCCCTCGGCGGCCCGTCTGACCGAGTCGCTCAGGGACATCGGTTACGATTTCCCCTCCGCTGTTGCAGACCTCGTGGACAACAGTGTCATGGCCGGCGCAGAACGCGTCGACGTGGAGATCCGGTTCGACGGCGTCAAATCGTCCGTATTGATCTGTGACGACGGAACCGGGATGAGTCCGAATGGCCTCGTAGAGGCTCTTCGATTCGGCAGTCGGCGCGCCTACGGCTCGAGCGATCTCGGTCGGTACGGACTAGGTCTGAAGACGGCCTCCCTGTCTCAGTGTCGCAGTGTCACTGTTGTGAGTCGTCGACTGCCTGGGGGGTCGGTCGCCTCGCGTGAACTGAATCTCGACACCATCATCGAGTGGGACGACTGGCTCATCACGGCGCCCGAGAAATCCAAGACCTCGGATGCACGGGCACTTCTCGGCGAGGGACGAGGTACGGTCGTCGTCTGGCGAAACCTCGACCGAGTGCTGCCCGAAAAGAATCCGGATGGCGGATGGGCTCGGAGGCGTGTCGAGTTGTTGGCCAAGAAGACGGCGAACCATCTGCGGATGGTGTTCCACCGATTCCTCGAGGGTCTCGCCGAGCGTCGACTGATCATCACGGTGAACGGGGAGAAGCTGCAGCCGTGGAACCCGTTCGCAGTCGACGAGGAGCACACACAGCGACTGCCCGGGCAGACCTTCGAGCTGACCTTAGGGGAATCGCTTGGGCAGGTGCGGCTCGATCGCTTCGTCCTCCCCGCCAAGGATGATTTCAGCTCGTTGGCCCGGTTCGATGAGCTTTCCGGTCCCCTCAAGTGGAACCGTCAGCAGGGACTGTACATCTATCGAGGTGACCGGCTGGTGCAATGGGGCGGTTGGGCCGGCATTCGCGGTATCGATGAGCATCTGAAGTTGGCGCGGGCCTCGTTGGACTTCGATACCGAGCTCGATGACCTCTTCCAGATCAACGTCGCCAAGATGCGCGTTTCTGTTCCTGCCCAGCTCAAGCAATTGCTGGAGCGTCCCATCAACGAACTGTGCCTGACGGCAAACCAGAGGTACCGCGACCGGGCGGGCAGGACGCCCGGTGCCGTCCGGCCCGACCGCTCGAACGCTACAGGTGGGGAGTTGCCCGCGATGTCGGGTCTTGCGTTGAGATCAGCGGCGTTGCAGGCCGGGGAGTATGAAGCGCTCAAGCGTATTGCGCAGCGGCTCGAGGCGGTGGCGCCGGACGTCTGGCGTGCGCTCGGGTTCGCATCGTCATGACCGACGGGGGTGGATCGATCCCTATCAAGGATCATCAAGAAGAGGTTGGTCGCGTGTTGGAGGAGGACCGTTCCAGGGGCTCCTATGGTGTGAAGCTCGTGCGTGGCCCGTTCGTAAAGCTTCCCCCGCACCCCAAGCGGACCATCACCCGTGAAGAACTGCTTGGGGTAGTCGACCGCCTCAGGGAGACCGAGCCGGATGTCCGTCTTGCGGCAGACCTGTTCTGTGGCGCGGGAGGTATCGGCCTGGGTCTAGAGCGGTCCGGTTTTAAAAGTGTGGTGGCTGTAGACCACTATCCCGAGGCGGTTGAAACTCATGGACACCACTTTCGTGGCATGAGTCTCGACTGGGATCTAGCGGATGTCGAGCGCATCGAGGAGTTGGCGGAGCTCCTCACAGCCGTACAAGTCGATCTGATCGCGGGCGGACCTCCGTGTCAACCCTTCTCGAAGGCTGGACGCTCGGGCATTCGCCACCGTGTTCGACACGGACTTCGAGATCCCCATGACGAGCGGCGGGACCTGTGGCGGTCGTTCCTCGAGGTCGTGCAGCTGGTAAGACCTCCTGCGGTCCTCATGGAAAATGTCCCCGACATGGCGCTCGACCGGGAGATGTTCATCCTCCGTTCGATGGTAGAGGAGCTCGAAGATCTTGGGTACGGCGTCGAAGAACGAATCGTAGATACGTGGCGGTATGGTGTTCCACAGTTCCGGCAGCGCCTCATCCTTGTCGCTCTGCGTGACGGGCTCGCCTTTGAATGGCCGGCGGAATCAGCGGAACGCGTTTCAGTGTGGAATGCCATCGGCGACATGCCTGAGGTCGAGGGCGGGTGGCGCCCAGAGGGTGGCGCCGACGGCTGGGCGGAGTACGACGGCCCGCTGACGTCCTTTCAGCGGAGGATGCGCCGAGAGGTTCCACCATCACATCGCTCGCGGTTGTACGACCACATCACCAGGCCTGTCCGGGATGACGACGCGCGGGCTTTTGAGCTGATGGACTCGACGACGCGCTACTCTGACCTCCCGGCAGAGATGAAGCGGTACCGCGACGACATCTTCGACGACAAGTACAAGCGCCTCGACGAGAATGACCTGTCCCGGACGATCACGGCGCACATCGCCAAGGACGGGTACTGGTACATCCACCCTCGGCAGGGACGCACCATCACGGTCCGCGAGGCGGCGCGGCTGCAGACGTTCCCGGACTGGTATCGGTTCGCCGGCCCTCCCTCGGCGGCCTTCAAGCAGATCGGCAATGCTGTGCCTCCGCTTCTGGCGGAGCACCTTGGCAACGCGATCGGTCGCGCGCTCGATGTGAAGGACAAGGCGAGCTCGTCGACCAGGGCGGTGGCAGCTGTGCTGTCGGACTGGTTCCTGGAGAACGAGCCGAGGGGAGTGCCTTGGCTGCGCGCGACAACCAGATGGCAGGTCGTCTCGGCGGAGCTCCTGCTTGATCGAGCTACCCCCGACGTCACGAAACTCGTGTGGCCGATCCTTCGTGAGTGGCAGACGCCTGAGTCGACGCAGGACAGTGACGAAGTCCTGCGTGAGATCGGCACACACATGGGTCGGGGGGCGCGCGCCCTGCAGGTCCTCGAGCTCGCGGATTGGCTCTCCGAGCATCCGGGCGCCCTCGAGGAAGCCGAGGCGTCCCCGGGGCCTATCCCAATTGCGCCATCAGCAACGCTCGAGCTTGCCTCCCTTGTCGTCCCGGTGGCTGGGGACGAAGCGTCGGAAGAACCCGTGCTCTCGACCAAAGGCGTTCTCAGGGTCGCTGCCCGGGTCAGTGGCGACAACGTGGACCGCAAGAACCGCCTGACAGACGGCCGCATGGCAGTGGCCCGGATGATCGGGGGTGGGTCTAATGCCCGCGCTGCCCACTTGGCCCTGATCGAAGTCGCTGCGAGCATCTGCCGGCCGGCAGAGCCGCTCTGCGACCTGTGCCCGTTGCAGAAGGTGTGCGTCAGCTCTCGGGCTGAAGAGCGGAGAGAGTCGATGCTGTTCTAGGGCGGCGAAGGGCGAGGTGGCGGCGGCTGTACCCAGCCATCGACCTAACGGTCGGCGGAGGCGTCGCCACCTTGAACGGCTCGACCCGCCAGGAGAGGTCACGCTCGACCTTGGCCGCGAGGAACTTCAGCGACTTCACCTCTAGTTGACGAATGCGTTCACGAGTGACGCCGAACTCCGCACCGATCTCTTCCAGAGTCATCGGATCGTAGGAGTCGAACCCGAAACGCATCCGCAGAACGGCGGCCTCTCTCGCGGGCAGACTGCTCAACGCGTGAAGAGCTGACGCCTCGAACGCCATCCGTACCAGGCGTTCGCCGTCATCGATGAGGGCGCGGATACGGGTCGCCGTCTCTTCGTCCTCCAACAGCAGGTCGAGGCTGATGGGCTCCCGGGCGTACTGCTGGATCTCCAGCACCTTGTCCGGGGTGATGTCCATCTCCTTGGCCAGCTCCTCCGGGGTCGGCTCGCGCCCGAGGTCCTGGAGCAGCTCGCGCTG
>NZ_JBJGYT010000044.1:0-29594 GCF_054050135.1 Geodermatophilus sp. SYSU D00705 | reverse complement strand
CGCGATCTCCGCCGCCCGCGCCCGGTGGCTGGCCTGCGACGCGGCCGTCTCCCGGATCGTGATGACCCCCGACGGCACCCCACTCGACCTCGGCCGGGACAAACGCGTCGTGCCCCCACACCTGCGCAAGGCGGTGGAGGCCCGCGACCGGGGATGTGTGTTCACCGGCTGCCAGGCGCCCACCTTCTGGTGCGACGTCCACCATGTCGTGGAGTGGATCAACGGCGGCGAGACGTCACTGCAGAACTCCGCGTTGCTGTGCGAACGCCACCACACCAAGGTCCACCACGGCTTCCGCGTGCACCGCCAACCCGACGGCCACTGGCGCACCTGGCGACCCGACGGCACCGAGATCGTGATCGGCCCACCCCTGCTCACCGCCGCATGACACCGCCGACGCGGACAGCGCCAACCGGCGTGCCCCGGCACGGGTCGGGCGCCGGGAGACGAGGCGCGGCGCTGGCGGTGCGGGCTCGAGGCAGTACCCCGGGATCCGCCGCGGCGGACTACTGCGGCCGGCGCACCCGCACGGGTCCGCGGGCGGTGGCGACCTCCACGACCGCGCCGCCCTGGGTCACCTCCGCGCGGCCGGCGGCGGCCAGGCGGCCCGCGGCAGCCCGGGCGGCGGGCATGAGGTCGCGCCAGCCGGCGGCGTCGACAGCGCGGGCGGCCTCCGAGGGGCAGATGGAGGCGCCGGCCCGCCGGGCGTCGAGCAGGTCCTCGATCGTGCGTTCCAGCCGCGCGTCGACGTCCTCCACACCGGACAGCGTGCGGGGCGATCCACGCCTCCGCCACTGGCCGACGAGGGTCACACGCGGGACGCTGCCGTCGTGCGCCGCGCGACGACCTGCTGCTCGCGGCCATGGTGCTGCTCACGACCGAGTGGGTCCTGGCCGCCCGGCGGCGGCGCCCCGTACGACGACTACCCGGACGAGGGACGGGGGTAGGAGGGCGGGCCCGTCGCCGCCCCGAGGAGATCCGTGTCCCCCGCTGATCGTGCCCTGCTCCAGGACCTGCTCGCCGCCTACGGACCCGGTGGTCAGGAGGACGAGGTCAGGGAGGTCTGCCGGCGGCCTCTGGAACCGTTCGTCGACGAGCTGACGGTGGACGCGGCGGGCAACCTCGTCGCGCTGCTGCGCGGGACCGGCGGGCAGGACGCCCCGGTCGTGCGCGTCATGGCGCACATGGACGAGCTCGCGATGATCGTCAAGCGCGTGGAACCCGACGGCACCCTGCGGCTGTCCCAGCTCGGGATCATGTACCCGGGCAACTTCGGTCTCGGCCCGCTCACCGTGCTGGGGGACACCGAGCAGTTCACCGCCGTCCTGCTGCTCGGGTCGGAGCACACCACCCAGGAGACACCGAAGGTCTGGCAGACCAAGCCCGACGGCGGCGACCGGGCCATGGAGTGGACCGACGTGCACGCCTTCACCGGCCGCGACGTCGAGTCGCTCCAGGCCGCCGGGGTGCACCCGGGCACCCGCGTCTGCGTGCACTCCAGCCGCCGCAGCCTCGTGGGGTTCGGCGACTTCGTCGGCTCGTACTTCCTCGACGACCGCACCGCCCTCACCGCCCTGGTGGGCGCCGCGCGGCTGCTCCGGGAGCAGGACCGGCGCCCGCCGGCGGACGTCTACCTGGTCTGCACCGTGGGTGAGGAGATGGGCGGCATCGGCGCCGCCCACGCCAGCCGCACGCTCCCCGGCGACGTCACCCTCGCCCTGGACATCGGTCCGGCGGAGGCCGAGTACCAGGTGCCGGTCGACTCGGGGCCGGTCGTCGCCTACGCCGACGACGCCGTCGTCTACGACAAGGCCATCAGCGACCGGCTGATGGCGCTGGGACACGAGCTCGACCTCGCTCCCCGCGCGGCGGTCTGGGAGTCCTTCGACTCCGACGCCTCCCAGGCACGCAGCAGCGGCCAGACCGCCCGCGCCGCCCTGCTGTCGCTGCCGACCCTGAGCACCCACGGCTACGAGGTCCAGCACACCGAGACGGTGGGACGCTGCGCCCGCCTGCTCGCCGAGTTCCTGTGCCGGCCGGTGGCCGGCTGACCGGCCGTCGGCCGGTGGCCGGCGGCTGCCCCCTCGCCGCCCGCCGGCCTGGTGTGGCCGCCGGGGGCCCGCGGGTAGGGCGCAGCCATGGCGAAGCGCACCCCGGTGGGGACGATCGGCAAGGGCCGGCGCGGCATCAGCGTGCTCGGCTGGGCGCTGCGGGGGGCCGCCGCCGGCGCGGCGGGCAGCACCGCCCTCAACGCCGTCACCTACCTGGACATGGCGGTGCGCGGCCGCGGCAGCAGCTCCACGCCCGAGCAGACCGTGGAGACCCTGGCCGAGAAGGCGCACGTGCCCATCCCGGGGGACGACGAGACGCGGCAGAACCGGGTGCAGGGCCTGGGCCCGCTGACCGGGCTGGTCGCCGGGATCGGGGTCGGCGTCGTCGTCGGCCTGGTGCGGGCGGCGGGCTTCCGGTCGCAGCCGGTGGTCGGCACCCTGCTCACCACGGCAGGCGTCCTGGTGGCCGCCAACGGGCCGATGACCGTGCTGGGCATCACCGACCCGCGCACCTGGTCGGCCACCGACTGGGCCAGCGACCTGGTGCCGCACCTGGTCTACGGCGCGGTGGTCAAGACGACGATGGACGCCTTCGACCGGCCGTGACCCGCGGGGCGGCTCAGTGCCGCCAGCCACCCTCGTCGACGCCGCCGGGCACCGGACCCATGGGGTCGTAGGGGGTGCGGGTGAACACGAAGGTGCCGAGGTCCAGGTGGTCGGCGGCGATGGTCAGCGGCTCACCGGCGTAGTAGCCGTCCAGCCCGACCCAGCTCCCGTCCTCCCGCCGTGCGAAGCGGCTGGCCCGCCCCGCCCGCCCGGGCATCGGCCCGAGGTGCAGCAGCCCGCCGGGCAGCGCCCGCAGCACGTGGGGGGCCGGGCCCCAGAACCAGATGCCGAGGTCCTCCAGCGGCACGGGCGACGGCGCCGGCTCCCAGGGGTCGACGATCCGGGGCTCGGCCGCGCGCAGGTCGGCCAGCAGGCCGAAGACGACCGGTTCCGGGCCGCTGGTGGCGTTGGCGAGGGACACCGCACCGGTCCGCTCCTCGCGGTCGACGAACACCCCGGCGAGGAACCCGGGCATCGACCCGCCGTGCCCGACGAGCGTGCGCCCCTCGACCCGCATGACCTGCAGCCCGAGGCCGTAGGCCGACCAACCCGGCGCCGAGGAGTCCACCCCGGCCGGCACGGTCATCTCCTCCAGCGTCGCCGGGTCGAGCACGTCGCCGGTGTCGCCGAGCAGGAAGACCGCGAACCGGGCGAGGTCGGCCAACGAGGCCCACAGCTGCCCCGCGGCGGCCATCACCCCGGCGTGGTGCTCGGGCTCCGGCAGGACGACGTCGGCCCACGGGTGCACCGCGTGCCCCTCGGCGGCCGGGGCCACCGGACGCGGGGTCGTGCGCGTCATGCCCAGCGGCGCCAGCACCTCGTCGTGGACGACGTCGTCCCACGGGCGGCCGCGCAGCCGGGCCACCAGCTCACCGAGCAGCCCGAAGCCGAGGTTGGAGTAGTGGAACCGGCGTGCGGCGCCGAGGACGGCGTGCTCGTCGGCGAGCCCCAGATCCTCCAGCGACCCGCCGGGCGTGCGCTCCCACCAGCCGCCCGGGCTCTCCGCGGCGGCCCCGCCCAGGTGGGCCAGCAGCTGCCCGACGGTGCGCTCCCCCACCGGCGTCCCCGGCACGTGCAGCTCCAGCGGGTCGTCCAGCGCCAGCCGCCCCTCGTCGCGCAGCCGCAGCACCGCCACGGCGGTCACCGTCTTGCTGATCGACCCCAGCCGGTACTGGACGTCGGTGTGCGGCTCGGGGACGTCGCCGCGCCCGGCCGACCAGGCCAGCCCGTCCTCCCGGACGACGCCGGCGACCAGGCTGGGCGCGCGGCCGTCGCGCTGCACCCGCGCGACGCGGGCGAGGAGGGTGCGGGCGGTGGAGGGCAGGACCGGTTCGGGCACGACCGCGAACCTAGACGCGCCCGCTCGGGGCGCGGGCGGGCAGGGCTCGCGTCAGGCGCTCGGGACGGGCTCGGGCAGCGGCAGCCGCTCGGTGCGGGTCGCCCAGCGGTCGAACCACAGGGTGGCCAGCGGCGGCACCGATGCGGCGAGGGCGAACAGCGTGGTCAGCGCGTTCCAGCGCAGCACGCGGGCCGCGAGGAGCGAGACCAGCACGTAGGCGACGAAGATGCCGCCGTGGATCGGCCCGAAGATCTGCACGCCGCGCTCGGAGGACGCGAGCACCCACTTCACGAACATGCCGAACAGCAGGCCCACCCAGGAGCAGGCCTCGGCGAGGGCGACGGCACGGAAGGCGAGGGCGACGGCGCGGGGGTTCATCGCCCCCCATCCTCCCCGATGCGCGGCCCGAGGTACGCCGCGCCCCGCGGGGAGAGCTCGTAGCCGACCGCGAGGCTGCGGGTCAGGCCCAGCTCCTTCAGCCGGCGGACGTCGCGCTTGAACGGCAGCGTCTCCCGGCCCAGGACGGCGGCGAGGTCGGGCGCCCGCACCCCGGGGCGTTCCGCGATCAGGCGCAGCACGGTGCGCGTCCACGGTCCGGCGGCGCGGGCGGCGTCCCACCGGTCGAGGCACGCGTCGAGCTCGGCCCGCTCCGCCGCGGAGAGGGCCGCCTGCTCACGCAGCGCCACCCGCGGGTCGGCGCCCGCCCCGCGCACGTGCATCCGGTAGACGTGCGTGCCGGGGCGGCGGTCCAGCAGCCGGAGCAGCCGGTCGCGGGAGGGGACGCCGGCGGCCACGGCGTCCGCCTCGGTGATGTCGGCGGGGTCCACCTCGGTGACGTCGACGACCTCGACCACCCCCGCCGCCGTGCGCTGGGTGCTGCCGGGGCGCATGCGCGGCCGGTCCCAGCGGCGGAACGCCAGCGTGACCACCCCCTCCATGATCGCGGCGGCGGTGGCCGGTGGGATCAGCACGGCCGGATGCTGGCAGGGTCGACGCCCGTGCGGGGACTGGCGCGGCGGGAGTTCTGCCTCGTGCTGCTGCGGCGGATGGCCGACCTGCGCCCCGACCTGGTCGCGGAGGCGCTGCCCCGGCTGGGGGCCACCCGCGCCGAGGCGCACGCCGCGCACACCCGCTGGCAGGCGCTGCAGCACTCGCCGCGGGCCCCGCGGGGGCTGGCGCTGCGCAGCGCCGTCCTCGGGCCGCCGGACGAGCTCGAGGACCGCCGGTTCGGCGACCTCGACGTCCAGGTCCGCCGGTGGCCGGTGCCGCTGTGGCCCCACCTCTACTGGGAGGTGCTGTCCGGTCCCGGCGGGTCGGTGCTCAACGAGCACCTGGTCCGGGCGCCAGGCTCACCCGTCCCACCCGCGTCCGCGGCGCGGCTGCTGGTGTGGGAGCACGTGCTCGACGACGTCGTCGGCCTGCCCGGGGCACGCAGCGTCGACCCCGGCGTGGTCACCCGCTGGGAGGTCGCGCTGCCCGGCGGGGCCCGGGCGCGGTTCGTGTGGGGGCTGCTGCAGGAGGTCAGCGGAGGGCCGGGGCGCTGACGGCGTCCGCCGACGCCGGGGAGGTGAGGGGCCCGGAGAGCACGGTGCCGAGCACGGCCGCCGCGGCGAGGACGACGGCCAGCCGCGGCGAGCCGCTGACCAGCAGCGCGGCCACCGCGCCCCCGAAGACGACGACCTTCACGAGGACGGCGAGCGCGGCCACCTGCACCACGGCCTGCGGCGCAGCGAACACGCCCCACAGGACGGCCACCCCCAGGGGTAGGCCGAGACCGAGGAGCCAGCGGCCGGTCGTCGTCGCGCCGGTGGTGGCGCCCCAGTACCCGAGCGCACCGAGCGCGCCGAGCTCCGCGGCGAACGCGACGCCCGCCCAGGCCCACTGCCATGCCTGCGCCATACCGACCTCCTGTTGTGAACAGTGCTCTCCTTCGAGATCAGTGTTCACGAGCGCGTCGGCGCGGTCAAGGTCCGGAGACGCGCGGAGCCCCGGTCGCGTCGTGCGACCGGGGCTCCGGGATGACCCCGTCCAGGGCACCGCCCCTAGCAGGCGAGGGGGGAGGACGGGGCCCTTTCTCAGCCGGCGATGCGGTTGAACCGCGGCGTGGCGCCCATGGCGTCGACGCTGGCGACCTTGACGACGTCGCCGGAGGTCGGCGCGTGCACCATCTGGCCGTTGCCGAGGTAGATGCCGATGTGGCTGACCGGGCTGTAGAAGGCGACCAGGTCACCGGGGCGCGCCTCGGCCCGGGACACCTGGGTGCCCATGGACGCCTGCATGCGGCTGGAGTGCGGCAGGCTGATGCCGGCGGCCTTGAAGGCGTACTGCACGAGCCCGGAGCAGTCGTAGGAGCCCGGCCCGGCCGCCGCCCAGACGTAGGGCTTGCCACGCTGGGCCATGGCCGTGTCGATCGCGGTCTGGACAGCCCCGCTGCCGGCCACCACCGGCGCGGAGGCCGCGGGCGCCGGCGTGGAGCGCTCGGCGCGGCTGGCGCGCTCGGCCCCGCCACCGTGGGCGGTCGCGGCCGCCTCGAGGGCGGCCCGCCGCTCGTCGGCGGACAGCCGGGCGTAGTCGGCCTGGTAGGCGTTGATCTGCTCCTGCAGGTCGGCCTGCTGCGCGGCGACGGCGTCGTACTGCGCCTGGGCCTCGGTGGCGGCGCGGTCGGCCACCGCCTGGGCCTCCGCGGCGACCTCGCCGGCCGCGACGGCCTGGTCCAGCAGCACGTTCTGGTGGCCGGCGACGGTCTCCAGCAGCGTGACCCGGTTGACGAACTCCTCGGCCGAGCCGCTGGTCATGAGCGCCTGCAGCGAGCCCATGCTGTCGCCGGTGAAGGCACTGCGGGCGATGCCGCGGACCTGCTGCTGGGCCGCGGTCACCGCGCCCTGCGCGTCGGTCACCGCCGCGGCGGCCTGCTGGGCGGCGGCCTGCTGGGCGGCGAGGGCCTCGCGGGCCTCGTTGAACTCCTCGGTGACGACCTCCAGCTCGTGGCCGCGGGCCGCGACCAGGGCGGCGGCCTCCTGCGCGGTGGCCGGCTCCTCCGCTCCGGCGGACGACGGCACGAGGGTGATGCCGAGGGCGCCGGTGACGGCCAGGACGAGGGCAGCGCGGCGGGCGGTGCGAGGGGACGCCATGGGGCGGCGGCACTCCGTTTCTTCCACGGCCGCCTACCGGGTTAGCTGACGGGTTCGGGCGGGAAGGCGCCCGGCGCGCCGGCCACGGCCGTGCGCGCTTCACCCCAGTGCTGCGGTGGGTCCCCGGCCCCGCGCCCCCGGGGAGGAGGGCGCGTGCTCGGCGGCGTCCTCGGGGTGTCACCCAGGTTGGTGACGGAGCGCCCCGCCGGACACACACACCGTAAGGGCCGTGACGCTGCCGTGACAATTACCTGGATGTGATTTCGTGGACTCTCGACTCCATCCGCCACACACGCGGGACCGGTGGGTCCGGTGGTGCCGGTGGGGTTTGGCGACCGCTCCCCGCGAGCACGTCCAGCGCATGGACCTCAGACGCCCCCTGGCCGCCCTCCTCCTCGCCGGGGTGCTCGCCGGGTGCAGCAGCACCGAGACCGGCGGGAACACCGACGTGAACCGCAACGAGCAGGACTGCGGCACCGCCGAGCAGGCTCCCGGGCAGGGCTGCGAGGAGAGCGAGGACGCGCCCGCCGAGGGCAGCTGACGGTGCCGGCACCGGCTACGGTCCGCCGGTGAGCGGAGCGGGCGCATACGACGCCGTCGTCGTCGGTGGTGGGCACAACGGGCTGGTGGCCGCGGCCTACCTGGCCAGGGCCGGCTGGTCGGTGCTGGTGCTCGAGCGCCGCGAACGGGTGGGCGGCGCCGCGGTCAGCGAGCAGGTGTTCCCCGGCGTCGACGTCCGGTTGTCGGCCTACTCGTACCTGGTGAGCCTCCTGCCCGACCGGATCGTCGCCGACCTCGACCTGGAGGTGACCCTCGCCGACCGCGCCGTGGCCTCCTACACCGCCGTCCCCGGGGGCGCGGGCCTGCTCGTGGAGCGGGACGAGGGGCCGGCCACGGCCGCCTCGTTCCGCGCGCTGACCGGCTCAGACGCCGAACTGGCCGGCTGGCAGCGCTTCTACGGCCGCCTGGCCACGCTGGCCGAGGACCTCGCCCCCACCCTCATCGAGCCGCTGCTCTCCCCTCAGGAGCTGGCCGGCCGGCTGCGCGACCCGCAGCTGTGGCAGGACCTCCAGCAGCGCCCCCTGGCCGACGTCGTGGGCGACCACCTGACCTCGGACGTGGTGCAGGGCGTGGCACTGACCGACGGGCTCATCGGCACCTTCGCCGACGTGCACGACCCCGGCTCGGCCGCCGGCCGCTGCTTCCTCTACCACGTGGTCGGCAACGGCACGGGGCGCTGGCGGGTGCCGGTGGGCGGCATGGGCGCGGTCACCGGCGCCATGGCCGCCGCGGCCCGCGGGGCCGGCGCCGAGCTGGTCACCCGCGCCACGGTGACCGCGCTGGAGCCGCGCGCCGACGGCGTCACGGTGCACTGGACCGACGACAACGGCACCGAGCGCGCGGTGGACGCCGGGCACGTGGTCTGCGGCGCGGCGCCCGCGGTGCTCGACCGGCTGACCGGCGCACCGCCCCGGCCCACCACCGACGGCGCCCAGCTCAAGGTCAACATGGTGCTGGCGCGGCTGCCCCGGCTGCGCTCGGGCGTCGACCCCGCCATCGCCTTCGCCGGCACCTTCCACGTCGACGAGGCCGCGGGCCAGCTCGACGCGGCCCACGCGCAGGCCGCCGCCGGCCGGCTGCCCGACGTCATCCCGTTCGAGGTGTACTGCCACTCGCTGTCCGACCCCTCGATCCTGGGGCCGGCCGAGCAGGCGGCGGGGTACCAGACGCTCACCCTGTTCGGCCTGCACACACCGGCGGCGCTGTTCCGCGACGACCCGGTGGGCACCCGCCGGGAGGCGGTGCGGCGGGTCGTCGCCCAGCTCGACGCGCACCTGGCCGAGCCGCTGCTGGACTGCCTGGCCCGTGACGGCGACGGCGAGCTCTGCCTGCAGGCGGCGTCCCCGCTGGACGTCGAGGAGTCCCTCGCGATGCCCGGCGGCCACATCTTCCACGGCGACCTCGCCTGGCCGGTGGCCGCGACCCCGGACGAGGTGGGCACCTGGGGCGTCGCCACGGCCCACCCGCGGGTGGTCGCCGCCTCCTCGGGGGGCACGGTCCGCGGCGGGGCGGTCAGCGGCCTGGGCGGCCACGCGGCGGCCCGCGCCCTGCTGGACCGCCGCTGACCCGGCCCGCCTTCCGCACGGGCGGAACGGCGGGCCGGGCTCGCGTCGGCTACTTGAGCATGAAGCCGGCGTCCACCTGCACAGTCGAGCCGGTGATCCACTTGGCCTCGTCCGAGCAGAGGAAGGCCACGACCGCCGAGACGTCCGCCATCGGCATCGCGTCGACCGGCATGAGGTTGAACCGCATCGCGTTACCGAGCTCCTCGTGCTCCTCCAGCCACTTCGGGAAGTAGTCGTTGTTCGACATGGGGGAGTCCACTCCGGTCGGGTGGAGGGTGTTGACGCGGATCATCTCCGGCGCGAGCTCCCGGGCCAGTGTGCGCATGAGGCCGACGATGCCGTGCTTGGCGGCCGTGTAGTGCGTGCAACCGGCGACACCGCGGAGCCCGGCAATGGACGACGTGATGATGATCGATCCACCGTTGCCCCCGGCGCGCATGTGCGGGACGACGGCTCGACAGGCCTTGAACACACCCGTCAGGTTGATGTCGATCATGTCGTCCCACTGCTCGTCGGTGAGCTCCCAGGTGCTGTCCGACAGGCTGAGGATGCCGGCGTTGGCGAGCAGGAAGTCGATCCGACCGAACTCGCTCATCGCCGTGTCGGCGAGGCGCTGCATGTCCGCGGTGCTGCGGACGTCGGCCTCCAGGGCGACGCAGCGACGGTCCAGCTTCTCGACCTCCGCGACGGTCTCCTCCATGTCGCCGGGGCGCCCGGTCTCGAACGGCACCGAGCCCACCTGCTGGGTGATGTCACAGATGACGACGTCGGCACCCTCGCTCGCCAGCCGCACTGCGTGGGAGCGGCCCTGGCCGCGCCCGCCCCCGGTGATGACGGCGACCTTGCCATCCAGCTTGCCCACGTGGGGCTCCTCTCCTGTCGTCGCTGCGAAGCAGCGCTCCTGCTCGACGGGGCGGCCGGGCGGCTCACCCCCGGGGTCCATGGCGGACCGTGCTGCCGGGTCTCATGCCTCCGGCAGCGGGCTGTGGGACCGAGGATCGGTCGGGTTCCGGACGGGGATGGCCGATCGCACCGCCGCCGGCTCGCTGCCCGCATCTGACGGGGAGCGGGGCTCCGCGGGGGCTCCGGCATGGGCGACGGACACGGCCGCCTGGGCCACAATCCAGGGGCGGAACCTCCACTGGCCCAGCAGCTTTCCCCCTCGGCTTTTGTCCGGGATACCGGTATGTTGTGCTTCGCTCATGCAGAAGTCAAGTGCTGAACTGTCGAAGGAGGGGTGGAGGTGAGCACGGCATCCGGGGTCGCCACCCGCGCCCCCGTGAGCACCGACCAGCTCGACGGGCTGGTCACGGTGCTCGACCTGGTGCGCTGCGGACGGGCTCGTTCGCGACCGGAGCTGGCCCGGGTCTCGGGGCTGGGCCGGGGAGCGGTCACCCAGCGCGTCACGCAACTGCTCGACAGTGGCCTGTTGGAGGAGAGCGAGCTGGGACGCTCGACCGGCGGCCGCCCACCCCGCGAACTCGCCGTCCGGGCCACCGCCGGGCTGGTCCTCGTCGCCCCGCTGGGCGCCACGCACGTCGCCGCCGGCGTCACCGACCTCACCGGCCGGGTACTGGCGTCCGTCCAGGAGCCGGGGTCCATCGCCGCCGGGCCGGACGCGACCCTGAACCGGGTCGCCGAGCTCTTCGCCGACCTGCTCGCCGACGAGTCCGTCCCCGACGCACCCGTGTACGGCATCGGCGTCGGGCTGCCAGGACCGGTCGAGTTCGCGACCGGTACCCCCATCAGCCCTCCGATCATGCCGGGGTGGGACGGCTACGAGGTCCGGGCCCGGCTGGCCGAGCGGTTCGACGTGCCCGTGTGGGTCGACAACGACGTGAACCTCATGGCGCTGGGCGAGTTGCGGATGGGCGCGGCCCAGGACCACCGCAACGTGGTGTACGTCAAGATCGGCACCGGCATCGGCGCCGGCCTCATCTCCGACGGTCACCTGCACCGCGGCGCCAACGGGGCCGCCGGCGACATCGGGCACGCCAGCGTCGACGTGGCCAGCGGAGTCGTGTGCCGCTGCGGCAACGTCGGCTGCCTGGAGGCACTCGCCGGCGGCGCAGCCCTCAGCCGGGACGCGACGACGGCGGCCGAGGAAGGACGGAGTCCCCGCCTCCTGCAGGTGCTCACCGCGACAGGCCAGATCACCGCGGCCGACGTCGCCACGGCCGCTCAGCACGGGGACGCGCTCGCCGTCGAGCTGCTCGGCCGCTCCGGACAGCTGGTGGGCGACACGGTGGCGACCCTGGTGAACTTCTTCAACCCGTCCCTGGTGCTGCTGGGGGGCGGGGTGGCGCTGGCCGGGGACGCGATCCTCGCCGGCGTCCGCCAGGCCGTCTACCAGCGCTCGCTGCCGCTGGCCACGCGAGACCTGCGGATCAGCCGCTCGACCCTGACACCGGACCCGGCCCTGCCCGGTGCGGCGCACATGGTCCTCGACGAGCTGTTCAGCCGCCAGCGGCTCGGCCGCTGGCTGCCGGCCGGCTCCCCGGCGGGCTTCCCGGAGCTCGCCGACGAGCCCGCCGCGTGAGACCGCGCCTCCCGGGGACCGGTGGTCGCGACGACGACCGGTCCCCGGGGACGCACCGACGCTCAGGCCCCGACCTCGACCCAGGTGCCCGCCGCCGCCGACTCCACCACCGCCGCGGTCAGGCGGGCCGCCCGGAGCCCGTCGTCGAAGGAGGGCAGTCCTGCGACCTCCCCTCCTGCCACCGCCGCCGCCAGGTCGGCGTAGAAGGCGTTGAAGCAGTCCTGGTAACCCTGGGGATGCCCCCCTGGCAGGACGGCGTACCGAGCCGCGCCTGATGACAGGAGCGCCGGGTCGCGCTGCAGGACTCGGTCCTCGTCGACGCCGCCGATGACCAGCGTCTCGGGGCGCTCCTGGTCGAAGGTGTACGACGCCTCGGTGCCGTCGAAGGTGAAGGTCAACCCGTTCTTGCGCCCGGGCGAGGCCTGGCTGACCAGCATCGACCCGGTCGCCCCGTGGTCGGTGCGGAACACCACGCAGGCGCCGTCCTCGGTGGTCACCGGCTCGCCGGCCTCCCCGCGGGACTCGTGCGCCCGGGCGGTGGTCGCGGTCAGCGCGACGATCCGGTGCCCGGTGACGAACTCCATCAGGTCGCACCAGTGCACGCCGATGTCGGCGAAGGCTCGGGACACCCCGCCCAAGGCCGGGTCGACCCGCCAGTTGGTCGCCTCCGGCGCAGCCAGCCAGTCCTGCAGGTACGAGCCGTGCAGCAGCCACAGCCGCCCGGCGTCGCCCCGCGCGATCCGTTCCCGCGCCTCGCGCACCGTCGGGTAGTAGCGGTAGACGAAGGGCACCGCGTGCACCCGCGCGGCGCCGGCGGCCAGCTCGGCCAGCCGCTCGGCGTCGTCCGTCGTCACCGCCAGGGGCTTCTCGCAGACCACGTGCCGGCCGGCAGCGAGCGCCTGCTCCGCCATGGGCAGGTGCAGGTGGTTGGGGGTGCAGACGCTGACGACGTCCACATCCGCCGACCCGATCAGCTCGTCGACGGAGGCCGCGGCGCGCTCGGCGTGCAGCAGCGGCGCAGCCTCTTCCGCCCGCGCGGCCGAGCTGCCGGCCACGGCGGACACCACCCCGCCCATGGCCCGGACGGCGTGGGCGTGAACCCGCGCCATGAAGCCCGTGCCGACGATCCCGAAGCGGAGAGGAGCGCTCACTTCCGCCGCGCCAGGGCGACGGCGAGGATGATGATCGCCCCGCGGACGACCTGCTGCTGGCTGCTCTCCAACCCGGCGAGGATCAGGCCGTTGTTGATCAGGCTGATCATGAGCGAGCCGAACAGCGTGCCGACCACCGAACCCGCTCCACCGAACAGGCTGGTGCCACCGAGGATCACCGCGGCGATCGCCGACAGCTCGTCCCCGGCCCCCCACTGGAACCGCCCGGACTCCAGACGGCCCGCGTAGAGCATGCCGGCGATGGCAGCGACGACGGACGCCAGCAGCATGACCTGGAACTTGATCCGGCGGGTCCGGACGCCGCTGAACTCGGCAGCGGTGCGGTTGCCGCCGGTGGCGAGCACCTGCCGCCCGAACCGGGTCTTGGCCAGGACGACCGCGCCGATGGTCACGAAGAGCGCCATCCACACCAGCAGGCCCGGGATCGGCCCGAAGTTCCCGCCACCGAAGACCAGGTTGTAGGTCTGGTCGAGGATCGGCTGCGGCGCGGAGTCGGTGATCCACTGGGCGACTCCGGCCGCGATGCCGAGCATGCCGAGGGTCACGAGGAACGACGGGATGTTGAGGAAAGCCACCAGACCGCCGTTGATGGCGCCGATGACGACCCCGACGGCGAGTCCGGCCAGGATCCCGGGGACCAGCCCCCACGTCGCGATGCCCATCGCGGTGGCCACGCTGGCCAGACCCGCGACGGAGCCGACGCTCAGGTCGATCTCCGCACAGGCGATCACGAACGTCATGCCGACGGCGATGATCGAGATGGTCGCGGCCTGCCGGAAGATGTTGAGCAGGTTGTTCGTCGACAGGAAGCCCTGGTCGCCCAGCGTGACGGCGAAGGCGATGAAGACGACGACGAACCCGATGTAGATGATGTAGCGGCGCCAGTCGAGCCTCGCCAGGAGGGAGCGCGAGCCCGAGGCTGCCGCCGGCGTCTGGGTCGCCGAACCGGTGGTCGTGGACATGGCTCAGGCTCCTTGGACTGCGAGTTGGAGGTTGTTCTCGTCCGGGATGTCGGCTCTGTCCAGGACGCGGTGGACGGCGCCCTCTCGGAGCACGACGACCCGGTCGCTGACGGCCAGCAGCTCGGGGTACTCCGAGGAGATGACGAGGACGGCCATCCCCTGGTCGGCGAGGTCCCGGATGGTCTGCAGGATCTCGTTCTTGGTGCCGATGTCGACGCCGGCGGTGGGCTCGTCCATCACCAGGACGGCGGGTTCGGTGCCCAGCCACTTGGCGATGACGACCTTCTGCTGGTTGCCGCCCGAGAGCAGCCGCACCGGACGGTCCGGGTTCGCGACCTTCACCGCGAACCGCTCGATGAGCCCGCGGGCCAGCGACCGGCCCTTGCGGTCGTCGACCAGCGGGCCGCGGCGCATCCGGTCCAGCAGCGGCAGCGTGAGGTTTTCCCGCACCGAGTGCTCGAGCACGAGCCCCTGCGCCCGCCGGTCCTCGGGGATGAGCGCGATGCCCGCGGCGATCGCGTCCGGCGGCCCGGAGAGGCGCAGCTGCCGGCCCTGCAGCACGATCTCCCCGCTCTGCAGCGTGTCGATCCCGAACAGCACGCGGGCCAGTTCGGTGCGCCCGCTGCCCATCAGCCCGGCCAGGCCGACGATCTCGCCGCGCCCGACGGTGAAGGACACGTCACGGACACGCGGTCCGGCGCTCACGCCGCGCAGCTCCAGGAGCGGCTCCCGGGTGGCGCCGCCGGCGACCGGCCGCTCCTGGTAGGCGAGCTGCCCCTCGATCTCCTGGCCGACGATCCCCTCGACGATCTCTTCCGGGGTGACGTCGGAGAGGGCCTGCGTGAACAGCCGCCGGCCGTCGCGCAGGATGGTGATCCGGTCGGCGATCCGGTACACCTCGTCCATCCGGTGCGAGATGTAGATGACCGAGATCCCGCGCTCGGTGAGCCGGCCGACCAGCTCGAACAGGACGTCGGCCTCGTGCTTGGCGAGGCTGGCCGTCGGCTCGTCCATGATCAGGACGCGGGCGTCCTGGGACAGCGCCTTGGCGATCTCGGTCAACTGCCAGTAGGCCGTCCCGAGGTCCCCCACGACGGCCCGCGGGTCGACGTCCACCTCCATCTCCGCGAAGACCTCACGGGCGCGGCGCACGGCCTCCCGGTCCCGGATGAGGCCGCCGCGGCCGAGCGGCTCCACCCCGAGCGAGATGTTCTGCGCGACCGTCAGCGTCGGGACGAGGCTGAACTCCTGGAAGACCATCCCGATGCCGGCGGTCCGGGCGTCGTGGATGGACGACAGGCGCACGGGCCGGCCGTCGATCTCGATCTCGCCGGCGTCGAGGCTGTAGACCCCCTGGAGGATCTTCATGAGCGTCGACTTCCCCGCGCCGTTGCCCCCGGCGAGGGCGTGCACCTCACCGCGGAGGACCTCGAAGTCGACGTCGGCCAGCACCCGCACGCCGTCGAAGGACTTGGAGATCCCGCGCATCCGCACCGCGGCGGCCCGGCCCTCCGGCCGTGCCGCCGCGGTCTCCCCCACGTGGGTCATGACGAGAGCTCAGTCCTTGAAGGATTCGGTCAGGTCTGCCGGCGGCTCCTGGTGGTAGACCTGCTCCCACGCCTCGAGCACGTTGTCGTGGTCGACCGGGAGCGCCGGGAGGGCGACGTACGCCGGGGTCGGCTGACCCAGCAGGGACAGCGCGGCCAGCCGCGCCTCGGTGACGCCCTGGTCGTACGGGCGCTGCGCACCCAGGCCCACGACCAGTTGGTCACGGGCGAGGGCGATGCCGACGTTGAGCCCGAGGTCCTCGGTGGCCACCTTGAGGTCGGTGCGCCCGGCGGCACGCGCCGCGGCGAGGACACCCTCGGCCGGGACGTCCCAGACGGCCCAGATGCCGTCCAGGTCGGCGTTCTGGCTCAGCATGGCGTTGGAGACGGCCTGGGCGTCACCGGCGAAGTCGGGACCGGCGATCCCCTGCTCCGCGACGATCTCGATGTCGGGGTACTCCTTCTCGATCGTCTGCTTGAAGCCGTCGTAACGCTGCTGGGTCACGAAGAAGTCGGCCTCGTGGTAGATCAGCCCGATCTTCCCGGAGCCGCCGAGCGAGCGCGCCATGAGGTGGGCGGAGATCACGCCGTTGCCGAAGTTGTCCGCCGACACCGCGGACACGTAGTCCTGCCCGGCGACGAAGCCCTCCGGCACGTTGTCCATGAAGACGAGCTTCGCGCCGGCCTGCGTCGCCGCCCGGTACGCGCCGGCGGTGGCCACCGGGTCGGTGGGCAGCGAGACGAGGACGTCGGGCTGCTGGGCCATGACGGTCTCGATGTCGGAGACCTGCTGGGCCGGGTCGAAGTCCGCGTCGGTGCTGGCGATGACCTCGATGCCCAGCCGCTCGAACTCCGAGCGCAGGCCGTCGATCTGGGCCACTGACCAGTCGTCACCGCTGTAGTGCATGACGATCGCCGCGGTGGCGCCGAGCGCCTGGACCTGGGCCACCTGCTCGTCGGTGAGCTGGACGTTCTCGGCGGGCTCGGGCTGTTCGCCGTTGGGCCCGGTGCTCAGGACCTGCCCGGTGACCTCCTCCAGGGCCGCGTTGGCGCGGTCCACTGCCTCCTGGTCGACGTCCCCCGCGGGGGACGAGGCTCCCTCGGACGCCGACGAGCAGGCGGTCAGGACGACGGCCGCGAGGGTGGTGAACAGAACGGCGCCCGGGCGCCGGATGGGACGACGTCGTCTCATGTCTCTCTCCAGGGGGACGAGCGGGGAGTGGTGCGGAGGGCGGTGCGGGTGCCGGCCGTGCGGGATGGGCACGGCGCTTCGGCGACGGTCGGACCGGTCAGGCGCGGAGGTCGTCGAGGAGCGCGTTCAGGTAGGCGAGGCTGGACTCGGCCGCCTCGCGGGGGTGGCCGTCGTAGGCGTCCAGCTCGACCACGAGCCAGCTGTCGTAGTCGGCCTCGCGCACGGCACGGACGATGTCGGGGAAGTCGAGGTCGCCGTGGCCCAGCGGCAGGAACTGCAACGTCGCCCGGTCGAGGTCCTTGAGGTGCACGTGCCGCAGGCGGTCGGCGTACTGCCGGATCTGCGCGGCGGGGTCCCCACCCCCCGCGGCGAGGTGCGCGGTGTCGGGGCAGAAGCCGATCCGGGTCTGCTCCATCAGCCGGTCCAGCTCGGCCGGGCTCTCGACGATGGTGCCCAGGTGCGGGTGGTAGCTCGCCTCCAGGCCGTGCTCGGCAGCGAGGTCGACCACCGAGTCCAGCCCCTTCGCGAGGCGGCGGTAGTCCTCATCCGTCGTGCCCGCGGCGCGCCGGGCTCCGCCACCGACGACGAGGCGGGAGGCGCCGAACGTGCGGGCCAGCTCGCAGGCCGAGCGGATGCGGTGCATCTCGTCGGGCAGGACGTCGGCGTAGACGAAGTTGGCGCCGGTGTAGACGCTGACCAGCTCCACCCCGGTGGACCCGAGCAGCTCGGTCAGGACCTCCGGGCGGTCCGCGTAGGGGAGCAGGTTCCCGTCGAAGACCTCGACGCCCTCGTAGCCGACCGACGAGATGTCATGGACGGCGGTCTCAATGGAGCCGTTGGACAGGTAGTAGAGGTCCTTGATGCTCGTGACGCCTTGCGGGGCGCCGATGACCCCGCCCCAGGTGATGCTGTGGTACCCGAGTCGCATCGTTGCGCCTCCCCTTCGGAACGTGACGCGCACACTAATGCTCGTGACAGACGTAAGTCAACGGATCGCAGGCCGAACGCGTGGCGTGCACCACTGACGCGGCGGAAAGCGCCCGGACCTGGTGGCATGGGCCGGTGGACCTGCGCCGGGAGACCCGTGCCCTGCTCCGGGCCGCGGGGCAGCGGCTGCGCGGCCGGGACCTCGCGCTGATCGCCGCGGGGCTGACCTTCTACGCCGGCGTCGCGGTGGTGCCGCTGCTGCTGGTGGCGTTCCGGCTCACCGCGCTGCTGAGCTCACCGGAGACCGTCCGCGAGCTCAGCGACCGGCTCGGGGACCTCCTGCCGCCGCAGCTGGGCGCCCCGGAGGCGCTGCGGGCGCTGGCCCGGGCGGGCGTGGGCATGGGCGTGCTCGACGTCGTCCTGGCCCTGCTGCCGCTGTCGCTCTACGGCGAGGGGCTGCGGCGGGCGCTGCTGCGGTTCACCCCCAGGCAGGACACGCTGACCGGCTGGCGCGGGCGGCTGCTCGGCCTGCCGCTGGCGGCGGCCACCCCGCTGCTGCTGTACCCGCTGCTGCAGGCCGCCGCCGCGATGGCCGACTTCACCGAGCGCGGGCACCGGCTGGGCAGCATCGCCGTCGGCTACTACTCGGTGCTGTTCGCGCTCACCGTCCCGCTGCTGTGGGGCTTCGGCGTCGTCGCGGCCGGCCGGCTGCGGTGGCCGGCCCTGCTGTCCGGCGCGCTGTTCACCGCCGCCTGCCTGTCGGGCTTCCTGCAGGGCTTCGTGCTCTTCCTGTCCCTGCCGCTGGCCCTGGGGGCACCGTTCGGCGGCCTCACGGTCGTCGGGGCGGTGGTGGCGATCAGCCTCTGGCTGTTCCTGCTGCACCTGGTGCTGATCGGGGGGTGGCTGCTGACCCAGGCCCTCGACGAGCGCGTCCGGTCCGGTCAGGCCGGCGCCGGCTCCTCGGGTGCCGGGGGTGCGGGCTCGGCCGGCTGGGGGGCCGGATCGGCCGGGGGCTCCGCGGGCTCCGCCGGGGGTTCCGCCGGGGGCTCCGCGGGCGGTGCCGGCTCCTCGGGCGGCGGCGCCGGCGTGCCCGGCGCCGGGCGCTCGGGCGCCGGTGGCGGTGGCGGTGGCGGTGCGGGGCGCGGCTCGACGTAGTCCGCGCCGTTGCTCACCAGGATCGACACGACCTGGCCCGGGACGGCACGGCCGCCGCGCGGCGGGCTGGTGCCCAGCAGGACCCCGGCCGGGCGGGCACTGTCGACCCGCACGGTGGTGTGCTCGAACCCGGCGTCCGACAGCGCCGCCTGGCAGGCCCGCACCGATCCGCACCCGGGGACCGCACGCGTGTTGCCGTTCTGCACCACCTCGTCGGGCGGCGAGAACTCGCCGCTGCCCCGGGCCTCCAGGATCGGTGCCATGGCGTCGTGCCACACGGTGGCCGCCTTGCCACCGCCGAACCCGCCGACGTTCTGCTTCCGCTTGGGGTTGAACACCATCACGCTCGCGGCGATGTCGGGGGTGTATCCGACGAAGGCGATGGAGTCGTTGTCCTGCGAGGTACCGGTCTTGCCGGCGATCTGGTGGCCGGGGACGTGGGCGCGGGCCCCGGTCTGGCCGGGGTTCCCGGGCGCGACGTCCTTGACCAGCATGTGGTTGAGGGTGTTGGCCACCCCCGGCGGGATCGCCTCGGGGGTGCACCGGTCGCCCACCTCGATCGGCTCGCCGTCGGCGTGGGTGGCGGGGTCCCCGTGCTGGTCGAGGACGGCGGTCACCGGGACGACGTCGCACTGGGTGCCGCTGGCCGCGAGGGTCGAGTACGCGCTGGCCAGGCCGAGCGGGCTGGTGGCCTCGGCGCCGAAGGTGAACGACCCGCGGTTCTCGTCGATGACCTGCTGCGGCAGCGCGGGGTCGCTGAACTGGAACAGCCCCATCCGCTCGGCCATCCGCACCGGCTCCTCGACGCTGCCGAGGGCGTCCTCGAGGGCGAGGAAGTAGGTGTTGGACGACTGGTAGAGCGCGGTCGTGAGGTCCAGCGTGGAGCGGTACGTGCCGGCGTTCTCGACGTCGTAACGGCGGGCGCCGTCCCGGTAGACGCGGGAGACGTAGGGATCGCCCGTGGTCAGCGTGTAGTAGCTGGAGTACCCGCGGGCCAGCGCCGCGGCGGCGGTGAACACCTTGTAGGTCGAGCCCGACCCCTTGCTCGGGGCGACGTTGAGGTTGAACGACTCCTGGGCCGGGTCCTCCTTGTCGTAGCCGAACACCCGGTTGACGCTCATCGCCAGCAGGTGCCCGGTGCCCGGCTCGACGGCGGTGAACGTGCCCGCCAGGGAGTTGCCCATTGACAGCGTCTCCAGGACGGCGGCGTCACCGGCCCGCTGCAGCTCGACGTCCAGGGTGGTCTGGATGACGTAGCCGTTGTTCTCCAGGTCCGCCTGGGTGAGGCCGAGCTCCTGGATCAGGTACCGCTGCACGAAGTCGCAGACGAAGGGGCCCACGCTGGCCTCGACGCAGCCGCGCGGCGGGGCCGGGGCGGGCGCCAGGCCCAGCGGTGCGGCCTGCGCCGCGGTGGCCTGCTCGACGGTGACGTAGCCCTGCTCGGCCATGCGGGAGAGGACCTCGTTGCGCCGCTGGGTCGCCGCCTCCGGGTTGGTGAACGGGTCGTCGGCGGTGGGGCTCTGCGCGAGTCCGGCCAGGAGGGCCGCCTGCGGCAGGTCGAGGTCCGCGGCGTCGATGCCGAAGAAGGCGCGGGCGGCCGGCTGCACGCCGTAGGCGTTCTGCCCGAAGTACACGATGTTGAGGTAGCGGGCGAGGATGTCGTCCTTGGAGTAGGCGTCCTCCAGCGCCAGCGCCAGCCGGGCCTCGCGCAGCTTGCGGCCCACGGTCTGCTCGGTCGCCGCCTGGCGCTCCTCGGGCGTGATCGCGGTCTGCAGCAGCGTCTGCTTGACCAGCTGCTGGGTGAGCGTCGACCCGCCCTCCTGCACCCCGCCGGCGGCGAGGTTGGTGACCAGCGCGCGCAGCGTGCCCTGGACGTCGAGACCGTGGTGGTCGTAGAAGCGGGCGTCCTCGATCGCGACCATCGCCTGCTTCATGACCTCGGCGATCTGGTCGTGCGCGACGGGGGCCCGGTTCTCGTCGTAGAAGTAGGTGATCGGCTCACCGTTGGCGGCCAGCAGCACGGTGTTGGCGGCCGGCGGGTCGATGGTCAGCTCGGTGGGCAGGTCGCCGAGCAACCCGGTCGACCGCTGTGCGGCCACGGCGGGCCCACCGACCCACGGGAAGAGGAGTGCTGCGACCAGGGCCCCTGCCGCGACGATCGTGGCGGCCAGCTTGAGCAGCGTCCTGACCCGTGCGTCCGTGCGCAGGTCCATGGGCCCCCTTCCGTGGAACGCCCCACTGGAACAGGAAACGTGGTGGTCCACAACCACCCGCGCCGTACGCGCCCGGCCTCGATGCCGAAGCGTGAGGTTGCGGTCACCGCGCGGTCAGGCCGACGGGTGCTCGCCGGGCTCCACGATGTGCACCCGCACCGCCCGGAACTGCTCCGGCGTCGCCAGCAGCACCGCCTTGGTCGGCTCCCCCACCTCCAGCGCCGGCTCCCGGCGCAGCGCCGCCAACGCCTGGAGCCGGGGGTCGGCCAGGACGGCGTCGACCAGCCCGCGGTCGCCGCCGGGGAACAGGGCGGCCACCTCGCCGGCGTGCGGCAGCAGCACCCGGACGGCGGTGTCCGCGGCCGCCGTCACCACGGCGTCGGTCTGGTGCCCCCGGCGGCGGGCGAACCGCTGCTGGCTCCACCCGCCGGCGGCGGTGCGGCCCTGCACCTGGCGGGCGTCGACCTTGGACACGACCAGGTCCGCGCCGTCGAAGACGCCGACCGCCCAGCGCCCGCGGCGGACCAGCAGGACGGCGGCCCGGTGCGGCTGCCGGACGCCGGCCGTGAACGCGCTGAGCAGGGCCGGCCCCGGCCGCCAGTCGAACGGCGCCCGCAGGGTGAGGGTGGTGGTGTCCGCGCAGGTGAGCCGCACGGCGCCGTCGGCGTCCTGCGTCACGTCGAGGAAGCTGCCGTGCCGCTCGGCGACGCCGTCCAGCCAGCGGCCCAGGCGCTCCGGCGGCACGCCGAGGGTGCGGCCACCCCCGGCGGCGGGTCGGGCGCGGGTCATCCGGCGGCGGCGTCGTCCCTCGTGGTGGGCAGTCCCGCCGCCCGCCAGGCCTGGTAGCCGCCGACGACGTCCGTGGCGCGGGAGAGGCCGAGGGCGCGCAGCGAGGCCGCGGCCAGGCTGGAGGAGTAGCCCTCGTTGCAGAGGACCACGACCTCCACGTCGTAGCCGGTGGCCTCGGGCAACCTGGCGTCGCTGGCCGGGTCGAAGCGCCACTCGAGCACGTTGCGCTCGACGACGAGCGCCCCCGGCACCTCGCCGTCGGCCTCCCGCTGCGCGGCCGGCCGGGTGTCGACCAGCAGCGCCCCGGCGGCCATGCGGGCGGCGGCCTCCTCGGGCTCGAGCCGGTCGAGACCGCTGCGGACGTCGGAGAGGACCTCGTCGATGGTGCGTGCCCCCGCGGGGCGCCGGCTGCTCATCGGCCCATCATCGGGCCATGGCCGGAACGGCGGCGTGCTCGGCCGGCACGTGCAGCACCCGCTGGGTGGCGCCGACGGTGACCGCGGCGATCGCGGCGGCGATCGTCGCCACGAGGAAGGCGGCGTTGGCGCCGATGGCGTCGACGATCTTCCCGGCCACCGAGGTGCCGACGGCGACGCCGACGGCCAGCGCGGTGCCGATCCAGGTGAAGGCCTCGGTGGTCGCCGAGCGGGGGACGAGGAGCTCGGCGAGGGTGAACGAGCTGATCAGCGACGGTGAGACGGCGACCCCGGCGACCACCACGAACGGGATCATCAGCCAGATGTCCTCGATGAGCAGCAGCGGGATGCTCAGCACCGTCAGCATCACGAGGGCGACGGCCAGCCGCAGCCGCAGCGGCTGGCGCCAGTGGATCGCCCCCCACCCGATGCCGCTGGCCATCGACCCGAGGGCGAGGGCGGCGATCAGGACGCCGGACAGCGACTTGGCGCCCACCTCGTCGGCGAAGGCGACCAGGGCGATCTCCAGGGTGCCGAGGATCGCGCCGACCGCCGCGCCGACCACGAACAGCACCCGGATGCCGGCGGCACGGATGGCGGCCGGCCCGGTGCGCGCGGCGTGCCCGTGCGGCGGGGGCTCGGTGGCACCCTGCGCGGCGAACAGCAGGCTGCCGACGACGGCGAGGGCGAAGGCGGTGACCACGCCGCTGGTGGAGTGCCCGGTGGTGGACAGGAAGGTGACCAGCACCGGGCCGACGATGAAGACGAACTCGTCGAGCACCGACTCCATCGCCAGGGCGGTCGGCAGCCGGTGCGTGCCGCGCAGCAGGTGCGTCCAGCGCACCCGGATCATCGAGGAGACCGGGGGGATGCAGGCGCCGGCGACCCCGGCCGAGACGAAGACGGTCCACAGCGGCCAGCCCTGCTTGACCGCCGGCAGGAACACGCACCCGGCGGCGACGAAGAGGGCGACGACCGGCAGCAGGGTGCGCCGCTGCCCGTGCGTGTCGGCCCAGCGGCCGATGAGCGGCCCGGAGATCGCGGTGGTGACGGCCCCGGTCGCGGCGACGACGCCGCCGAGACCGTAGGAGCCGGTCTCCGACGCGATCAGCAGGACCGAGCCCAGACCCACCATCGACAGCGGCAGCCGCCCGACGAACGCGGCCAGCACCATCGGCAGCGCGTGCGGCGTGCGGAGCACGTGCAGGTAGGGATTCGGCACGGGACCTGTCGTCTCAGGTGGCGGTCGGTCGAGGGGTGTCGTCACGCTAACCGACCCGACGGACCGTGGCCGGGCGGCCGGCATCGGGCCTGGTCAGCCCGCCTGCGGACACGAACGGGCCCCGCACCGGTCGCCGTTGACCGGTGCGGGGCCCGTCGAGCCGGCTTCGACAGCCGGCGCCGGCTCAGGCGAGCCGGTGCTCCAGGATGGCGAGCTCGTCCCACATCGTGCTGGGCAGCTTGTCGCCGAACTTCTCGAACCACTCGGTGATCTGCGGGATCTCCGCGCGCCACTCGTCCTTGTCGACGGCGAGGGCCTTCCGGACCTGCTCGTAGCTCAGGTCCAGGCCGGAGACGTCCAGCGAGTCCGCGGTGGGGACGTGCCCGATCGGCGTCTCGACGGCGGCCGCGGTGCCCTCGAGGCGCTCCACGACCCACTTGAGGACCCGGCTGTTCTCACCGAAGCCCGGCCACAGGAAGCCGCCGTCCGCGTCGCGACGGAACCAGTTGACGTAGAAGATCTTCGGCAGCTGGGCGGCGTCGTGGGCCTTGCCGGTCTCGACCCAGTGCCGGAAGTAGTCGCCGGCGTTGTAGCCGATGAACGGCAGCATCGCGAACGGGTCGCGGCGGACGACGCCGACCGCGCCGGTGGCCGCGGCGGTGGTCTCCGAGGAGAGCGTGGCCCCCATGAAGACGCCGTGGTTCCAGTCGCGGGCCTCGGTGACCAGCGGGATCGTCGTCTTGCGGCGGCCGCCGAAGAGGATCGCCGAGATCGGCACGCCCTGGGGGTCGGCGTACTCCGGCGCCAGGATCGGGCACTGCGTGATCGGCGTGCAGAACCGCGAGTTCGGGTGCGACGAGGGCTCGTCGCTGTCCGGCGTCCAGTCCCGGCCCTTCCAGTCGGTGAGGTGGGCGGGGGCCTCGTCGGTCATGCCCTCCCACCAGACGTCACCGTCGTCGGTCAGGGCGACGTTGGTGAAGACCGAGTTGCCCTTCTCGATGGTGCGCATGGCGTTGGGGTTGGTGTCCCAGCCCGTGCCCGGGGCGACGCCGAACAGGCCGTACTCCGGGTTGACGGCGTAGAGGCGGCCGTCGGCGCCGAAGCGCATCCAGGCGATGTCGTCGCCGAGGGTCTCGACGGTCCAGCCGGGGATGGTCGGCTCGAGCATCGCCAGGTTGGTCTTGCCGCAGGCCGAGGGGAAGGCCGCGGCGACGTAGTACGTCTTCTGCTCGGGGCTGGTCAGCTTGAGGATCAGCATGTGCTCGGCCAGCCAGCCCTCGTCGCGGGCCATGACCGAGGCGATCCGCAGCGAGTAGCACTTCTTGCCCAGCAGCGCGTTGCCGCCGTACCCGGAGCCGTAGGACCAGATGGCCCGCTCCTCGGGGAACTGCACGATGTACTTGGTCGAGCTGCACGGCCACGGCACGTCGGCCTGGCCCGGCTCCAGCGGGGCGCCCAGGGAGTGCATCGCCGGCACGAAGGACCGGTCCTCGCCCATGGCCTCGAGGATCCGGCTGCCGATGCGGGCCATGACCCGCATGGAGACGACGACGTACTCGGAGTCGGTGAGCTCGACGCCGAACATCGGGTTCTCCGCCTCGACCGGGCCCATGCAGAACGGGATGACGTACATCGTCCGGCCACGCATGCACCCGCGGTACAGCTCGGTCATGACCGACTTCATCTCGTCGGGCGCCATCCAGTTGTTGGTCGGCCCCGCGTCGGCCTCGTCGACCGAGCAGATGTAGGTGCGGTCCTCCACTCGCGCCACGTCGCTGGGGTCCGAGGCGCACCAGAAGGAGTTGGGCTTGGCCTCCAGCCGGGTGAAGGTGCCGGCGTCGACCAGCTTCTGGGTGAGGCGCTCCCACTCCTCGTCGGTCCCGTCCACCCAGACGACCTGGTCGGGGGTGGTCAGCTCCGCCATCTCCCGCACCCAGGCCAGCAGCCGGGTGTGGGTGGTGGGGGCGTTGTCGAGACCGGGGGTGGCCACAGAAGTCAAGACGTCTCCATCCGTCGGGTACGCGGGGGCAGGGAGCCGCCGACGTGGGTGCTGCTCAGTGGGGTCCGGCCCGCCGTACGCCACGGGCGCCGGCCGGGAAACCGTGCGCCGAAGGCTACCGGCGCACGTCCGGACTGTAACCGTGAGACAGATTACGTATAAGACGTCTACCCGAAGGGACCGAAGGCCCTGGCCACGGGGGCACCACCCGGTCGGGGGACGCCGCTCAGCCGGCCCCGCCGCGGCCGTAGAGCGGCCCGACCCGGGCCCAGAAGGGCTCCCACTCTCCCGGCCCGGCCGCCCCGGTGACCTCCGCATCGAGCATGTCGAGGTACCAGTGCCACCCCCCGGCGATGTCCCCGGCCTCCATCCCGGGCGCGAGCGCCTGGGTGAACACCAGCGTGGTGGCGTCGCCGTCGGAGGTCAGGTCCAGCTCGACCCGCCAGCCCTGCTCCTCCGCGGTCCACTCGACGACCAGCCGCCGGGGCGGGTCGCACTCCACGATCCGCACGGCCGAGCCGGCGTGGTCGCCCTCCTCGTGGGTCATGGTGAAGGTGCCGGTGCCGCCCGGACCGCGCTCGCCCTCGTACCGCCCGATCCACCGGGCCAGCCGGTCGGGCTCGGTGAGCGCCGACCAGACGTCGTCCACCGGGTCGGGCCACGTCCGGCGGAACTCCAGCCGCTTCGTGCCGTCGGCACCGGCGCTGACGACGCCACGGCGGGCGTGCAGGTCCTGCTGGGTCATGTCGGGCCTCCGCCCTGCCTGGCCCGCCGGCCGCGGGCGATCTCGGTGTCCAGTGCGTCCAGCCGCTGGGCCCACAGGTCGCGGTAGGGCTCCAGCCACTCGTCGAGCTCCCGCAACGGGCGCGGGTCGAGCGCGTAGAGCCGCCGGCGGCCCTCGACGCGGCTGGAGACCAGCCCCGCCTCCCGCAGCACCCGCAGGTGCCGGCTGATCGCCGGCCGGCTCACCGGGAAGCGACCGGCCAGCTCACCGGCCGCCAGCTCGCCCCGCGAGAGCAGGGCGACCAGCTGCCTGCGGGTGGGGTCGGCGAGCGCCGCGAGCGCCTCCACGGGTCATGCGTAACACATGTGTTACGCATTCGGCCAGGGGTTGGCGGGTGCCCCCGGCGGGCAGGGCCGGTCCATGACCGTCACCGATCCCGACGTCCCCGACCCGCTCAACGACCCGCGCACCCTGCAGGCCGACCCCGGCGCCTACGGCGAGGGCGAGGACCTCGCCTCGGGCGAGGACGACCCCGCCGTCAGCGGCGAGGAGGAGATGGCCGAGCAGGAGAACGTCGCCGGGCGCACGGCGGCCGACGACGCCGGCGGCGGGGACGTCACCGGCGGCGCGGCCGGCGCGATCGGCGCGACGTCGGACTGAGACTGATCGGTCCGTTTCGGAGCGCGCAGGGAGGGAACGAGAGTGCCCCCACACGGTTCCGAGACGAGGAGGCTGCCATGGCCACCGGTGAGACCGGCTTCGAGGACGTCACGTACGACCTGATCTCGGTGCAGTACCACTCGCTGAAGGCCGGGCACGACTACGGCCAGTACGTCCGCGACGCGGAGAACGCCGGGCTCGACGACATCGCGGGCTTCTTCCGCGAGGTCATGGCGGAGGACTCCGCACGTGCGAAGCGGTGCCACGAGTTCCTCCGGAAGATCTCCGGCACCGCGCAGGGCGGGCCCGCCACCCAGTAGTCGAAGGACCCCCTCCCACCCACCCCTCGCGAGCTCGGGGCGGTGCCCTGGAGGGGGCCGTCCGGGCACGAAGACGCCAGTATGGGCGGCGTGATCCGGACGCCGCTCACCCGCTGGTTCGACCTCGCCGCACCGGTCGTCGGCGCCCCGATGGCCGGTGTGGCCGGCGGGGCGCTGGCCCGCGCCGTCTCCCTCGGCGGCGGTCTCGGGATGATCGGCGTGGGCAACGCGACCACCCCCGAGTTCGTCGCCGAGCAGGCCGCGATCCCGGCCGCCGACGACCTGCCGTTCGGCATCGGGCTGATGGCGTGGGTGCTCGAGACCCGACCGGAGCTGCTCGAGGCGACGATCGAAGCGCGACCGGCGCTGGTCTCGGTCTCCTTCGGCGACCCCGCACCCGCGGTCGGCCCGCTGCACGACGCCGGGATCGCCGTGGCCACCCAGGTCAACACCGTCGCCGACGTCGCCCGCGCCTCCGAGGCCGGCGTCGACGTGCTGGTCGCCCAGGGCACCGAGGCCGGCGGGCACACCGGTCACCGCGCCGCGCTGCCGCTGCTGCAGGAGGTGCTCGGACTCACCGACCGGCCGGTGCTGGCCGCCGGGGGCATCGCGACCGGCGCCGGGATGGCCGCGGCCCTGGCCGCCGGCGCCGCGGGGGTCTGGATCGGCACGCCGCTGCTGGCCTGCCCGGAGGGGCTCAACTCACCGGCGGCGCGGGCCCGGGTCACCGCCGCCCGCGGCGAGGACACGGTGCTCACCCGGGCCTTCGACGTCGCGCAGGGGCTGGCCTGGCCGGAGCGCTGGCCCGGCCGCGCCCTGGTCAACGAGTTCAGCCGCACCTGGCACGGCCGCGAGGCGGACCTGCCCGGGCATCCGGACTGCGCGCGCGTGGTCGAGGGCCGCCGGACCGGTGACCTGGACGCCGCACCCCTCTACGCCGGGGAGTCGGTCGGCCTGGTCACCGCCGAGCGGCCCGCGGCCGACGTCGTCCGGGAGCTGGCCGAGGCGGCGGAGCAGCGGTTGCGCGCGGTGGCGGAGCTGCTGGACTAGACCGCGCAGCTGTCGTCGGTGCAGCCGTCGGCGGCGGGCACCGTCACCAGCGGGTGCGCGTCGGCCCAGGCCCGCTCGAGCACCTGCAGCAGCAGCTCCGCCGGCTGGGCGCCGGCCGCCCCGTACTTCCGGTCGACGACGAAGAACGGCACACCGGTCGCGCCGAGGGCCTGCGCCGTCCGCGCGTCCTGGGCGACGGCGTGGCGGTGGCGGGAGTCGGCGAGGGCGGCCCGCACCTCGGCCTCGTCGAGGCCGACCTCGACGGCGAGCGGGACGAGCGAGTCGACGTCGAACACCGACCGCGCCTCCTCGAAGTGGGCGTGCAGCAGGCGCTCCTTCATCTGCCCCTGCAGGCCGTGCTCGGCGGCGAGGTGGATCAGCTCGTGGGCCAGCCGGGTGTTGCCGCTGACGCCGTCGGCCAGGGAGTACTGCAGGCCCTCGGCGGCGGCGGTCTCCTCGACGTGCCGCATCGAGGCGCGCATCTCCTCCTCGCTGCGGCCGTACTTGGCCGCCAGCGCGGGCAGCGTCGGGTGTGTCTCCCCCTCGGGCGCGGTGGGATCGAGCTGGTAGGAGCGCCAGACCACCTCGACCTGGTCCCGGTGGGGGAACCGCTCGAGCGCGGTCTCCAGCCGGCGCTTGCCGATGTAGCACCACGGACAGACGACGTCGGACCACACCTCGATGCGCACGTCGCCGGTCAACCGCGCACCGCCCGCGGTCATTCCGGCCGGTGCGCCTGGACCTGGGCGCGCCCGTCCCCCGGGCGGCCGGTGCCCATGCGTGGCGGGTCGCCCGGTGACGCCGCCGGTCACCGGGCGACCGCGCTCAGCGGACGCCGACCAGGTCGACGACGAAGACCAGCGTGGCGCCGGGCTTGATGACGCCGCCCGCGCCGCGGTCGCCGTAGGCCTTGTGCGGCGGGATGGTGAGGCGGCGGCGACCACCCACCTTCATGCCGGCGATGCCCTCGTCCCAGCCCTGGATGACCATGCCCACGCCGAGCCGGAACTCCAGGGGGTCGCCGCGGTCCCAGGAGGCGTCGAACTGCTCACCCCCGTCGTGGGTGACACCGACGTAGTGGGCGCTCACCAGGTCGCCGGCCTTGGCCTCCGGACCGTCGCCGACGACGAGGTCCTCCATCACCAGGTCGTCGGGCGCCGGGCCGGTCGGCGGCTCGACGTCGGGGCGGGTCAGCTCGGCCACGGGGTCTCCTCGGGGTGGGGGTGCCGGGTCGGTCCCGACGGGTCGTCCCCATCCAAACAGCGGCCGGGGCCGGTCGCCGCCCGGGTCGGAGGAGCGCCGCGGCCCCGGGGACGCCGCCGGCCCGGGGGGGGGGGGGGGGGGGGGGGGGGGGGGGGGGGGGGGGGGGGGGGGGGGGGGGGGGGGGGGGGGGGGGGGGGGGGGGGGGGGGGGGGGGGGGGGGGGCGGGGGCGGGGGGGAGGCGGCGGCGGCGG
>NZ_JBJGYT010000043.1:0-32427 GCF_054050135.1 Geodermatophilus sp. SYSU D00705 | reverse complement strand
GCCTGGTCCACTACAACCGGCTCGACCGCGGCGGGCACTTCGCCGCCTGGGAGCAGCCACGACTGTTCACCGAGGAGCTCCGCGCGGGCTTCCGGTCGCTGCGCAGACCCCCGGTCCCGGAACCGCGTCACTGAGCCACCACCACCGCCGGTGAGGGGAACGACATGGCCATCGCAGGTCTGTTGCGCACGGAGAGCCGGATGCCGTCGCTGGACGGTGCGACCGGCTGGCTCAACACGGCGCCGCTGACGGCGGACGGGCTGCGCGGGCGCGTCGTCGTCGTGGACTTCTGGACCTACACCTGCATCAACTGGATCCGCACGCTCGCCCACGTCCGCGCGTGGGACGAGAAGTACCGCGACCGGGGGCTGGTCGTCCTCGGCGTGCACACGCCGGAGTTCTCCTTCGAGCGGGACGTCGGCAACGTCCGCCGGGCGGTCGAGCGCACCGGCATCTCCTACCCGGTCGCGCTCGACAGCGACTACGCCGTCTGGGAGGCCTTCGCCAACCACTACTGGCCGGCGCTGTACTTCGTCGACGCCACGGGGCACCTCCGTCACCACCGCTTCGGCGAGGGCGACTTCATGCAGTCGGAGCTGGTGATCCGGCGGCTGCTGGCCGAGTCCGGCGTCGACCTGCTCGGTGAGCCGTTCGTCTCGGTCCGCGGCGAGGGCGTCGAGGCCGAGGCGGACTGGGACCACCTGCAGTCGGGCGAGACCTACCTCGGCTCCGCGCGCACCACGGGCTTCGCCTCGCCCCCGGGGCTGGTGCCCGACGCCCCGAGCGCGTACTCCGTCCCGGAGCGGCTGCGGCTGAACACCTGGGCGCTGTCCGGGACCTGGACCGTCGGGCCCGAGGCGGCCGTGCTCGCCGGCGAGGGCGGGCGGATCGCCCACCACTTCTCGGCCCGCGACGTCCACCTCGTCATGGGCCCGGCGGCGCCGGACGCCGCCGTGCCCTTCCGGGTGCTCCTCGACGGCCGGCCACCGGGCCCGGCCGGAGGCGACGACGTGGACGACGAGGGCCGCGGGGTGCTCGGCGAGCAGCGGCTGTACCAGCTGGTCCGGCAGCCGCCGCCCGTCGTCGACCGGCTGTTCGAGATCGAGTTCCTCCAGCCGGGCGCGGAGGCGTTTGTCTTCACCTTCGGCTGAGTTCGACAGCAAGGTGACTTCCGGGTGGGGGACGCCGCGCGAGCCCTCGGCATCCCGCCCTGGGGCCGGCTCCTGCGGTGTCCCGCACTCTCTTGCGGTCGTGCAGCACCGCCAGAGTGGGCAGAACACCGCAGGAGCACTAACCAGGCGGCCGGGCCGACGACGACCGAGGCGCCTGGGTCTCGATGTCCCCCGCGGCTGACGTCCCGCCGCGAGACGGGCCCGACCACATTCCTCGCCGGACGGCGGCGCCGAGCCTGGACCGGGCACCGGCGCACCCCCAGACTGGTGCGGCAGCCGGCGGTCAGGAGGCACGGGTGGATCTCGGCATCGATCTCGGCACCGCCAACACCGTTGTGAGCGACCTCCGCCGCGGCATCGTCTTCGACGAACCCACCGTCATGCTCCTGCGCCGCGGGGGCGCCCGCCGGGAACGGGTGCTCGCCGTCGGGCAGGAGGCGGCCGACCTCCTCGGCCGCGCCCCGTCCCGGTTCGCCCCCGTGCGTCCCCTGCACGACGGCGTGGTCACCGACCTGGAGACCGCCCGGCTGTACCTGCGGCTGGTCCTGCAGAAGGCCGGGCGGCGGGTGTGGGCCCCGGTCCGTGCCGTGATCGGCGTCCCCGTCGGCTCGACGGCGCTGGAGAACCGCGCGCTGCTCGAGGCCGCGGAGGAGGCCGGCATCCGCCCGGTCACCGCGCTCGACGAGTCGATCGCGGGTGCGGTCGGCTGTGGCATCGACCCACTGGAGCGGCGGGTGCACATGGTCGTCGACGTCGGGGGTGGCACGGCGGAGGCGGTGGCGTTCTGCTTCGGCGGCGTCCTCGCCCACCGGACCAGCAAGCTGGGCGGTGACGAGATGACGACCGCCGTCGCCCGCCACCTGCGCGAGCAGCACCAGCTGCACGTCGGTGAGCTCGAGGCCGAGGACCTCAAGGTCCGCTCCGGGACCGACCTGAATGGCTCGCTGGTCGTCCAGGGCCGCGACGCCGCCACCGGCCGGCCGCGGCTGGCGACCGTGCAGGCCACCGAGGTCGCCGACGCCGTCCGGCCGATCACCGACGAGATCGTCCGGACGCTGGCCGCCTCCCTGGACGACCTCCCGCCGCAGGCGATCGCCGACGTGCTGGCCGAGGGCGTGCTGGTGTTCGGCGGGTCCTCGCTGGTCCCCGGCTTCGCCCAGGAGCTGGAGCGCAGCCTCGGCCTGCCGGTCAAGCTGGCCGAGAACCCGCTGACCTGCGTGGCCGAGGGCGCCGCGCGGGCGCTGCGCAACCGCCCGCTGCTGGCGGCCTACGGCCGGAGCTGACCCCTCACGGCAGCTGCAGCGGGCCGGTGGCGACGACGTCGGCCCGGTCGTCGAGGTAGTGCCGCAGCGCGTCGGCCACCACGGTCCGCGCGGTGTTCGCGCCCGTGCCCGGCCCCTGCACCAGCGCGGTCACCACGATGTCGGGGGCGCCCATCGGGGCCGCGGCCGACATCCAGTTGTCGTACTCGTCGTCGCGCAGGCCGCCGTCCTGCGCGGTGCCGGTCTTCGCGCCGGCCGGCTCCGGGAGGTCGGCCAGCCGGACGGCGGTGCCGCCGGTCACCGCCGCCCGCATGCCCTCCTGGACCGGCCCCAGCTCGGCGGCGTAGGGCAGGGGCGTCGCGGCCGGGGCGGGGAGCGCCGTGAGCGTGCCGGCGTCCGACCCGATCGCCATGCCCAGCCGCGGGGTGACCAGGTTGCCGGTGGCGACGGCGGCGGTCCACCGGGCGTTCTGCAGCGGCGTGACCTGCAGCTCGCCCTGGCCGATGCCGAGGATGACGGTGGACCCGCCGTACCAGGTGCCGCCCTTCGCCTCGACCGACTCCGGGGTGCCGAGGTAGCCGGCGGACTCCGCGGGCAGGTCGATCCCGGTCGGCTCGCCCACCCCGAGCGTCCGGGCCGTGTCGGCGATCGTGTCGACGCCGAGGGCGAGGGCGAGCTTGTAGAAGTAGACGTCGTTGGAGATCGCGAGCGACTCCACCAGGTCCATCGGCCCCATCGGCTTCCAGTTGCCGAACGTGTGCCCGCCGTAGGTGAAGCTGGCCCCGGTGGGGATGGCGCGGTCCGGCGCGAACACCGGGTGGGCCTGGTTGGCCGCGGCGACGACGAGCTTGAACGTCGACCCGGGCGGCGCGACGGCCTGGGTCACGTGCTCGAGCATCGGGGAGCCGGGCGCGTCGGCCAGGGCCTGCAGCGCCCCGGTGTCGACCGGCGGCCCGTAGACGTTGTTGTCGAACGACGGGGTGCTGGCCATGGCGAGGACCTGGCCCGTCCGCGGGTCCATCGCGACCGCGGCGCCGATCTTGCCCTGCGGCCGGGGCTGCGCGCGTACGGCGGCGGCCAGGCGGCTGTCGAGCAGACGCTGCAGGCCCAGGTCGATCGACAGCCGCAGCTCGGCGCCGGGCACCGGGTCCCGCCGCTCCCCGAGGGCGGCCGGCACGCCCTTCGGGTCGACGTACACGCACTGCTGCCCGTTGATGCCGCGCAGGACCGCGTCGTACTGCTGCTCGAGACCGGCGCGGCCGACGAACTCGGCGTTGGGCAGGCCGGGCCAGCGCTCCTCGTCCTCGGGCGTGGCCACTCCCGCGAAGCCGAGCACCGGCCCGAGCAGGGTGCCCTGGGGGTAGGTGCGGCGCGGCTCCGGGGTGACGAGCACGGCGGCGATCCCGGCGGCGCTGACGGCGTCCCCCACCGCGCGGGGCACCTCGGCCACCGTCAGCGACAGCGTGGTGGGCTCCGTCGTCGCGATCTGGGTCTGCAGGTCCGCACGCGGCCGGCCGACGAGGTCGGCGAGCCGGTCGACGTCCGCGGGCCGGGTGCGCAGCAGGGCGGGCACCACGAGCACCCGGTCCACGCCGCGGCCGACGTCCGCGGCGTTCACGGCCAGCGGCTCGCCGTGCCGGTCGGTGATCGCCCCCCGGGCGGCGGGCAGCCGGATGCAGCGGGTCATCTGCTCCTGCCCGACGACCTGCAGCTCCTCGCCCTGGGTGCGCTGCAGGCGCCATCCGTAGAGCCCGAAGGAGATCAGCAGCACCGAGAGGCCGAGCGCGATCAGCCGGACCAGCCGCGGCCGCATGAGGTGGCGGTTCGGCGCCCACAGCCGCCGCCGGGCGCCGTCCCGCCGGACGCCGAGGACCACGCCGATCGCGGCCAGGTGCACGACCAGCGCCGTGCCGCCGTAGCTGAGCAGGGGGAAGGGGACGCCGGCCAGCGGGAGGAGCCCCAGGTTGGCCCCCACCGAGACGACGATCTCGACGCCCATGAGCAGGGCCAGCCCGCCGCCGACGAGCGCGCCGTGCACGGTGCGTGAGGTCCGGCTGGCCAGCGCGAGCCGCCAGACGAGGACGATCGCGGCCAGCACCGCCGCCGCGCCGGCGACCAGCCCCAGCTGCCCGACGAGGCTGGCCAGGGCGAGGTCGGTGTCCCGCTCGGGCAGGTACTGGGCGCGCAGGCCGCGCAGCGGGTCGTCGGTCCGGCCGAACAGCCCGCCGGAGCCCACCGCGATGTGCGCCTGCCGCAGCGCCCAGCCCGAGCCGGTCGGGGACTCGTGCGCGCCGACCAGGAACGTCCCGAGGCGCTCGACCTGGTAGGGCCGCAGCAGGCTGATGAGCAGCGGCGCGGCGACCGCCGCCGCGGCGACCAGGGGCAGCAGGAACCGGGCCGGGATCCGGCCGATGAGCAGCATGGACCCGGCCAGGACGACGAGCAGCGTCGTGGTGCTGAGGTCCGGCTGGAGCAGGGTGAGCGCGATCGGCACGACGGCGAGCAGCACCGCCAGCGCGAAGCGCTGCCACGGCGGCCGGCCGGAGCCGAGGACGGCCGCGAGGACGAGGAGCAGCCCGAGCTTGGCCAGCTCCGAGGGCTGGAAGGTCAGCGAGCCGATGGCGAACCATCGGGTGGCGCCGTTCGCGGACAGCCCCATGGCGAGGACGCCGACGAGGAACAGGACGGCCGCGCCGTAGGCGATCCAGCCCAGGAAGCCGAGGTAACGCACGCGCACCCGCCAGAACGCCGCGAGGGCCACGACCCCGCCGATGGCGATGCCGGCCTGCCGCGCGGCGAGCTCGGTGGCGCCGACGAGGTACAGGTTCACCAGGCCCAGCCCGACCAGCGCCAGCGCGGCCAGGACCGCGAGCAGGTCGAACGCGCCGCTGCGGAGGGCCCGGCGCTGCTCGCGGGTGCGGCGCCGGCCCCTCAGCCCGTCCGTCGGCGGCCCGGGAGGTCCCGAGATCGGCATGGCGTCACCGGGTCCCGGGGTCGGGCCGGCAGGAGCCGACGAGCACCGGTGCCGACGCCGCGGCTGCCGGCGCGTCGGTGACGGCGATCACCGCCACGGCCGGGTGCGCCGGGAGCGGGAGGGTGCCGACGGCCGCGGCCCGGGTCCCCCCGGCGGGCACGGTGACGGTTCCGCCCGGCGCGGTCTCCGTGGCGCCCGTGCACCGGTCGACGACCCGGTAGGACCAGGTGACCACCTGGGCCTCGGGTCCCGGGACCAGCTCCACCAGCAGCCGCAGGTCGCAGGGCGCGTCCGGGGCGCACGCTGCCAGCGGGCGCAGGTCCACCCCGGCCACGGCCCCGGCCGCCGCGGGCGCGGGCGGCACGACCGGCAGGCCGTCGGGCTCCGGCGCGGCCGACGGCTCCGACCCGCTCCGCCCGGCGTCCAGGAGCAGGGCGATGTCGGTGGCGATGTCGTCGCGCAGCAGGACCACCTCCAGGGTCACGACCCCGGCGAGGACCAGCACCGACAGCAGCCACGCGCCGATCCGCCGCCCGGCACCGCCGCCCGCCCGGCCGCCCGCGCGTCCCGCCGCGGCCGCGCCGCGCCGCCCCTGAGGGCTCACGGGGGCACCGGCGCCGGTCCCCGGGGCCGCTGCCCCGCGGGCCGCGCGCACCAGCGCGGCCAGCTCCGCGCGCACGGCTGCGCGGTCGAGCGCGTCGGCCGCCTCCGTGAGGTCCCGGGCCACGGCGGGGACGCCTGCGATGGCCAGGTCGGCCGCCGCCCGGTCGAGCGGGGCCAGCAGCCGCTCGGCGGCCGGGTCGCTGCGGCGGGCGCGGAGCCGGGCGGCGGCCGCGACGTCGGCGAGCACCGCCCCGAGGTCGGGTCCGGGGCGCCCGTCGCGCCCGCCGTCGGCAGGGGTGCCGAGGGCCACCCGCCCGTCGGCACCGACGACGACCTGCTCCACGACGACCCGGCCGTCCTCCGCTCCCCCGGTGTCCGGATCCTGTCGCCCCGCCGCCTCCGCGACCACAGCCGCCCCGAGCTCCAGGGCCTGCGGGGGCGTGAGCCGGGCCAGGCTGAGCAGGCGGGTCAGCGCCAGGCCGTCGGCGGGCGGCGGACCGTCCACTCGCGGCTCCCGCGGTTCGGGGACGTCGGGCGGCAGGTCCGGCTCGTCCTGACCGGGGGCTCGGGCCGTCGTCAGGTCCGTCACCGACGCCACCTCGCTCACCCGGCTGGCCAGGACCCCCATGACGGAGCTGGGCAGATGCTGCTGGCTGGCCGACCCGGATGTCACGCGGTTGCTGCGCAGCCCGCGCGACACACCCGAGGGTCATGACCAACGACCCCGGGTGCCGTGACCAAGGGCCCGGGGCCTCCCGACCATGGGCCGTCGCGGCGGTGCGTCGGCGGGCGAGGGCCGGCGCGAGGCCCGGGCGGGTCGGCGGAATGGCGGTGCGCCGGTCGGGTAGTGCCCGTCGCACCGAGGGCGGCGCGAAGAGGGAGTCGGCCCTTCCCGAGGAGTGGACTCCACACATGAGCGAGAACAGCACACACCGGTTCGGCAACACGGCGGTCCTCTCGCTGCAGACGGCGGACGCCACCCAGGTCGTCACCTCCGACGCGCTCGACGACGCGCTCGCCGAGACCTACCGGCGGGTGGGGCTGCGGCCCGGCCTGCTCGAACGACTCGCCGGCATCCGGGAGCGCCGCTGGTGGGGCGAGGGCGTCACCTTCGTCGACGGCGCGGCCGCGGCCGGCGCCAAGGCGATCAGCGAGAGCGGGGTCGACCCGGCCGGCATCGGCGTGATGATCAACACCTCGGTCAGCCGCCGGTACCTCGAGCCCTCCACCGCGGTCGCCGTCCACCACGCACTCGGCCTGCCGCGCTGGTGTCAGAACTTCGACGTCACGAATGCCTGTCTCGGCTTCGTCAACGGCATGGAACTCGCCGCCGCCATGATCGAGTCCGGCCTGGTCGACCACGCGCTGATCGTCAACGGCGAGGACTCGCGGCCGGTCCAGGAACGCACCATCGACCGGTTGCACAGCCCGGAGACGGTGTCGCGCGACGTGCTGTCCCAGTTCGCCACCCTGACCCTGGGCTCCGGTGCCGTCGCCATGGTGCTGGGCCGGGCCGACCGGCACCCGGAGGGGCACCGCCTGGTCGCGTCCGTCAGCCGGGCGGGAACCGAGCACCACGAGCTGTGCGTCGGTGACAACGACATCATGCGGACCGACCTCAAGGGGCTCCTCGACGCCGGGCTGCGGCTGTCCGAGGACATGTGGGCGGACGCCGCGGCGGAGGTCGACTGGGCCGGCGGCATGAGCCGCTACATCGTCCACCAGGTCTCCAAGGTGCACACCAAGGCGATGTGCGACCGGTTCTCGATCGACCCGGCGCTGGTGCCGACGACGTTCCCGACGCGGGGCAACCTGGGGCCGGCGTCGGTCCCCTACACGCTGGCCGGCGTGCAGGACTCCCTCGTCGACGGCGACCGGGTGCTCCTCATGGGCATCGGCTCGGGCCTCAACGTCTCGTGCCTCGAGATCGCCTGGTGACGGCGGAGGACGTGGCCGGCTGCCCGCCGCCCCCTCCGGGCCTGGACCCCGCGTGGTCCCGCACCGTGGTCGTCGCCGACGACACCGGCGCGGAGCACACCTGGCACGTCCTCGACAACGGCGTCCGGGACCCGGCGGGCACGCTGCTGTGCGTCCACGGCAACCCCACCTGGTCCTACCTGTGGCGCCGGCTGCTGGCGGCCGCCCCACCCGGGTGGCGGGTGGTCGCCCCCGACCAGCTCGGCATGGGCTGGTCCGACCGGCTGCCCGGCCCACGGTCGTTGCGGCAGAGGGTCGCCGACCTCGGCGACCTCACCACCGCCCTCGGCGTCAGCGGCCCGGTGGTCACCGTCGGGCACGACTGGGGCGGCGTGATCTCCCTCGGGTGGGCGATGGAGCACCGGAAGGACCTGCGCGGCGTCGTCCTGGCCAACACCGCCGTCGCCATGCCGGAGGGCGACCGGGGGCCGGCCCTCATCCGGATGGCGCACCTGCCCGGCGTGCGCGCCGCCGTCACCGTCGGCACCCCGGTCTTCGTCCGGGCGGCGACGGCGCTGTCCCGGCCCGCCCTGCCCGTCGACGTGCGCCGCGCGTTCGCCGCGCCCTACCGCTCGCCGGCGCGCCGCCGGTCCGTGGGCGACTTCGTCGCCGACATCCCCTTCGTGCCGGGCCATCCCTCCCGCCCGGCGCAGGAGGCGATCGCCGAGGGGATCCGCGGTCTCGACGTCCCGGCCCTGCTGCTGTGGGGGCCCCGCGACCCCGTCTTCGGCGAGCGGTACCTGACCGACCTGCGCCGCCGCCTGCCGCACGCCCGGCTGCACCGCTACGCGGGCGCCTCCCACCTGCTCCCCGAGGACGCCCCCCGGTACGCCGAGGCGGTGGCGCGGTGGGTGACCGACCTCGGCTCCCCCCGCACGGAGCCCGAGCCACCGGCGGCTCCTGCGGGTGGAGCCGCCCGCCGGCTGTGGTCCGCGCTGGACGCGCGGGCGGACGACGACGCGGCGGCCGTCGTCGAGGTCAGCGGCTCGACGGTGAGCTGGTCCCGGCTGGCCCGCCGCGTGCGGCACCTGGCCGCCGGCCTGGCGGCGTCGGGCATCGGTCCGGGCCACCGCGTCGCGCTGCTCGTGGAGCCCTCGGCCGACCTGACCGCGGCGGTGTACGCGGTGTGGCGCGCCGGCGCCGTGGTCGTCGTGGCCGACAAGGGCCTGGGGTTCGCCGGGATGCGCCGGGCCCTGCGCAGTGCGGCGGTCGACTCCGTGATCGGCGGCCGTACGGGTCTGGCCGCGGCGCGGCTGATGGGCCTGCCCGGCAGGCGCATCGCGGCCGGCGCGCCGGGCCCCGCCGTCCGGCGTGCCCTGGGGGCGACCACCACGCTGGAAGACCTGGAGGCGCTCGGCCGGACCGCACCGGCACCGGCACCGGCTCCGCTGGACGCCGACTGCGCCGTGCTGTTCACCTCGGGGGCGACCGGGCCGGCGAAGGGCGTCGTCTACACGCACCGCCAGGCCGCCGCGCAGCTCGAGCTGGTGCGCTCCACCTACGGGCTCACGCCCCGGGACCGGCTCGTGGCCGCCTTCGCGCCGTTCGCGCTGCTCGGGCCCGCCCTGGGCATCGGGTCGGCGGTCCCCGACGTCGACGTGACGGCGCCGGGATCGCTGACCGCGACCGCGCTGGCCGGCGCCGTGGCGGCCGTCGACGCCACGGTGGTGTTCGCCTCCCCCGCGGCGCTGCGTCGCGTGGTGGCCACGGCGGACGGCCTCTCCCCGGAGCAGCGGACGGCGCTGGCCGGCGTCCGGCTGCTCGTGTCCGCCGGCGCGCCCGTCCCGGCGTCCCTGCTGCGCTCCCTGACGGCGGTCCTGCCCGCCGCCGACGCGCACACGCCCTACGGGATGACCGAGGTCCTGCCGGTCACGGACGTCTCCCTGGCCGCCGTCGAGGCCGCGGGCGCGGGAGAGGGCGTCTGCGTGGGGACGCCGTTGCCGGGCGTCGCCGTGCGGATCAGCCCGCTGTCCCCCGACGGGCGGGCCGACGGCCCGCTCACCGACCGTCCCGGCGTCCCCGGCGAGGTCTGCGTGCGGGCGGCGCACGTCAAGGACCGGTACGACGCGCTCTGGGCCCTCGATCGGGAGACGTCCCGGGAGCCCGGGTGGCACCGCACCGGGGACGTCGGGCACCTCGACACCGGCGGCCGGCTCTGGATCGAGGGACGCCTGCAGCACGTCCTCACCACGGCCTCGGGTGCGGTGACCCCCGTCGGGATCGAGCAGCGCGTGGAGCGGCTCGACGGCGTGTCGGCCGCGGCGGCCGTCGGCGTCGGGCCGGCCGGGGCGCAGGTCGCCGTGGTCGTCGTCGTGCCCTCCGGCGGAGTCCCGACCGGGCGGCACGCCCGGCCGGGCGTACGGAGGTCCCGGCTGCGCCTGGCGGACCTGGAGCTGGCCGACGCCGTCCGGGCGGTCGCCGGCGTCGACGTCGCCGCGGTGCTGACCTGCCCGGAGCTGCCGGTGGACATCCGGCACCAGTCGAAGGTGGACCGCGGCGAGGTCGCCCGCCGCGCCGCGCGGGTGCTCGCCGGCGCGCGGGCGCCGCGGCCGTGAGGGTCCTGGTCACCGGCGCGAGCGGCATGCTCGGACGGGCGACGGCGACCGGCCTGCTGGAGCGCGGCGACGGGGTGACGGTGCTGCAGCGCCGTCCGTCCGGCCTGCCGTGCCGGGAGGTGCTGGGGGACGTCGCCGACCCGGCCGTCGTCGGCCGCGCCGTCCGGGGTCAGGACGCCGTGCTGCACCTGGCCGCGAAGGTGGACGTGACCGGCCCGTGGGCGGAGTACGTGGCCGCGAACGTCGACGGCACCCGCGCCGTCGTCGCGGCCTGCCGGGCCGCGGGCGTCGGCCGGCTGGTGCACGTCTCCTCCCCGTCGGTGGCGCACGCCGGGTCGGCACTCCCCGGCGTCGGCGCCGAGCCGGCCGCCCCTTCGCAGGCCCGGGGACGGTATGCCCGGTCCAAGGCACTGGCCGAGGTGGCCGCGCTGGCGGCGGACTCCCCGTCCCTCGCCGTGCTGGCCATCCGCCCCCACCTGGTGTGGGGCCCCGGCGACACCCAGCTCGTGGCGCGCGTCGTCGCGCGGGCCCGGGCCGGGCGGCTGCCGGTGATCGGCTCGGGCGCCGCGCTCATCGACACGACCTACGTCGACAACGCCGCCGCGGCCCTGGTGGCCGCCCTGGACGCCTGCGGCCCGGTGCACGGCGAGGCCCTGGTCGTCTCGAACGGGGAGCCACGGCCGGTCGCGGAGGTCGTCGGCCGGCTCTGCCGGGCCGCCGGCGTCCCCGAGCCGCACCGCCGGGTGCCCTTCGCGGCGGCCTACACGGCCGGGGCGGTCGTCGAGGGCGTCTGGGCGGTGACCGGCCGGCGGCGGATCCCCCCGATCACCCGTTTCCTCGCCGAGCAACTGGCCACCGCCCACTGGTTCGACCAGAGACGGACCCGGGCCGCTCTGGGGTGGCGGCCCCGGGTGGGCCTCGACGAGGGGTTCACCCGGCTCCGCGACTGGTACCGCCGTGTCCCACCCGCCCCCTAGCTCCCCCGGGCGACCCGCAGGTGCTCCCGCACGACCGCGCTCAAGCAGGTGGTGTCCATGGCCGCGGTGACGATCGTGGCGCCCTCGGCGGCGTACCCCGCGGCCTCCGACCCGCTGAACGCGTGCACCCCGACCGGGACGCCGGCGGCCACCGCCCGCGCCACGATCGAGGAGAGGACGCCGCGCACGTGCTCCCGGCTGCCCTCGTCGGCCCGGCCGAGGGCCAGCGACAGGTCGGCCGGGCCCACGTACACCCCGTCCAGCCCCTCGATGGCGAGGATGGCGTCGAGCTCGTCGAGCGCGCCGGCCGTCTCGACCATGACCACCACCAGCGGCTGGTCGGACCCACCGGACAGCCGCCCGATGGACCGGGTGCCGACGGGCCCGTAGCGGCAGCTGGCGACGACGTCGCGGGCGTGGGCGGCGTCCCGGACGCTGGGCACGATGACCCCGTGCGCGCCGAGGTCCAGCGGGCGCCCGACGTCGGCGGCGTCCGGACTGCGGGTGCGCACCAGGGGCACGGAGCCCGCCGCGACGACCGCGGCGGTGACGCCCGGCAGCTCCGCCTCCCCGAGCGGGCCGTGCTGCAGGTCCAGGACGACGAAGTCGGCGCCGGCCCGGGCCAGCAGCTCCGCCGTCACCGCACCGGGGAGCTGGCTCCACAGGCCGTGGCAGGCCTCCCCCGCCGCCCACCGCGCCCGCAGCGCACTCACGGCCCGGCCGCCGGCACGGCCTCGCGGAACCACCGGCGCACCCGGCTGGCCCCGAACTCGGCCTTCTCCGCGGAGTTGGCGAGCGACGGCGGGTCGAACGTCCCGGTCGGTGCCGCCCCGGCGACGAAAGTGACGTCGACCTTGGCGACCTCGTCGCGGCCGTACTCCAGGTAGCAGATGCCGCGGCCGTCGTACTGGCCGGCCGCGTCGCCGCCCCGCGCCAGCGCGACGATCCGGTCGGCCACGACGCCGGCCTGCCGCTCGGAGAACACCCCGGCCTTCGGCGTGCCGACGCTGGTGACGTCGCCGACGGCGTAGACGCCGGGGAACGCCGTCTCCAGGGTGCGCGGGTCCACGGGCACCCACCCGTCGACGGCGAGCCCGGACGCGACGACGACGTCCGGCGCCCGGTGCACCGGCACCCCGAGGAACAGGTCGAAGGCGATCTCGTCGCCGTCGGCGAGGACGGCGACCCTGCGGCCGGGGTCGAGGGACCGCACGACCCGGTCCGGCAGGAACTCGATCCCGCGCTCGGCGAACGTGGCCAGCAGCGCCTGCGACGCCGCCGGGGACGGCGGGATGGGCGAGCCGAGCGGGGTGACCAGCGAGATCCGCACGGCGTCGCGCATGCCCCGGTCGGTGAAGTACTGGTCGAGCAGCAGCGCCGTCTCGCTGGGCGCGGGCGGGCACTTGAACGGCGTCGAGGTGACCCCCACGACGACGTGCCCGCCGGAGAACCCCGCCAGCTGCCGGCGCAGCGCGAAGGCGCCGGCCTCGGTGTAGAACTCGGAGCCGCACTCGACCAGCCCGGGGGTCGCCTCCGGGTGCAGGTCCGCGCCGAGCGCCACCACCAGGACGTCGGCGTCGAGAGTGCCGGCGTCGGTCTCCACGCGCCGCGCCCGGGGGTCGATCGCGCGGACCGTCGTCTGCACGAAGCGGACGCCCGGCTCGTCGATGTCGCGGTACCGGTGCCAGACGGCGTCCTCGGTGGTGCGGCCGAACATCACGTCGAGCTTGGAGAAGCCGAACACGAACCCGTCGCGGCGGTCGACGAGCACGACGTCGACGTCGTCGCCGAGCTCCTCGGACAGCCGGGTGCTGAGCTCGAGGCCGCCGAAGCCGGCCCCGAGCACCACGACCCGGAGGCTGCGGGGCTCCTCCCGGGGGCGGGGGGCGGGTGGTCGCGTGGGCGCGTCCTGGGGAGACATGGGTCCTCCTCCGTCGTGGCTCCCGGCCGGCGCGGCCTCGCGGGCACGCACCGCCGCTGCGCGGTGCCGGGGCCTGGACGCTATCGACCCGCCCGGTACCGCAGAAGGCGTGCGCGAGCGCCGCGGGCCACCCCTCATCGCCGGCGCGGGCGCCGGAGGCCTGCCGCAGGTTCCAGGAGGCGCCGCGGTGCCGGTCCGGTCACCCCGACCGGTGCGCGCCCGCGTCCGCCTCCCTCAGCGCCCGGGCGGTGAGCACCTGCGCGAGGTGGGAGCGGTAGGCCGCGTCGGCGCGCAGGTCCGACGGCGGGCTGGCGCCCTCGGCGGCGCGGGTGGCCGCGGCGTCGATGCCGGCCCCCCCGGCCAGCGCCTGCTCGACCGCACGCGCCCGCAGGGGAACCGGCGCCATGTTGACCAGCCCGACCGCGAACGCGCCGTCAGCCGCCTGCTGGACGGCGACGCCGACGGTGGCCCAGTCCTGGCTGCGCTGGCGGAACTTCTGGAAGCTCCACGCCCGCCCGGGCACTGCCGGGACGCGGACCTCGACCAGGACCTCGTCGGGCTCGGCCGCGGTCTGCCAGAAGTCGACGAAGAAGCCGGCCGCGGCGATCTCGCGGTCGCCGCCGGGCCCCCGCAGCAGCAGCGTCGCGTCCAGGGCCACGAGCACCGCCGGGACGTCGGCCGCCGGGTCGCCGTGCATCACGGCGCCGCCGATGGTCCCGCGGGCGCGTACCTGCCGGTCGCCCACGGTGGCCACCGCGGCGGCCAGCAACGGCACTCGTCCCCGTACCACCGGGGAGGCCTCCAGGTCGCGGTAGCGCAGCCCGGCGCCCAGGCGCACCGACCCGTCGGTCTGCTCCAGCCTCCGCAGCTCACCGAGGCCGCTGATGTCGATCAGGGCCTCGGGCGCGGCCAGCCGGAACCGCATCAGCGGGATCAGCGAGTGCCCGCCGGCGAGGAACGTGGCGTCGTCCCCCCGCTCGGCCTTGAGCGATGCGGCATGGTCCAGCGACTCCGCGCGCAGGTAGTCGAAGGCGGCGGGGATCATCGCCGGCCCGCCTCAGCGGCGCGTTCGGCGTGTGCGGTGGCCATGGGGCCCGGGCCGCCGTTGTCCCGCGCCCAGGCCACCGACTCCACGATCATCTGGTAGCCGGTGCAGCGGCAGAGGTTGCCCTCGAGGCCCGCGCGGATCTCCTCGGCCGTGGGCCGGGGCTGGTCGAGCAGCAGCCCCGTCGCCGCCACCACCATGCCCGGCGTGCAGAAGCCGCACTGCAGCCCGTGGCACTGCCGGAAGCCCTCCTGCACCGGCGACATCTCCCCGTCGTGGGCCAGGCCCTCGACCGTCAGCACCTCCCCGCCGTCGGCCGCAGCGGTGAAGACGGTGCACGACTTCACCGCGACGCCGTCGAGCAGCACCGTGCAGGCGCCGCAGTTGGAGGTGTCGCACCCCACGTGCGTGCCGGTGAGCCCCAGGGTCTCGCGCAGGTAGTGCACCAGGAGCTGCCGGGACTCCACGGTGCCGTGCGTGGCGACGCCGTTCACCCGCATGTGCACGTCGTGTCTCACGGGGTCACCGTCCAGTCTCGTCGGGACCGCCGCCCGGCCCGCCGGGCGGCCGGTCGGACGGCGGGGTGGCGGCCGCGCGGGCGGTTCCGCTGCCCGCGCCGTCGTGCATCGCCGTCCACACCCGGAACGGCGTCAACGGCATGTCGATGTGCCGGACGCCGAGGTGCGACAGCGCGTCGACGACGGCGTTGACGACCGCCTGGGGTGCCGCCGTCGCGCCGGACTCACCGAGCCCCTTGGCGCCGAGGGGGTTGAAGCTCGTGCGCACCACCATGTGGTGGCTCTCGATGGCCGGCACGTCGGGAGCGCCGGGCACCTGGTAGTCGACCAGCGTGGCGGTGACCGGCTGGCCGTCCGCGTCGTAGACGACCTCCTCCAGCAGCGCCTGGGCGATCCCCTGGGCCAGGCCGCCCTCGACCTGGCCGCGGGCGGTCAGCGGGTTGATCACGGTGCCGCAGTCGTCGACGGCGACGTAGCGGAGGACCTGGACGCGGCCGGTGTCGCGGTCGACCTCCACCACGCAGGCGTGGGCGCCACTGGGGTAGCTGAGGTTGGTCGGCTCGTAGTAGTCCATGAACTGGAGGCCGACCTCCATGTCCTCGGGGCACTTGTGCGGCTTGTAGGCGGTGAGCGCGACCTCGGCGAGCGGGACCTCGGTGCCCGGGGTCCCCCGCACGGAGAAGGTCTCGCCGTCCTGCTCGATGTCGCCCTCGTCGGCCTCGAGCAGGTGGGCGGCGATCTGCAGCAGCTTGTGCCGGACCTTGCCGGCCGAGCGCTGCACGGCCGGCCCGCAGACCGGGATGGCGCGGCTGCCCATCGTGCCGATGCCCTCCTGCACGGTGTGCGTGTCGCCGTGCCGCACGGTGATGCGCTCCACCGGTACCCCGCCGAGGGCGTCGGAGGCGATCTGGGCGAAGGCGGTCTCGTGCCCCTGGCCGTGCGGGCTGGTGCCGACCGACACCACCACCGAGCCGTCGGGGTTCATCCGCACGGTCGAGGACTCCCAGCCGCCGACGTAACCGAACTGCTCGAGCAGCGGCGTGGGCCCGAAGCCGCCCATCTCGACGAAGCTGGAGAAGCCGATGCCCAGCAGCGGCCGGCCGGGGTCGGCCCGGCGCTCCTCGGCCTCCCGCCGGAGCTGCGCGACGTCGAGGTGCCGGAGCAGGGTGTCGAGCAGCCCGGGGTAGTCGCTCTCGTCGTAGACGATCCCCGGCCACTGCGTCGCGTAGGGCATCTCGCCGGGCTGGATGAAGTTGACGCGGCGCACGTCGATCGGGTCGCGGCCGAGCTCGTCGGCGACCACGTCCATGACCCGCTCGATCAGGAAGGCGGCCTCCGGCCGGCCGGCCCCGCGGTACGCCGCGACCGGCGTCGTGTGGGTCGCGACGCTGCGGAACGACGCGGCGATCGTGCCGATCCCGTAGCAGCCGCCGGACATGTAGGCGGTCAGGGTGGGCAGCGCGGCCCCGAGCGGGTCCGGCCAGGCCCCGCAGTCCTGGACGATCGCCACGCGCAGGGCCAGCACGCGGCCCTCGTCGTCGAAGCCGACGTCGACGTCCTGGACCTGGGCGCGGCCGTGCGTCATCGAGACGAGGTTCTCGCTGCGGGACTCGACGTACTGGACCGGGCGCCCCAGCCGCCGGGCGAGCTCGGCGGTGAGGATGAACTCGGGGTAGAAGCTCGCCTTGGCGCCGAAACCGCCGCCGACGTCGGGCGCCACGACCCGCGTGTCGTGCTGGGCAAGACCGAACATCGCGGCCAGCTCGTTGCGCAGCGGGTGCGGTGCCTGCACCGTCGCGTGGAGCGTGAGGGCGTGGGAGTCCCAGGTCGCCAGGCAGCCGCCGGGCTCGATCGGGACCGCGGCCAGCCGCTGGTTGCGGATGCGCAGGCTGGTGCGGTGCGGCGCCGCCGCCAGCTCCGCCTCGGCGTCGTCCTCGGTCATCTGCTGGGCGAGGACCACGTTGCTGCTCTGACCGGGCACGATCGGCGCCGCGCCCTCCGCCATGGCGGCCTCGACGGTGGTCAGCGCGGGCAGCGGCTCGTAGTCGACGACGACGGCGGCCGCGGCGTCGGCGGCCAGGTACCGGTCGGTGGCGACGACGACGGCGACCGGCTCGCCCACGAAGCGGACGGTGTCGGAGGCGAGGCACGGCCGCTCCATGCCGGGCAGGGACCGGGTGGGCGGCAGCCCGGCCAGGTCCGCCGCTGTCCAGACGCCGAGGACACCGTGCGACCCGGCAGCTGCCGCGGTGTCGATCGAGAGGACCCGGGCGTGCGCGTGGGGGCTGCGCACGAAGGCCATGTGCGCCGTGCCGGGCAGGCGGATGTCGTCCACGAAGCGGCCGCGCCCGGTGAGCAGCGCCGGGTCCTCCTTGCGGACGACCGCCGCCCCGACCATCGAGGCCATCAGCGGGTCACCTGCCCGCGGTCGACCGGCCGCCCGTGCCGGTCCGGGCGCCGTGGACCGGCCCCGCCCGCGCGTACCAGGGCCGCGACGTCGCCGGAGATCCTGGGGGTTGGGAGTCCCATGGCATCCACCTCGTACGAGCCGGACGACAGCGTTCAGCAGCTTCCTAGGACCCGGCGCCGCGCCGGGCAACGACCGGGCGCGCGGGGCGTCGTGGTGGTGACGCTCCGGCGCTCCCCGCCTCCGGTACGGGACGGTCCCCACCCGGATCGTCGCCGGACGTCCGGTTCCGGCAGCACCTAACCTCGGGGACGTGGCGTTCACCGTGGCCGACGCGCACCTGCTGGCGCTGGCGGCGCACGAGGGCCAGGTGGACGCCCGGGGCCGCGACCACTACCTGGCCCACCTGCGGCCGATCGCCGAGGCGCTGCGGCCGCACGGCCCCGAGGCGGAGATGGCCGGCCTGCTCCACGACATCGTCGAGGACACCCGCGACCACCCCGACCCGGACCGCCGCTACGACCTCGACCGGCTGCGCGCCCTCGGCGTCCCGGAGGTGGTGGTCGAGGCGGTGGACGCGGTCACCCGGCGCCCCGGGGAGCCCTACATCGCCGGCCTGATCCGCCGCAGCGCGGCCCACCCCCTCGGCCGGCTGGTGGAGCTGGCCGGCAACGCGCACGACCTCGCGGCCAGCGCCGAGCTGGCCCGGACCGACCCGGACAAGGCCCGCAGCCTGCGCGAGGGCCGCTACCGCCCGGCCCGCCGGATCCTGCTCGCCGCCGAGGCCGCCGACCGGGTGCACGGCCGCCGCGTCCTCGTCTGACCGGGGATCCCGGCCGGGGGCTCAGCCGTCCGGCGCGACGCTGACCAGCCCGCGGGTGCCGTCGACGGTGAGCCGCTGGCCGGTGGTGAACCGGCTGGTCGCCTCCGGCAGGCCGACGACCGCCGGGATGCCGTACTCGCGGGCGACCACCGCCCCGTGGGAGTTCGCCCCGCCCATCTCCATGACCAGCGCACCGGCGGTGAGGAACAGCGGGGTCCAGCCCGGGTCGGTGGACGGCGCGACGAGGACCTCGCCCGGCGCGAGGTGCGCCCCCACCGGGTCCAGGACGACGCGGGCGGCCGCGGTGACGGTCCCCGCCGACGCCGGGGTGCCCACCAGCGCGCCGTCCGCCGCCGGTGGCAGCCCGGTGCGCGCCTCCGGCTCGGTGCCGTCGCTGAGGAGGACCCGGGGCACGTGGCGGCGGCCCATCTCCCGGTCGAGGTCGGCGCGGCGGGCGGCGACGAGGTCGCGCACGTCCCGGCCGTCGAGGGCGGCCGCGACCTCGCCCACGTCGAGGAGGCACACGTCCTCCGCGCGCACGAGCCGGCCCCCGGCGGCGAGGTCGGCGCCGATGCCCAGCAGCTCGCCGCGCGCCCGGGCCAGGACCATCACGATGAGGGCCTTGGGCAGCTCCCGGATGCCGGCCAGCTGCCGCGCGCGGTCCAGGGCCAGGCCCACCGCCGCCCCCCGCAGCCGGCCGCGCCGCCGGGCCCGGCCGGTGAGCGTCGCCACCATGGCCTCGGCCTCCGCGGCGGCGCGGTCGAACACACGCCGCGGCGCCCGGTCGGGGTCGTCGAGCCGCAGGTAGTTGCCGAGGACGCCGAGCACGTGGGTGGGGTCCTCGGCCCAGCGGGGCACCCCGACGTCGATCTCGGCGACGGCGCGGTGGCCGTAGCGGTCGAGGAACCCCCGGAGCCCGGTCTGCAGGACCGGCGGCAGCGTCCCGGCCCGGGCGCGCGCCGCGAGCGCGGCGGCCGGCTCGCGGCGCACCGCCGCGGCGGCCTCCTCGTCGTCCCGGACCGCGGTCGCGAGGTCCCACAGCTCCAGGTCCATCTCGGTGGTCACGTTGTGCGGCAGCCCGCGGAGGACCGTCGCGAGCTCACCCGGTCGCGCGTCGGGCCCGAGCAGCCGGCCGGCCAGCCACAGCAGCGCGAAACCGGCCGCGGCCGGCGGCATCACCCGCGGCACCACCTGGACGACGGCGGAGCCGAGCAGCCCGACGACGGCGTCCAGCCGATGTGCGGGCGGGGCGGACGCCGGCAGCACCGGACGCCCCCGCAGCCGCGCCTCCACGCGGTCCAGACGCCGGCGCGCCGCCGCCGGCCGGGCCACCGCCTGCACCACCTGCAGCGGGATGGCGTACCGCGCCGCCACCACCGCGAGCCGGCGCACCACCGGCGCCCACGAGGGGTACACCACCGACAGCCGCGGATCGTCGAACAGCCCGCGCAGCACCGCGGCCGAGCGGGCCTCCATCACGTCGAGCACGCGGGGGAAGACCGCCCGCCCGGCGGTGCTGCGCACGATCGCCGTGATGTCGAAGAACAGCCGCCCCGCGGCGTCCCGGACCCCCGGCGGCCCGGCCACCGGGTCGGCCGGCGGGGAGCCGTAGAGGCCGGCGACCGAGGACCCGATGACCCGGATCGCGGACAGCCCGATCGGCGTCAGCGGACGGGTGAGCCCCTGGGCGAGGCTGAAGCAGAACCAGACGCGCAGCCCGGGCCGCGCCGGGTCGCCGTCCGGGATCGGGAACAGGGTGGTGACCGGCCGGGCCTGGGTGAGCCACAGCGCGCCGGTGCCGTCGACGGCCCACTCGGTGTCCTGAGGCGTCCCGTAGTGCTGCTGGACGCGGTCGCCGAGCCGGACCAGGGCGCGCAGCTGGTCGTCGGTGAGGCTGGCGGTGTCGGACGCCGGCACCGGCAGCGTCTCGGTCCCGCCGCCCGGGCGGGCCCGCACGACCAGGCGCTTGTCCCCGAGGCGCCGCTCCAGGACGGCGCCGGTGCGGCTGTCGAGCACGAAGTGGTCGGGGTTGACGGCCCCGCTGACCACGGCCTCGCCCAGACCCGGGCTGGCGTCGACGACGGTCTCCCCGCGCCGTCCGGTGACCGGGTTGACGGTGAACAGCACGCCCGCCACCGCGGCGTCGACCATCCGCTGCACCACGACGGCGAGCCGGGTCGAGGCGGAGTCGACCCCGTTGCGGAGCCGGTAGACGACCGCCCGGTCGGTCCAGAGGGAGGCCCAGCAGCGGTGGACGGCGTCGAGCACCGCGTCGGCGCCCGCGACCCCGAGGTAGGTGTCCTGCTGGCCGGCGAAGCTGGCGTCCGGGAGGTCCTCCGCGGTGGCCGAGGAGCGCACCGCGACCGGGGTGGCCTCCCCCAGCTCCCGGTAGGCCGCGGTGACCTCGGCCGCGACGTGCGCCGGCACGGGGGTGGCCAGGATCCGCTCGCGGGCCCGCCGGGCGAGGTCCGCCGACCGGTCCAGGTCGTCGGCCCCGGTGGCGGCGAGCTCGTCGAGGACCCCGGTGAGATCGGCGGCCGCGACCACGTCGCGGTAGGCGTCGGTGGTCACGCAGAACCCGTCGGGCACCGGCAGCCCCGCGCCGATCAGCTCGCCGAGGTTGGCCGCCTTGCCGCCGACCCGCTCCACCGCCCCGGCGTCGACGTCCCGCAGCGCGACGACCACCGGCGGTGCCGGCTGACCGGTTCCCTGCGAGGTCGCGCTCACGGTCGTCTCCCGCCGTCGTCCCCGGCGAAGCAGCCCGGACGCTACTCCCGTGCCGCGCTCCGCGGGCCGGCGACGACCCGGCCGCGCAGGGGGTTGTCCCGCCCGCGGCGCCCGAGGACTCTCGGGCGATGGACCCCCGCTCGTCCACGGCCACCACCCTCGACCCGGTGGTCGAGCTGGACGCGGCCTTCTTCGCCGACCCGTACGCCCTGTACGCCCGGCTGCGCGCGGAGCGTCCGGTGGCGCGGGCCCGGACCCCGGTGGGCCTGCCCGTGTGGCTGGTCACCCGGTACGACGACGTGCGACAGGCCCTCACCGACCCCCGGCTGGCCAAGGACGCCGGCGGCTTCGCGCGGGTGCTGGGCGCCCAGCCGGTGCCGCCCGAGCGGCGCGCGGTGTTCACCGAGGAGCTCACCCGGCACATGCTCAGCAGCGACCCGCCGGACCACACCCGGCTGCGCAAGCTGGTGAGCCGGGCGTTCACGGTGCGGGCCATCGCGGCGATGCGCCCGCGGATCGAGGAGGTGGCCGCGGGGCTCGCCGACCGGATGGCCGCCGGCCCACCAGTGGTCGACCTGCTCGACGCCTTCGCCTTCCCGCTGCCGATGGCGGTCATCTGCGACCTGCTCGGCGTGCCCGGCGCCGAGCGGACGAGCTTCCGCACGTGGTCGAACACGCTGCTGTCCTCCGACGGCGCCGCGGCCGACCGCTCGGCGGCCGCGGCCGCCATGGCGCGCTACCTCGGGGCGCTGGTCGCGGAGAAGCGGGCCCGGCCGGCCGACGACATGCTGTCGGCGATCGTCGCCGCGTCGGAGGACGCCGACCGGCTCTCGCCCGAGGAGACCGTGGCGATGGCGTTCCTGCTGCTGGTCGCCGGCCACGAGACGACGGTGAACCTCATCGGCAACGGGGTGCTCGCGCTGTTCCGCTCCCCCGACCGGCTCGCCGAGCTGCGCGCCGACCCCGACCTGACCCCGCGGGCGGTGGAGGAGTTCCTGCGCTACGACGGCCCGGTCGACCTGGCCACGTTCCGCCACACGACCGAGCCGGTCGACATCGCGGGCACGACCATCCCGGCCGGCGAGGTGGTGCTCCTCGCCCTGGCCTCGGCCGACCGCGACCCCGCCCGCTTCCCGCGGCCCGACGAGCTGGACCCGCACCGCGAGACCGGCGGCCACCTGGCGTTCGGCTTCGGCCTGCACCACTGCCTCGGGGCCCCGCTGGCCCGGCTGGAGGGCGAGATCGCCTTCCGGACCCTGCTCGCCCGCTTCCCCGACCTGGCCCCCGCCTGCGACCCGACCGAGCTGACCTGGCGCGCCAGCATCCTCATGCGCGGCGTGACCCGGCTGCCGGTGCGGCTGCGGGCGCCCGGCGCCGGGACCTGACCGCACGGCCGGCGCTACCCCGCCTCGGCCGCCTTGCGGACGAGGGCGGCCACCGCCGGGGTGGCCGCGCGGGAACCGGCCGCGAGGAACGACTGCTGGACGACCTCATTCAGGCGGGAGCGGGACATCATGTCGTTGCCCATCACCTCCTGCTCCGCCGCGCCCGGCGTGAACACCAGCGTCTGGACGCCGGTCGCCTCCAGGGCGCCGACCTCGCGCCGCAGCAGCCGCGCCGAGTGCCGGCGGGAGGCGGCGTAGACGTCCGGCCGCAGCCCGGCCGGGCCGCTCATGGGCGAGATGACGACGACCAGGTCCAGCCCCAGGCCGCGCAGGATCGCGGCGTTGGTCGGCGAGTGCACGCCGCCGTCGACGTAGGCGTGCCCGTCGATGGAGACGGGGGCGAAGTACCCGGGCACCGCGCAGGACGCGGCCACCGCCAGGTGCACGGGCGCCTCGGGTGCCCCCGGGCGGCCGAAGACGACGCGTCGCCCGTCGCGCCGGCGCACCGCGCAGATCCACAGCGGCCGCTGCGGCCACCCCGGCTGCTCCAGCTCCCGCAGCGCGGCGAGCTGCTCCACGACGTCGTGCCGTCCCGGCGCCACCAGGGACATGCCGGCGGCCAGCGGCCGGAAGTGCCACGGCCGGGTGAGCGCCCGCGCGACCATGTGCCGCCCGGGCACGCGCAGGGGGCGGCGCAGCAGGTGCAGCGGGTTGAACGGGGCCAGTTCGGGCACCGAGGTGCCGGCCATCTGGCGCAGCACGTCCTCGTCGCCGGACAGGGGGGCCTTCACCGTCCAGGCCGCGAGGTCCTCCGCCGAGACGCCGAGCCGCAGCAGCGTGCCGGTGATCGAGCCGGCCGACGTCCCGACGACGACGTCCGCGGTGCGCGCGTCGAAGCCGAAGTCGTGCTGGAGCACCGCCAGCACGCCGGAGTGGTAGGCCTGACCGACGACGCCCCCGGCGCCCAGCACCAGGCCGACCCGCGTCATGAGCCGAGTCTGCCCCGGCGGCCGGGTGCCGACACGCCGTCCCCGCGGGGCCGGGGCGACCGGCCCGCCGTCACCGCCCGCCCGCGCCGAACTCCTCGAGCACCGCCTCGGCGACCCCGCTGCCGATCTCCCGGGAGTCGTCCATCGAGTCCCGGAAGTGGATGCCGAGCCAGACCCGCGCGTCCATGACCTCGTCCACCCAGGTGTCGGCGTCGTCGTAGACGCGCGTCGTGCCGGTGACGGTGCTGTGGATCCGCAGGTCCACCTGCCCGCGGCCGAACAGCCCCTCGAGGGTCCCGGCGACCGCGGAGCTGATGCAGCCGTGGCCACTGGGGTTCTCCGGGTACGGCGGGGCCGGCACCAGCGAGGTCCACCCCGGGTCCGGTGCGGTGGCCGGGTTGCCGTCCCGGTCCGCCTCGTGGATCGCGGTGACCGGCCGCCAGAAGGCGGTGTCGTACTTGACCCGCCAGCAGGTGATCCCGGCGTCGGCCCCGGCGCTGTTGGCGGCGGCGAACACCCGCGCGGTGCCCTCGACGTCCATCGGCTGGCGGGCGAGCCGCTCGCGCATGGCGTCCTGGTACTGCCGCACCGGGTTGTCGCTCCAGAACCGGGCGAGCTCGGTCTGCTCCGCGGTCCGGTCCGTGCTCGTCGCGGACCCCATCGACGCCGCCTCGGCGAGGTCCGCGGCGTACTCCTCGCTGTCCAGCGGGTCGGGGCCGTCCGAGGCGAACTGCTCGGCCGAGTCGACGACGAGCGGATCGGTGAAGGCCAGCCACGGCGCGAGGAACTCCCCGCTGCCGGTCGAGACCCACCGCCCCGGCTCCGGGTCCTCGGGCGTCGGGAGGGTGATCGGGGCGTCCCGCCCGTCGTCGGCGCGGGCCGCGACGAGGGCCGCCGCGGCCGCGGCGCCGACCGCCTGGCCGGTGCGCCGCGCCTCGCCGTCCGGGACGCCGCCGAGCCACGCGTCGTAGTCGGCGTCCAGCGCGGCCCGGGACGCCGGGAAGTACTCGGCGAGGACGTCGCGGGCCGCCGTCGCCGCGGCCACGTCGGAGGCGGCGTCGTGCTCCTCAGCGGCGACCACCGCGCCGTACACGGCCGTGGACACCAGGCCGAGGTGGAGCTGGGCCACCGGCGGCGGCTTCTGCCCCTCGACCCCGATGGTGCGCCAGGCGATGGCGTTCCAGCTCAGCACGACCCCGGGGTCGCCCGCAGGGGGGTCCGGCGGGGAGCCGGCGGCGACGGTCGGTGCCGTCGCGAGCACCAGCAGCGCGGCGGCCACCACGCCCTGCCGGGGAGCGGTGCGGTTCCTGGACACGGACGCCTCCTGTCCCCACACCCGGCCCGGCGTCTGCAGGCGGAACGGCCTGTCCGGGGCCGGTGCCGGTACCGGGAGCAGGGCCGAACGGTAGCCCCGTGCGGAGGGCCCGGACAGGGACCTCCGTCGTCAGGCCGCGCGGACGGCGAGGCTGACGTTGTGCCCGCCGAAGCCCAGCGAGTTCGACAGCGCCACCCCGCGTCCCAACCGGCGCGGGCGGTGCGTGACCACGTCGAGCGGCACCCCGTCGTCGAGGTGCTCGAGGGTCGGGTGGGCGGGCGCGATGCCCTCGCGGACCGCCAGCACCGTCGCCACGGCCTCCACCGCGCCCGCCGCCCCCATGAGGTGGCCGGTCATGGCCTTGGTGGCGCTGACCGCCACGCCGTCGGCGTGCGGTCCCAGGACGGCGCGGATCGCCGCGGCCTCGATCACGTCGCCCACGACGGTGGACGTCGCGTGCGGGTTGACGTGGACGACGTCGCCCGGGCCGGCCCCGGCGTCGGCCAGCGCCGCCCGCATGGCCCGGGCCGTGCCGGCACCGCTGGGGTCGGGCCGGACGAGGTGGTGGGCGTCCGCGGTGAGGCCGGCGCCGGCCAGCTCCGCGTGCGCTCCCGCGCCCCGGGCCGCGGCGTGCGCGGCGGACTCCAGGACCAGCACGCCGGCCCCCTCCCCGAGGACGAACCCGTCGCGCCCCTTGTCGAACGGCCGGGACGCCGAGCGCGGGTCGTCCTCCCTGCGGGACAGGGCCCGGGCGGCGGCGAACGCGGCCAGCGACACGCGGTGGATCGGGGCCTCGCTCCCGCCGCACACGACGACGTCGGCGCGTCCCGACCGGACCAGCTCCAGGCCCAGGGAGATGGCCTCGGCCCCGGATGCGCACGCCGACACCGGCGTCCGCACGCCGCCGCGGGCACCGAGCTCCAACCCGACGGTCGTCGCGGCCCCGTTCGGCATGAACATGGTCACCGCCAGCGGCGAGACCGCGGCCGGCCCCCGCTCGCGCAGCCGGTCGCACTGGTCGACCAGGGTGAGCAGGCCGCCGACACCGGAGCCGATCACCACGGCCAGCCGGTCCGGTTCCACCTCCGGCGCGCCGGCGTCCCGCCACGCCTCCCGGGCGGCGAGGAGCACCAGCTGCTGGACCCGGTCCAGCGTCCGCGCCTGCTGAGGGCGGAGCTGCTCCGCGACGTCCGTGGACACCGGTGCGGCGATGCGGACCGGCAGGTCCCCGGCCCAGCTCCCGGGGAGGGCCCGGGCCCCGGACCGACCCTGCAGCAGGCCGTCCCAGAGGGCGCCGACGTCCGGCCCGAGCGGGGTGACCGCGCCGAGGCCGGTGACGAGGACGGGGCTGTCGTGCTTCATGCGGCTGACCTCCGGGCGTGGACGAGCATGGGGACGAGGTCGCCCGCGGCGTAGGCGTCGCGGGCCACCGTGAGCGTGCGTTCGACGGCGTCGGTCCCGGCGTCGCCGAACAGCGACCGGGCGACGCCCCGGAACATGCGCAGGGCGCGCAGCCGCTCGCCGAGCAACTGGTGCGCCCAGTCGGTGAGGTCGCGCTCCTCGACGGGCGTCAGGCCCGCGGCGCGCAGGTGCCGGCGGCGCTCGGCCGCCGACGACAGGAAGAACACGCCGGAGGGGTGCAGCGCGCGGAAGTCCGCGCCGGCCGTCCGCCCGGACGCGGCGATGCTGACCTCCTCGGTGAGGACCAGGACGCCCCCGGGGCGCAGCACCCGGGACGCCTCGGCCAGCACCCGGCCGGGCCGGGCGAAGTGCGGCATCGACCCGGTGACGACGACCGCGTCGACCGAGCCGTCGGCCAGGGGCAGCCGCTCCGCGCTCGCGCACACCGACCGGCAGTTCGTGGCGCCGAGGGACGCGGCGATGACGTCGGCCGCGGCGCAGTGCTCCGGGACCAGCTCGACGCCGAGCGCCGTCCCGACCCCGACCCCGCGCCGGCGCAGCCGGTCGGCGACGTACCGCAGCGCTCCGCCCAGCCCGCTGCCGAGCTCGACGAGGACGCCCACGCCGTCGGGCAGGTCGCGGGCGACCCGGTCGACGACGAGGTCGCAGCCGGGCGGGCCGAAGTGCCCGAGCTGGTCCATGCCCGCCGGTACGGCCGGGTCCTCCCCCACGCGCCAGTCCTCGGCCACGTCCCGGGCGATGTCCCACGCGGCGAGGGTGGCGAACAGCCCGGCGTGGTAGCGCCGCTGGGCGTCGACGGCGCGGTCAGCCACGGCGACCGCCCGGGACGGCGCGGGCGACGAGGCGGACGGTGTGCAGGCCGGCGGTGCCGGCCGGGAAGGGCGGGGCCGGCTCCCCGGTCTGCGGCGGGCCGGTCCGGGGCACCGCGCGCGCCCGCACGTCGTGCGGTCCGGGCGGCAGTTCCACCGAGGCGCGCCACCGCCGCCAGGACGTGCCGGACAGCTCGCGGGCGAGCTCCGCCGGGCGCCAGGGGCCGCCGTCCACCGACACCTCGACGCCGCGCAGGCCGTGCGGAGGCGCCCACGCGACCCCGCGGACGGCCACGGCGCCCGCGGGGCACGGGCCCGCCGCCGGCGCGTCGATCCGGGCCTGGGGACGGACCCGGACGGGGCCGGCCGGCCAGCCTCGGCGCACCCAGTAGTCCGCGGGCCGGTCCTCGACCAGGCGCAGCTCGGTCAGCCACTTCACCCCGGCGTACTGGCCGTACAGGCCGGGGACCAGCAGCCGCGCCGGGTGGCCGTGCTCCGGCCGCAGTGGCGCTCCGCCGAGGCCGAGCACCACGGAGCCGCCCAGCTCGTCGAGCACCTCCAGCGGCCAGGACATGTCCACGCCGTCGGCGGACCGGGACACCAGGGCGGTGGCACCGGGCAGCGGGCCGACGAGGTCGAGGACCCGGCGCAGCGGGACGCCGGTCCACCGCCCGTTGCCGACCCGCGGACCGCCCGGCGGGTTGTGGATGCAGACGAGCACCGCGTCGACGTCCTCGGTGCCGAGCGCCAGCAGGTCGGCCCGGCTCAGCTCCACCTCCCGCGCGACCGAACCGCCGATCCGCAGCCGCCACGCGTCGCCGTCCACCAGCGGCGTGCCGAGCGCGACGTCGGTGGCCAGGAACCGCTCCGGCGGCGTCGACAACGGGCTGCACTCCCCCCACGTCTCCGCGCCGTCGGTCGGGGCACCGGCGGCCAGCGGCAGCGGCGCGCGGCGGGCCCCGGCCGCGAACCGGCGGCGCCGCAGGACGCGGCGTCCGCAGCCGAGGGCCAGCGCGGCGCCGCCCAGGCCGGCCGCGGCACCCGGGTGCCGGGCCGACAGCGCCCGCAGCCCGACGACGCCCCCGAGCGCCGCCGCCCCGGCGCCGGCGACCGGCGCGCGCGCGGGACGCCGCGCGGTGGCCGCGGCGCCGAGCGCGGTGGCCAGCGCGACCGCCGTGCCCCTCGCCGCCGGAGCGCCGGCCGCGGCGACGCCGGCGAGGAGGACGCCGCCGGCCACGCCGGCCCGCGTGAGCGCCTTGTCCGCCGCCCCCACCGTCGTCACGACCCGGTCCACGACCGCCCGCGGGGCGGTGTCGACGACGACGCGGGCCACGGCGTCCAGCAGCGAGGGCCGGTCCACGAGGGCGGTGAGGAGCTCGGCGGCCCCGAGTCCGGCCAGGGCCGCGGCCGCGCCCCGGCCCGCCGCCCGCGGGTGCACCGTCGCCCCTACGCCGCGAGCCGGGCGTGCAGCTGGACGATCATCGAGCGGGCGTTGTCGTGCAGGGCCCGCGCGGCGACAGGGTTGAGCATCTCCTCGAGCAGCGGGACGCCGAGGTCGAACTCGACGTGCAGGCGGACGCGGCTGCCCCCGGCCCCCTCGGGGAGCACCTCCCAGTACCCCTCCAGGTGCGCGAGGTCGCCCTCCACCTGCTCGAAGGACATCCGCCGCGCCGGGGCGTCGATCGTCTCCCGCTCCACCCACTCCATGACCGAGCCCTTGAGCAGCACCGACCAGGCGGTGATCCGGACGTCGCCGTCCCGGGACAGCACCTCGATCCGGCGGACGTCGTCGAGGACGGGGGTGAAGGTCTCGAGGTCGAGGACCGCGGCCCACACCCGGTCGGGGTGCAGCGTGCTGGCGCTCTCGGTGGTCACGGTCGGCATGGGTGCTCCCTCGGTCGGTTCAGGTCCACGGGCGGGGTGTGCTGCTGGCGATGGCCGGGTGGGCGTCGGCCCAGTGCCGGACGCACCGCTCCAGGGCGGGGGTCACCGCGGGCACGGCCACGTCGGGCGGGAAGGCCCGCGCCGTCTCGAAGTAGTGCCGGAAGGCGCTCAGCCCGGCGAGCAGCGCGAGGTGCCGGGGCCGGAGGTGCTCGGCGGCCAGGGGGCGGTAGAAGCGCTCCCAGGTGTCCGGCGGGACGAACCGCAGCCGGCCGAGCGGCGGCAGGCCCCGCTCCCGCCGCCACGCGTCGAGCACGGCGTAGCTGGTGTCCATGACCTGCCGCAGCGTCAGCGCGTGCGCGCCCGCGGCCAGCGTCACCGGCGTCGTCCGCCGGGGCGGGTCCCCGAGGGCGCGGCGGACGACCTCGGCGGCGACGTCGTCGACCGGCGCCAGCTCCACCTGCGCCTCCGCGTGCCCCACGACGGCGGGGAGCAGACCGGTGAGGGCCGCCCGGATCAGCTGGTAGATCCCGGTGAAGCGGGCCACCCGGCCGTCGTCGCGGCGGCCGATGACCAGCGGCGGGCGGACGATCCAGCACGGCCCGAACAGCTCGTCCGCGGCCCGCTCGGCCGCCGCCTTCGACCACTCGTAGGTGTTGCGGTAGTCCGCCAGGTCGGCCGACGCCGCGTCCCCGGCCAGGCCGGTCGCGAAGGCGGTCGACACGTGCACCACGCGCGTCTCCGGGCCGACCACGGGGCGCAGCGCCTCGACGGTGCGGACGTTGGCCCGCCACGCCTGCGCGGGCTCGAGGTTCCACCGCACGTTGGCACCGCAGTGGACGACGACGTCCCACGGGGTGCCGGTCAGCGCCGCCGGCGGGGGCGCCACGTCCATGGCCCACGCCGCGACGCCCTGCTCCGGGCGCCCGCGGTAGCTGGTGGGGGTCACCTCGACGTCCGGGTGGGCACGGGCCAGCAGGCGGGCGACCTCGCTGCCCACCACCCCCGTCGCACCGGTCAGCAGCAGCCTCACGCGCCCGCCACCGCCCGGTGCAGCGCCGGCGCCGCCTCGTCCAGGGCCAGGTCGGCGGGCAGCCCGAGGCCGGTGCGGCCCAGGTACTGGCGGGCGGCCGCCGCGGTCGGCGGGTGGAACCGGGCCGCCTGCACGTCCCGCCACAGGCGCTCGAACGGGGTGCGCCGGCTGAACGACAGCCCGCCGATGCACTCGCCGAGCCGCCCCACCCCCGCCGTCACGGCGTCGGCGCACCGCTGCTTCAGGGCGACGGCGTGCGGGAGCAGCCCCTCGGGCGCGGCCCCGTCGGCCAGGCGGGCGGCGATGCCCAGGCATGCGGCCTGCACGGTGAGCACCTCGGTGAGGACGTCACCGACCACCTGGTGGGTCGACGGCAGGTCGGCGCGACGCGTGCCCAGGTGGTGGACCCGCGTCCGGCCGAGCAGCGCCCCGGCCTCGGTGAGCAGCCGGTCGAACGCGCCGAGGTAGGTGGCGGTGGTGGTCAGGCAGAACCAGATCACCCCGGCCGCGATCGCGTCGTCGTCGGCGTCCCCCGGCCGGCTGCGGTGGAACACCAGCTCGTCGGGGACCAGGCAGTCGGTGAAGGCGACGGTGTCCGAGCCCGAGCCGCGCATGCCGAGGGCGTCCCAGGAGCGGGTGACGCTGATCCCCGGGGCGTCCATCGGCAGCAGGGCGACCAGCAGCTCGCCGTCGGTCGTCTCCAGCTGGAAGCACACGAGGTCGGCCACGGTCGCCAGCGAGCACGGGGCCTTGAACCCGCTGAACCGGAGGCCCCCGGTCGCCGGGGAGGCGCGGAAGGAGGACCCGAGCACGTTGCCGCCCAGGTGCGGCTCGGCGAAGGCCGAGGCCACCAGCCGGTCCTGCGCGGCGACCGCCTCCAGGAGGAACCAGGAGACGTCGCGGCGGCGCTGCCAGTGCTCGACCATCATGCCGACCGAGAACAGGTGCATGTTGGTCGCGATGGCCAGCGCCGGATCGCGCCCGGCCAGCGCGGCCTGCACGGCGCAGCACTCGGCCAGCGTGGCGCCCCGCCCGGAGAACTCCCGCGGGACGGGGAGGCCGGGGTACCCGTCGGCCACCAGGGCCCGCAGCCCCGCCTCGTTGGGCGTGCCCGTCCGGTCGGCCCGCTCGGCGCCGGCCTCGACCTCGTCCAGGACGGCGGCCGGCAGCCACCGGTACGCCTCCGGCCAGTAGGCCGCCAGGACCCCGTCCGTCCGCGGGGGCGTCGTCGTCGGCACGGTCGTGCTCCTCTCGGTCGGGGTCAGGCGGGCAGGACGTCGTCGAGGACCGACAGCGCCGTGTCGACGTCCGCAGGCCGCGCGACCAGCGGCGGCAGCAGGCGCAGCGTGGTGGGGCGGCCCAGGCAGGGGCTGATCAGCAGCCCGCGCTCGAGGGCGTCGACCAGGGCGGCGCCGGCGACCGCGGGCGAGGACAGGTCCAGGCCCCACAGCAGGCCCCGGCCGCGGACCGTGGTGACCGCGCCGGGATGCCGCCGGGCGAGGTCGGCCAGGCCGTCGGACAGCCGGCGCTCGAGATCCGGGAGTCGCGGGGCGGCGGCCTCGATCGCGCGCAGGGTCGGCGGCACGGCCGCGCAGGACAGCGGGTGCCCGGAGAAGGTGGCCGTGTGCCGGGACGGGTCCTCGGCCAGCGGGCGGTGCAGGTCGTCGGTGCACACCAGCGCGGACAGCGGCACCACCCCGCCGCCGAGCGGCTTGCCGAGCAGGACGGCGTCGACCGGGATGCCGTCGGCGACGGCCACCGAGCGCTCGCCGCACCGGCGCAGCCCGCACTGGATCTCGTCGGCGACGACGAAGCCGCCGCCGGTCCGGACCGCGCCGGCCCAGCGGCGCAGGACCGGCACCGGCAGCGGGACCACGCCGTTCTCACCCTGCACGGGCTCGACGAGCAGCGCCGCGACGTCGCCGGCGGCCAGCGCGCGGTCGGCCGCGTCGGGGTCCGCGGGGTCCAGGTGCGTGACCGGTCCCAGCACCTGCTCCAGCCCGCCGCGGTACCGGGGGTGGTGGGTCGCGGCGAGCGAGCCGAGGGTCTTGCCGTGGTAGCCACCGGTCACGGCGAGCACCCGGGACCGGCCGGAGGCCAGCCGGGCCAGCTTCAGCGCGGCCTCGACGGCGTCGGTGCCGTTGCAGCCGAACCAGACCCGCGGCAGGCCGACGTACCCGGCCACCGCCGCGGCGGCCTCGGCGAGCACCGGGTTGCCGAGGGTGCGCGTGGCGGTCGGCATCCGGTCGAGCTGGGCGTGCACGGCCGCCACGACGTCGGGGTGCCGGTGGCCGAGCAGCGTGACCGCGTAGGAGCCGAAGTCCAACATCCGGCGGCCGTCGGACAGGGTGACGGAGCAGCCCTGCGCCTCGCTCTCCACCGCGCCGGAGCCGGCGATCCGGCCCAGCAGCGCCAGCGGCGGGGCGAGGTGGTCGCGCACCAGCCGGAACACGCGGTCCGCGGGAGCGGGGAGTGCGGTCACGCTGGTCCTCCGGACGGGGTGGGCGAGGGCCGACGGGGCAGGTGACGGGGCGGCCCCCCCCCCCCGGGCCCCCCACCGCGGGCCCCCCCGCGCCCCGGCGCCGCCCTCACCTGAAAACAAAAAACCGGCCGGGCTGTAAACCCAAAACCA
>NZ_JBJGYT010000042.1:0-32634 GCF_054050135.1 Geodermatophilus sp. SYSU D00705 | reverse complement strand
GCCGCCCCCCCCCCCCGCCCCCCCGCCCCCCCCGCGGGGGGGGGGGGCCGCCGGCGCCTGGGGGGGGCGGGCCCCCGCCCCCCCCCCCCCCCCCCCCCCATGCCGGCAAGCCTCTCCCTCGACGGCCTCATCGCCGGGCTGACCGCCGTCGCGCTGGCCGAGAACTACCTCGACGGAGCGTCCGTGCCGTTGGGCGACGACAGCGGTGCGCCCTTCACCGCCGCCTACCCGATCGCCGACCTCCTGCTCCTCGCGCCGGCGGTGGCCGCCCTCGCCGTGCTCGGGCGGAGTGCCGGCCGCTCCTGGTGGCTGCTCTGCGCCTCGTTCGTCACCTTCTTCACGACCGACGCCGTCTACGCGGACCTCGTGGCGCGGGACGCCTACGTCGGCGGGGAACCGGTCGACCTGGGGTGGCTGGTGGCCCGCCTGCTGCTGGCCGGTGCCGCGCTGGCCTCCCTGCGCCGATCGGAGTCGCGCGACGTCGACCTGGAAGGAGTCAGCGTCCTGGCCCTGCCCGGGGTCTGCGGTCTCGCCGTCCTGGTCCTGCTCTTCGACGGGACCCGGGCCGGGATCAGCGCCTTCGCCGCGGTCGTGGCCCTCACCGCAGGGGTGCTCATGGTGGGGCGCACGGCGCTCACCTTCCGGGAACTGCGCGCGCTCACCGAGGCCCGCCAGCGTGCGCTCAGCGAGCGACTGGTCGAGGTCCAGGACGACGAGCGGGCCCGCATCGCCGCCGACGTCCACGACGACTCGGTCCAGGCCCTGGCGGCCGTGGACCTGCGCCTCGGGGCCCTCCGGAACCGGCTGCGCGACCGGGCGCCCGAGGAGGCCACCGGGGTCGAGGCCGTGCTGGACGCCGTCCACGGCGCGAGCACCCGGCTCCGCCACCTGCTCTTCGACCTGGAGACGCCGGTCCTCGACGCGACGCTGGCCGAGGGCCTGACCGATGCGGCGGCGCACGTGTTCGAGGACTCCGACGTCACCTGGTCGGTCGAGGAACGCGGGCAGGCTCCGCTCCCCCAGCAGGTGCGGGTGTCGGCGTACCGGATCGCCCGCGAGGCGATGGTCAACGCCCGCAAGCACGCGCAGGCGCACCGCGTGACCGTCACCGTGGACGCCACCGACCGCGGCGTCCAGGTGCACGTCGTCGACGACGGGACCGGGGTGGCCGGCACGGCGACGACCCGCTCGGGACGCCGGCACTCCGGCGTGGTGGCGATGCGCGACCGCGCGGCGGCGTCGGGCGGCTGGTGGCGGTCGGGGCCGGGTCCGGGCGGTGCCGGCACGGCCGTGTCGTTCTTCCTACCGGTGACGGGCGGCGGGAACGGCACCCCCCGGCCGGCCCGGAGCCGGTCAGCCGGACAGCAGGCGGCGGACGACGTCGGCCGCGCCGGGCACTCCCACGACGAGGTGGCCCTGCACGCACCGGCGCAGCAGCGTGGGCAGGTCGCCGGACACGGAGCCCTTGACCAGGTAGGTCGACGCGCCGGCAGCCAGCATGCGCGTCCAGGTCGAGGGATCGGCCTGCGCTGAGAGCCCGGCGACGACCGGCCGGTGCGGGAGCGCCACCAGTCGCCTGACCACGTCCGGGCCCCCACCCGGCATCCGCACGTCGGTCACCACGAGTGCCGCCCGGTGGTCGCGCGCGGCCGTCACGGCGTCGTCGCCGTTGGCCGCCCGTCCGACGACGCGGAAGCCGGGTTCGTCGTCCAGGAGCTCGGCCAGGGCGTGTGAGACGCGGGAGTCGTCATCCGCCACCACGACGGTGATCTCGCCGCGGGCTCCGGTCACCGGGACACGGTCGCGCACCCGGCGCCCGGTTGTCCTGATGCAGGCGCACCGCCTGCGCTGACACCCCTGCACTACACGCCCGGGATCCCGGTCGTCCGGTGCGTGCAAGACTCGGATCGTGAGCTCGCCCGAGGCACCCGACGGGCCCACGTCCACCCCGGTCCGGATCCTCGTCGTGGACGACCACCCGGTGTTCGCAGCCAGCCTGGCGCAGGTCCTGCAGGCCGAGCCGGACCTCCTCGTCGTCGGTCAGGCGACGTCCATCGCCGAGGCGCGCGCGCTGGTGGGTTCGGTCGTCCCGGACGTCGTCCTCCTGGACCACCGGCTGCCCGACGGCGACGGGGTCGGTGCGATCGCGGACCTGCACCGCATCCGCCCCTCGGCGAGGGTCGTGGTGCTGACCGCCTCGACGTCCGACCGCGTGCTCGTCGCCGCGATGGAGGCCGGCGCCGCCGGTTTCATCGCCAAGACGCAACGGCTCGACGACGTCATCGCCGGCGTGCGGGCGGCGGCCCAGGGCGAGTCCGTGGTCAGCGCGAAGCTGCTCACCCGGCTCCTGCCGCGTCTGCAGCGACGCAGCGGCGGGGGCCGCGCCGAGCTCACCGAGCGCGAGCAGGAGATCCTCGACCTGCTGGCCCTGGGGTTGTCCAACGCCGACATCGCCCAGCAGCTGACGATCAGCGTGCACACCGTCCGGAACCACGTGGCCAACCTCTCGGCCAAGCTCGGGGCGCACTCCAAGCTCGAGGTGCTGGCCATCGCCGTCCGGGAGGGCCTGGTCAGCAGCGGCTGAGGGGTGACCGGCCGCGGGGCGGCTCGTAGTGCATGCGCACCAGGAGGTTGGCACCCGCGCATCTGGCCGCGCCTGCCGGTCCTGGCGAGCCTTGGGGCCGGGGGCGCGGAGCCGTGCCCTGGACGCCGGCAGCACGGGAGTGGGACAGGTGGCCAGGTCACAGGACGGCGGAGCCGGGGTGCCGGGCGACACCGCCACGGACGGCTCCGGCCGGCTGCCCGACCGGGCTGTCGTCGTCGACCGGCTGACCGAGGCCCTGACGAGGGCCGGCCACTCGACCGCCGTCCTGCTGGTCGACCTGGACGACTTCAGGATGGTCAACGCCTCGCGCGGGCACGGCGTCGGCGATCGGCTGCTCGACGCGGTCGGCGCGCGGCTGCGGGCCAGCGTGTCCGGCCAGGAGACCGTCGGCCGCATCGGTGACGACGAGTTCGTGGTCGTCTGCCAGGACACCGGCGAGCACTCGGCACACGCGCTGGCCTGCTTCCTGCGGAACACCCTGTCCGACCCCTTCTGCATCGACGGTGCCGCGGTGAGCGTCACGGCGTCGCTCGGTGTCGCCGCCGCACCCGCGGGGGCGGCGGTCACGGCCATGGACCTGCTGCGCCAGGCCGACTCGGCCGTACACGCGGGGAAGCGCGCCGGCCGCGGGCGGGTGCACGTCCACGACCGGGCGCTCCACGAGGGCGAGGCCGACCGGTACGCGCTGGGGGCGGACCTGCCGGCCGCGCTGGCGCGCGGTGCACTGGACGTCGAGTACCAGCCCGTCGTGGACCTCCGGACGGGAGCCGTCGTCGGCCTGGAGGCACTGGCCCGCTGGACGCACCCGGAGCGAGGGCCGGTGCCGCCCAGCGCCTTCGTCCGCGTGGCCGAGCTGACCGGGGTGGCCCCGGACCTGGACCGCTGGGTCATCCGGCAGGCGCTGCGGGACATGGCGCGTCTGCGCGCGGCAGGCGCCGTGCCGGCCGACGCGTACCTCGCCGTCAACCTGTCGGCGGCCAACCTGACCGACAGTCACCTCTTCGACCGCCTGCTGGACTGGACCTCCGACGCCGGGGTGCCCGCGGAGCAGCTGGTCCTCGAGATCACCGAGACGGCGATCATGCACGACCCCCGCCTCGCCGCGCGGCTGCTCCGCCGCCTCCGCGAGGCGGGCATCCGGGTGGCGATGGACGACTTCGGCACGGGCTACAGCTCCCTGGCGAGCCTGCGCGACCTCCCCGTCTCGGCGCTGAAGATCGATCGGAGCTTCGTCGCCGACATCACCGACCAGCGGGACGCGCTGGCCATCGTCGCGTGGATCATCGACCTCGCCCGGGCCCTGGGGGTCGATGTCGTCGCCGAGGGCGTGGAGACCGCGGAACAGGCTGCCCTCCTCCAGGGACTCGGCTGTGGCACCGGCCAAGGCTGGCTGTGGGGTCCGGCCGTCCCCCTGACCGACCTGTCGAGCTCGCGCGAGTGGCCGCTCCCCGCGGCGCGCGGGGCCGTCGACCGAGCCAGGGCCACCAGGCGCGGGAGGTGCGACACCGCCGACGCGCACGGCGTCGCGAGACTGCTCGAGCTGCACCGGGACGGGGCGTCCATCGACGCGATCGCCGCGGCGCTGGACGCCGAGGGCTTCCGCACCCCGGCAGATCGACGTTGGCGCCCCTCGAGCGTCGCCCGGCTCATCTCCCAGCAGATCCGCCGCCACGTCCAGGGACCGGGCGGGAGCCCGAAGGCCCGCCGCTCCGCGTGGCCGCCCGGTACCGCGACCGCGTCCCACCGCCGCGGCACCCGCTCGGACGTCCGGCCGCCGGAGCCGACCGACCCCGGCGGGTAGCGCCGGTCCACGGCAGTGCGTTCTTCGACGGGTCCGTGCGAGCGATCGACGGCGACCGGTCGCTGCGCGACCGCGGACGCTGCGACGCTCGAGGGTGCCTGCCCGCGGGCCGGCTCGGCCCGGGTGCGGAGCCGGGATGGCGCCGCGTCACCGAGCCCGGTGTCCCGCGTGCTGGACCACGGCTGCGAGACCCCCGAGCGGTACGGTTCGCCCACCATGATCCGCAGCACGCCCCGCCGGGTCGCCGCCGTCGTCGCCGTCGTCGTCCTCGCGGTCGCGGCGCTGCTGGCCGTCCTGGCCGGACAGGTCAACGCCGCCGCCGAGGCCGACTCCCTGCAGCGGCAGGTCGACCAGGCCGGCACCGTCCTGACCACCCAGGTGACGGTGCTGACCACCCAGCTGGCCGACGCCGGTGAGGTCGCCACCGCGACGGACGCCGACCCCGGCGCCTTCCAGCGGTTCGCCGCCCGGATCTCCGACTCCACCGGCATGACGCTGTCCCTGTGGCGAGTCGGCGACGGCGGACAGGTCGAGCAGCTGAGCGTGCAGGGCCCGGACCCGGCCGGTCCCGACCGCGAGGGGTTCCCCGCGTTCCTCACCGCCGTGCCGACCGACGGCACGCTCGCGGTCACCGGCATCCTGCCCGGCGAGCCGGCCCGGCTGGGCTACGCGCTGCGGCCGGGCGGCGACGCCGGGCTGGTGGTCTACGCCGAGGCGCCGCTCCCGCCCGACCGGCGCGTCCAGGTGCCGCCCGACGAGGCGTTCGGCGGCCTGGACTTCGCCGTCTACCTGGGCCGCGACGAGGCCACCGACCAGCTGCTGTACTCCACCGGCCCCGTACCGATCGGCGGCCACACCGAACGCACCACGGTGCCGTTCGGGGACACGGCGATCACCATCGTCGGCGCGTCCCGGACGAGCCTGACCGGTGACCTGTCCTCCGCGCTGCCCTGGATCGTGCTGGGAGTGGGGCTCCTGCTGGCCGGGGGCGCGGCCGTGGTCGCGGCCACGCTGTTGCGACGGCGGGCCGAGGCCGAGCGGCTGGCCGCGGACAACGAGCGGCTCTACCGGCAGCAGCGGAGCATCGCCGGCACGCTGCAGCAGGCCCTGCTGCCCGAGGTTCCCACGGTCGACGGCATCGAGGTGGCCGCCCGGTACGTCGCCGGCGTCGACGAGCTGGAGGTCGGCGGCGACTGGTTCGACGTCCTGCCCTGCGGACCCGGTCGCTGCGTGTTCGTCGTCGGGGACATCTCCGGTCGCGGGCTGCCGGCGGCCACCACGATGGCGGAGCTGCGCTTCGCGGTGCGCGCCTACCTCACCCAGGGCGACGACATCCACGTCGTCCTCGCCAAGCTGCGCCGGCTGCTCGACGTGGGGACCAGCCACCAGTTCGCGACCGTGCTGATCGGCGAGCTGGACGTGACCGCCGCCCGGCTGCGCGCGGTCTCCGCCGGCCACTTCCCGCCCGTGCTGCTCACCGGGAGCAACGCCCGGTCCCTCACGATGCCCGTGGCCCCACCGATCGGCGTGGTGGACCCGGACCCGCCGCCGGCGGCCGAGTTCACGGTCCCGGCCACCGGCACGCTGCTGGCGTTCACCGACGGTCTGGTCGAGCGCCGCGGCGAGGTCATCGACGCCGGGCTGGACCGGCTGCGCGCCGCCGGGGCCGCGGCCCTCGACGGGCAGCCACTGGGGCAGACACTGGACGGACTCATGCGAGCGCTCACCGCCGACGACGGACGGGACGACACCGTGCTGCTCGGCATGCGATGGACGGGATGAGCGGCAGGTCTCAGGCCCGGGTCTGCACCTCTCGTTCCCCGGTTGTCCCACGACGGCGGTTGCCCGATCGTGGACATGAGGACCGAACGCACCAGGAGGTGGAGGGATGACCACGCCAGGACCAGCATCGGCAGAGCACCCCGAGGTCCCCCCGCCGACCGGAGACGCCGTCCCCCTCACCACCGAACCGGATCCCGCGGCCGCTCAGGGTCCCGACCCCCGCGACGCCGACCGCCCCGCCGGGGTCTACGCGGACGCGGAGCGGGCCGATGTCGCCGAGGACGAGGCGGAGGCGGCTCGCCGGCATCGGCGGTAGGAGGTCTCCCCGCCGGAACGGCCCCCGCTGTGCTCGGTCGGGCTGACGGGACGTGGCCCTGCGACCCCGGTCAGGACGCCTCCAGGTCCTGGAGCTGCTGGCGCAACCGGGCGACGGCGGCCCCGGCGGCGGCAGCGCGGTCGCGCGTGGCGGCGACGACGTGCTGTGGCGCCTTGGTGAGAAAGCCTCCGTCGGCCAGCCGGTGGGCGGTCTGATCACGTTCCCGCTCGGCGGCGGCCAGCTGCTTGCGGAGTCTGAGGATCTCGACGTCGACGTCGACGGCGCCGGACAGGTCGAGGCCCACCCGTGTCGCAGCGGTCGTCACGACCGCCAGCCCGGCGGGCAGCTGGTCGGCGGCCGTGACCGAGAGGTCTGCGAGCGCTCCCAGCTGCGGCGCCCAGAGCGCCAGCTCGCCGACCATCGTCGCCGGGACCCTCCTGCCGGGCCGGAGACCTTGCTGGGCGCGGAACCGGCGCACCTCGACCACCAGTTCCTGGAGCCGGCGCAGCTCCGCCTCGGCGGCGGCGTCGTGCGCGCCGGCGCCGGTCGGCCAGCTCGCGGTCACCACCGTCGTCCCCCCGGTCAGCGCCCGCCACAGGACGTCGGTGACGAAGGGGACCACGGGGTGCAGCAGGCGCAGCAGCGTGTCGAGACAGCACCCGAGCACCAGGCGGGTCCGCTCCGCGGCCGCACCGCCCTCCCGGAGCGGGACCTTCGCCAACTCGATGTACCAGTCGAACAGCTCGTCCCAGGCGAAGTGGAAGAGAGCGTCGCAGGCCTTGGCGAACTCGAAGCCCTCGTAGAGGACGTCGACCTCGTCCCGCAGCCGGCTCAGACGGGACAGGATCCACCGGTCGGGCACCGACAGGTCGGCGGGCAGTTCGCCCTCGGGCACCCGTGCGCCGTTGAGCGAGGCGAAGCGCGTGGCGTTCCAGAGCTTGTTCACGAAGTTGCGGCTGCCCTGCACCCACTCCTCGCTCACCGGCAGGTCGACGCCGGGGTTCGCGCCCCGGGCGAGGGTCCACCGCAGCGCGTCCGCGCCGTAGGCGTCCATCCAGTCGAGCGGGTCGACGACGTTGCCGGCCGACTTGGACATCTTGCGGCCGCGGCCGTCCCGTACCAGCCCGGTGATCGCCACCTGCCGGAACGGCACCTGCGGCTGGACGTAGGTGCAGAGCATCATCATCCGGGCCACCCAGAAGAAGATGATGTCGTAGCCGGTGACCAGGACGTCGGTCGGGTAGTAGCGCTCGAGGTCAGGGGTCTGCTCCGGCCAGCCGAGCGTGGACGCCGGCCACAACGCCGAGGAGAACCACGTGTCGAGGACGTCCTCGTCCTGCACCCACCCCTCCCCCGACGGCGGCTCCTCGTCCGCATCGGGCACCACGACCTCTCCGGCGGGGCCGTACCAGACCGGGATCCGGTGCCCCCACCACAACTGGCGGCTGATGCACCAGTCGTGCATGCCCTCGACCCACCCGAGGTAGCGGTCGGCCATCGCCGCGGGCACGAACACCGTGTCTCCGGCCCGGACCGCGTCGGCGGCCCGCCGGGCCAGCGGGGCGACGCGGACGAACCACTGCAGCGACAGCCGGGGCTCGACCACCGTGCCGCAGCGGGAGCAGTGCCCGACCGCGTGCACGTACGGGCGCTGTTCCTCCACGATCAGCTGCTGCTGTCTGAGCGCCGCGACGATCGCCGGGCGAGCCTCGAGGCGGTCGAGGTCCTGGAACGGGCCGGGCACGGTCACCACCCCGCGCTCGTCGAGCACGGTGATCGACGGCAGCCCGTGCCGCAGTCCGATCTCGAAGTCGTTGGGGTCATGGGCCGGGGTGACCTTCACCGCGCCGCTGCCGAAGGTCGGGTCGACGTGTTCATCGGCAACGACAGGGATCTGGCGACCGGTCAGCGGCACGGTCAGCAGGGTGCCGACCAGATGCGTGTAGCGGTCGTCGTCGGGGTGCACGGCGACGGCGGTGTCCCCCAGCATCGTCTCGGGCCGGGTGGTGGCCACGGTCAGCGGCCCATAGGAGATCGAGACGAGTTCACCGGCGGTGTCGCGGTGCTCGACCTCGATGTCCGACAGCGCGGTCAGGCACCGTGGGCACCAGTTCGTGATCCTCTCGGCGCGGTAGACCAGTCCGTCGTCGTGCAGGCGCTTGAAGACGGTGCGGACGGCACGGGAGAGCCCCTCGTCCATGGTGAAGCGCTCCCGGCTCCAGGCCAGTCCCTCCCCCAGGCGCCGCATCTGGCCGAGGATCCTGCCGCCGTACTCCTCCTTCCACTGCCAGACCCGCGCGACGAACGCCTCGCGGCCCAGGTCTCGACGGCTCTTGCCCTCCTTCGCCAGCTCCCGCTCCACGACGTTCTGCGTGGCGATCCCGGCGTGGTCCATCCCCGGCAGCCACAGCACGTCGAAGCCCTGCATGCGCCTGCGCCGGGTGAGGGCGTCCATGAGCGTGTGCTGGAAGGCATGACCCAGGTGCAGCGAGCCAGTCACGTTCGGCGGCGGGATGACGATCGCGAAGGGAGGCCTGCCGGAGGTCGGGTCGGCCTCGAAGACCCCGAGATCCATCCACCGCTGATAGGTCGGTCCCTCCACCGACGCCGGGTCGTAGGCCGTGCCCAGCTCGGACGTCGAGAACGGAGAGCGCTCGGGGCCACCCATGGTCCGAGCCTAGGAACACCCGGGCCGAGGCGGGTGGATGCCATCGCGGCCGTGCGGGTGGGCCTGCAACCTGCTGCGGTGGTTCCGGCTGCTCGCGGAGGGCGCCGGACGCGCAGCGCCCGGTGCACACCCCTTCTGCACTCCGCGGCGAACTCCCCGCCGACGACCGGGACCCACACCACGGTGGGCCAGGGATGCCTCGGGCACTCGTCGTACGCCATCGCCGCCGGCATCTCCTGCGCCGCACGCAGCCGGTGCAGCGCGCGGAGCTGCCCCGGTCAGACGAAGCGTGTGTGCGCTCGGGGCAGGGGCACACCGTCGACCTCGATGTCGACCTTCTCGTCGTAGAAGGCGACGAGGCCGGCGATCGGCAGCAGCTGCCGGGTGGGGAAGGAGTAGGACCAGGCGATGTCCTGGTGGGCCTTCGGCGTCTCGCCCTCGACCCGCAGCGACCAGTAGTCGGAGGTGACTCCCTTGTACGGGCATGCCGTCCGCGTGTCGGTGCGGACGAGGTGCTCGAGGGCCACATCGGTGCGGTGGATGTAGTAGCGGGTGAGCAACCCGGTCTCGAAGACCAGCACGGGGCTCCTGGTGTCGGCGAGCAGGCGACCGTCCAGGTGCACACGGACGTGGCGGTGCGACGGCAGCGCGTCCACCCGCACGTACGGATTGCGAGGATGGACGAAGATCTGCTCGTCCTCCTCGTACCAGGCGTCGAGGGCGTTCCAGTCGAAGCGGGCGGTGCCGGCGATGCCGTGGACCGCGTCGGCGCCGAAGACACGCACGCTGGCGGGACGTTCCTCGCTCCCCGCCCGCAGACCGTACCGGCGGGCGGTTCCGCGCTGGAGGCGCAGTTCGCGGCCCTCGTCGACCAGGACGGCGTCGTCGACGTCCTCGAGCGGGATGTAGTACTGGGGGTAGTAGGGGAACTCCCAGACGTAGCGCGCACGGACCGAGTCGAGGACGGTGCGGCCGCCCAGGGTGGCCCTCACCCGGCGCGGTGCCGGCTCGATGCGGCCGGCCTCGGCCGCCATGACGGGGTGGTCGCGAGCTGGTGTTCCTGACGGATGCGGCATGACGTCTCCAGGAGGTCTGCTCGTCCCGCGGCCCGGCGAGCCGCGGTCACGTCGACGGGCCGAGGTCGGCTGCACCGAAGGGGACGTCGAAGCGGTCGCACCAGACGACGACGCTCAGGTAGGCGGTGCTGTCGACGTCGGCGGGGACGGCGTAGTTCTGGTCACCGATGTTCCCCCGCAGCGGGCCCAGGCTGACGTGGTCGTCGTCGAAGGCCTCGTCGGGGCCCCGGGCCGGGTTCGTGGTCAACCAGACGACCAGCAGCGGGCCGTTGGAGGTGGCGAACCCCTCGAACCGGACGATCACCCGGCCGTCGGGCAGGCGGAGGAGGCGAGCGGTGCCCTCGGTCTCGTGCTCGCGAGAGGTGAAGCGGCCCGAGGCCAGTTCCAGGGGCAGTGCCGCGGCGGTCGAGTCGGTCGATCCAGGAGCCGGCGACCCCGTGGCGGCCGCGCTGGGCAGCACCTCGTCGACCCGCTGGTCGTACAGCAGCTTCTGGGGCTGGAACCACACGAGGGTTGCGGCAGCGAGGACGGTGAGCGGGCCTGCCGTCAGCCACACCCATCTCCTGCGCCTGCCCGGGAGGCGCTCCTGGGGTCTGCCGGAGCGGGCGGGCTGCTGGTCCATGCGACCAGGAACTCCATCGGCACGGGTCATGACCGGTGTCCTCAGGCGGCCTGCAGGATGTCGCCCGACGGGACGCCGGAGGCCGCGGCGAAGGCGTAGGGGTGGGCGAAGGCGTAGCCGGCCTGATCGGGATCGGCCTGCAGTTGGAGGCACATCCCGGAGCTCCAGTTCCAGACGACGACCACCGCGTTGCTGGTGCGCTGGTCCCAGAACAGCGCCACCTCGACGGCGCCCTGCTCGCGGCGGGCCAGCTCGAGAAGCCCGGCCGCCCCGTTCCTCGTGCTGCTCGACATGACCCACCACTCCTGACCGTCCTCGACGTTCGCCCGTGGCGAGGGAGCCTCGGGGGTCGGCGGCCCGCCGGAGCGGGTGCCTTTCCACTCCCTTGGTCGGAGCAGCAGCCCGGTGGTTACACGACCGGACCGCCGGGATCTCCGCTCGTGGCGGCCCACGGCAACGCCCGGCTCCTGCCGCCGGCCACGCCGTCGGGACCCTCCCGGCCCGGGCGCCGCTCGTGACGGTCGCCCTCGGGCGACCGCCGGTGAAACGCCCGAGGGCGATCCCGGACAACGACTGCACGAGCTCCCGCGGAGTGGCGAGGGCGGCGACTGGAGGGACCGACATGGGTTCTCACGGCAGCAGGACCGGCGCCGCGCGAGCGGTGGATGGAGCGCACGACCGGTCCGGTGAGCGGTGACCCACCTCTTGGCGGACGCCTTCCTCGCCGCCGACGCAGGTCTCGCCGCCGTGGTGGGCTCCCGCCCGTCGCTGTCGGTCCTGGCCCGGTGCGACGCGCACGAGGGCCCGACGTACCTGGACGGCGCCCTCTACGTGACGACGGTGCCGAGCGGCCGGCCGCCCGCGGCGCTGGTCAAGCGGGTCGCGTTGGACCGCGACGAGGCGGATCGCGGAGCCGACGGGGGAACCGCGGTGCCGGGGAGGACCGTCATGCCGAACGGCATGACCGCGTGGGCGTCCCGCCTGCTGGTCTGCGAGCAGGGCGGCTTCGACTCCCCGGCGCGGCTGTCCGCCCTCGACCCCCGCACCGGGGCCACCACGGCCCTCGTCGAGGACCACGACGGGTGTCCGTTGAACTCCCCCAACGACGTCGTCGTGCGCCGGGACGGGACGATCTGGTTCACCGACCCCTCGTACGGCCACCTGCAGCACTTCCGGCCGAGCCCGGTTCTGCCCGATGCGCTGTACCGGTTCGATCCGATGACCGGTCGGCTCCAGATGGTCGCCGACGACCTCGACAAGCCGAACGGGCTGGCCTTCTCCCCCGACGAGACGGTGCTCTACGTCGCCGACAGCGGCGCGGTCCAGGGCCCGGGCAGCTACCACCCGGACCGACCGCACCACGTCTACGCCTACGACGTCGTCGGCGGGAACGCCCTGGGATCCCGTCGCGTCCTCGACGTCGCGCCCGCGGGCGCCCCCGACGGGCTCGCCGTCGACGAGGACGGCCGGGTCTACGTCTGCTGTGCCGACGGCGTCCGCGTCCTCTCTCCCGACGGGACGCTGCTCGGCCGCATCGCCGTCCCCGGCGGCGCGGTGAACCTCACCTTCGGCGGTCGCGCTCGCGACCGGCTCTTCATCACTGCGGACACGGCCGTGTGGGTGGCCGTCCTGAACACGAGAGGAGCGTGACCGCCATGACGGTGGTGCGCACGCGCAAGGTCCTGGACGGGGTCGGCGTGGACGCCGTGCTCACGGCCGCGGAGAAGCACGCGACCGAACACGGCTACCGGGTCGTCATCGCGATCGTCGACGCATCGGGACGGTTGCTCGCCCTGCGGCGTACCGAGGGCACCCAGGTCGCCAGCGACCAGGTGGCCATCGACAAGGCCCGGACCGCCGCGATCTTCGTCCGCCCCAGCCGGGAGATCGAGCAGCAGGTGACGGACGGGCGGCTGGGCGCCCTGGCCCTCTCCGGTGCGCGGGCACTCACGGGCGGCGTGCCGCTGACCGTCGACGGCCAGGTGGTCGGCGCGATCGGGGCCAGCGGCGAGACTCCCGACGAGGACGAGGCGGTCTCCGCGGCCGGCGCGGCCGCGGAGATCAGCACGCGCGAGGTCCCGGCGTTGAGCGTCACGGCCGCCCAGGTGGCCGTCCAGGCCGTCGCCGACGCGGCCACGGCCCGTGGCGTGGCCCCGGTCGCGGCGGCCGTCGACGCCGGCGGCGACCTGGTGTACCTCTGGCGCCCGGACGCGGCGCAGGTGGCCAGCGTCGGCGTGGCCACCGACAAGGCGCGCACCGCGGCGATCTACCGGCGGCCCAGCCGGGACTTCGAGCGGCAGGCCGCCGGTGGACGGCCGTCGGCCCTGCACCTGGCCGGCGCGGTGCCCCTGCAGGGCGGCATGCCCATCGAGGTGGACGGCCACGTCGTCGGCGCGGTCGGCGTCAGCGGTGCTTCCTCGGCCGACGAGGACCAGGAGCTGGCCGAGATCGGACGGGACGCCGGCCGGCGGGCCGCCTCCGGTGCCGGTGGTCAGGACGCCGTCCACATCCCCGCGGGCGACCTCGACGAGAAGTTCCGGCAGGGTGGCCTGCTCCTCGACACCGCCCGCTACAAGGTCGACGCCGGGCGGCGCACCGCACCGGGAGCGGTCGAGTACCACGCCGCCGTCGTCGACGTCATGCGGGTGGTCCGGGGCAGGGCCACGGTGGTCACCGGCGGCACGATGCGCTCCGCGCGAGAGGTGGGGCCGGGCGAGCTGCGCGCCGAGTCCATCGACGGTGGGACCACTCACGAACTCGGCGAGGGCGACGTCCTCGTGGTGCCGAACGGTCTGCCGCACCAGTTCGTCGACGTCTCGGACCCGTTCCTGTACTTCGTGACGAAGGTGGTGGCGTAGCCATGGCGGCTCCCGCGCCGATCAGGCACAGCGCGGCCGCCGACCTCCCCCGGCCCACGCAGCTCCTCCCCGGCGCCCCGGCCGCCGTGATCGATCTGCAGACCGACGAGGGCGCCGCGTCGACCGGTACGACCTGGCGGTACAGCGACGCACGGGTCGCGGAGATCGACTTCGTCGAGGTCGGCTCGGAGACCGATCCCCTCGGACCGGGCACCGTCCCGAATCGCACCTTCGACGTGCTGCCGCACGCCGGACCGGCCGACTTCGACGACTCCGACTAGCGCGTGCTGTCCCCCGCCGACACCCAGCTGCGCCTGGCCGGCGGGAGGGTCTGCTTCAACTGGTACCGGCTGAGCGTGACCGTGCCCGAGCGGATCGGGGACCTCGACCCCACCGGGTGCACCGTCGTCTTCGAGGTGGTCGTGGACGACTACGCCGAGGTGTGGGTCGACGGCCGGCTCCCCGTGGCCCTCGGGGACGCCGGAGGTCAGGTGGTGGCCGGGTTCAACGCTCCCAACCGGGTGCTGCTCACCGACGACGCCCGACCGGGGCAGACGTTCCGGATCGCGGTCTTCGGCGCCAACGGCCCCATCTCGGCGTCTCCCCGCAACTACATCTGGCTGCGCGGGGCGACGCTGGACTTCTACCGCCCCGAGCAGGCGCGGCGGACCGAGCCGGTCGACCACCGGGTCACCCGCGCGGACTCCGCCCTCGACGCGATCCTGGCCCCCGGCGCGCAGCTCGAGCGCGTGGCCGGCGGGTTCGAGTTCACCGAGGGCCCCGTGTGGACGGCGGACGGGGCGCTGCTGTTCAGCTCGCCCAACACCAACCACATCTACCGGTTGAGCCCCCGGGGCCGGGTGACGGTGTTCCGCTCGCACAGCGGATACGCGGGCGTCGACATCGGCCGCTTCGCCCAGCCCGGCTCGAACGGTCTGACCTTCGACCCGCAGGGGCGCCTGACCATCTGCCAGCACGGCAACCGGCGGGTGCTCCGCGTGGAACCCCACGGGGACGTCACCGTCCTGGCCGACCGGTACCAGGGCAGGCAGCTGAACAGCCCGAACGACCTCGTGTACCGCTCGGACGGCACGCTGTACTTCACCGATCCCCCGTTCGGGCTGCCCGGCGGCCACGACGACCCGAAGAGGGAACTGCCGTTCAGCGGCGTCTTCGCGGTCCGCGACGGCGCGGTCCAGCTGGTCGCAGAGGAGCTGGCGGGGCCCAACGGGATCGCCCTGTCGCCCGACGAGCGGCACCTGTACGTCGGCAACTGGGACCCCGCCCGCAAGGTGGTGATGCGGTACGACGTGGCGGTGGACGGCTCGCTGTCCGGGGGGCGGGTCTTCTTCGACATGACCGGCGCCGAGGGCGAGGACGCGGTCGACGGGATCAAGGTCGACCGGAACGGCACCCTGTACGTCTGCGGGCCGTCCGGCATCTGGATCCTCGCCCCCGACGGCCGGCACCTGGGCACGCTGCACCTGCCCGAGAGCCCGCACAACCTCGCGTGGGGCGACGCGGACGGCCGCGGCCTCTACATCACGGCGCTGACCAGCGTCTACCGCATCCGCACGAGCGTTGCCGGCGTCCGTCCCGGCACGGAGGAGGACCGATGAGCACCGGGCTGGACGTCGGGGCGACGCTGCGCGACTTCGAGTTGCCCGACGAGAACGGGACGACGTGGCGCCTGTCCCAGCTGCAGGGCTCCGACGCCATGGTCCTGCAGCTGGGCCGGGGCGAGCACTGTCCTCGGGAGCGCGCCTACCACCGGGAGCTGCTCAAGCTCCAGGAGATCCTCCCGATCGCCTTCACCTCACTGGTCACGGTCCTGCCGAACGACCTGCACGACACCCACAGGATGAAGAGCTCCACCGGCGCGTGGTGGACCTTCCTGTCGGACGGCGACCTGGAGGTCCAGTCCGCACTGCAGATCGACGAGTACACCGACCCCCACCACGCGGCGACCGTGCCGCACACGCTGATCCTGGCGCCGGGGCTGGTCATCGACCGCGTCTACTGCGGGTACTGGTACTGGGGGCGCCCGTCCGCCGACCAGCTCTGGCGGGACCTGCAGGACCTGTTCCGGCGGACCAAGGCCGACTTCGACCCCACCACCGACCGGGCGCGCGCGGCCTGGGACCGGGCCCGGGCCGCGGCATGACCTGAGCCGTCCGCGCCTGCCATGTCCGAGATCTGGACCCTCGACGTCCCGGCGGGCGAGAAGGTCGTCCGCACGATCGCCGTCTACGCCGCGCTCGCCCTCCTCCTGCGGGTCGCGGGGAAGCGGAACCTCGCACAGCTGAACTCGTTCGACCTCGTCGTCGTGCTGCTGCTCTCCAACGTCGTCCAGGACGCGCTCATCGGCCCGGACGACAGCGTGACCGGCGGGCTGCTCGCCGCCGCGGTCCTCATCGCGACCAACGCGGTGGTCGTCCGCGTCGTCTCCCGATCCGAACGGGCGGTGCGCTTGTTCGAGGGCGCCGACGTCCCGCTGATCAGGGACGGCCGGTTCCTGGACAGGCTCCTCCGGAGGGAAGGGCTGCGGCGCGCCGACGTCGAGGCCGCCCTGCGTGCGCAGGGCGCCGACGGTGCCGGCGACGTCGCCGAGGCCGCCCTGAGTCCCGGCGGCAGCATCGTCGTCTGGCTGAAGCCGGCCCGGATGTCCGCGACCCGCGCAGACGTCGACGCGCTCCACCGGCGGCTCGACGCCCTGCACCGGGCCGTCGAGGCCGTCGCCTCGGGTGCCCGCGGGAACGAGCACGGGGTCGGCTCGCGGAGGCCGGGCTAGGGGCTGGTCAGGACGTCGGAGGACTCCACGCCGACCAGTTCCAGGCCGAGATCGCGGATGCGGTCGAGGACCCCGAAGAGGGCGGCGGAGTCGACGCAGACCCCCGAGAGTGCCGTTCGACCCCCGTCGACGCCGGCGAGACCCAGCGGTTCGAACGCCGCGGCGAGGCGTTCGGTGAGGATCCCACTGACCGTGATCCGGTAGAACCGCTCGGGCATGCCGCCAGGGTGCGCCGTGGGGAGAGCCGGCGGCATCCACCGCGCCCTCATCTCACCCGGGTGAGATCGCCCTCGGGGGGAGGCATGCCCTCCCCTGCCGGACGAGGCTCACTCCCAGACAGCCCGGGGAGGGACGATGCCTTCGCTCAGCCGCCCGGCGCCGGTCGACCCGGACACCGCCGACCAGGACGCCGCCGAGAGGGAGACCGTGCCCGGCGTGGGTGCCGCACCGTCGGATGCGGAGCTGCTCGACCGGCTGCGCGCCGGGGACGCCGCCGCGTTCGCCGCCGTCGTCCACGCGTGGTCTCCGGTGATGCTCTCCGTCGCCCGGCGCTACGTCCACGACCGGCACGCCGCGGAGGACGTGGTCCAGGAGGCGTGGCTCGGGGTCATCAGCGGGATCGCGCGGTTCGAGGGGCGTTCCTCGGTCCGGAGCTGGACGTTCTCCATCCTGATCAACCGGGCGAAGAGCCGGTGGGAGCGGGATGCGCGCGTCGTGTCCTCCGCGGATCTGACCGGCTCGGCGCCGTCCGGGCCCACGGTCGACCCGGCCCGGTTCCAGGGACCGGACGGCGCCTACCCCGGGCACTGGACCTCGACGGGGGCGCCCCGGCCGTGGGACCAGCCCGAGGACGGCCTGCTCAACCAGGAGATCGGGCAGCGGCTGGAACGGGCACTGGCCGGATTGCCCGAGCGGCAGCGCCTCGTGGTGGAGCTGCGCGACGTGCAGGGCATGTCCGCCGAGGAGACCTGCGCGGCGCTGCGCCTGTCGGCCGGCAACCAGCGCGTCCTGCTGCACCGCGGCCGGGCCGCGCTGCGGGCCGCGCTCGAGGACTACTACGACGGCTGATGGCCGGTCCATCCTGGGGCGTGCGGAGGGCCTCACCCGCGAGGTCCCGGCGACGAGCCCCCGGGGGCCCCATGGACGACCTGTCCGGCAGCGCCGTGCTGGTCACCGGCGCGGCGTCCGGGATCGGCCGCGCCAGCGCGGTTCTCTTCGCCCGCGCCGGAGCTGCCGTCGCACTCGTCGACGTCGACGGGGACGGCCTCGCGGTCACCGCCGACCTGGTCCGCTCCTCGGGAGCGGAGGCGGAGGCGTTCGTCGCCGACGTGGCCGATCTCTCCGCCGTGGCGCGCGTGGTCGACGACACCGTGCACCGCTTCGGCCGCCTGGATGCGGCCCACAACAACGCGGGGGTGGCCGGCCCGTTCCTGCCGCTGGACGAGTACCCGCCCGAGGAGTTCCTGCGGGTCCTCCAGGTCGACCTGGTCGGCGTCTGGCACTGCATGCGCGCCGAGATCGCGCAGATGCGCCACCAGGACCGCGGCGCCATCGTCAACACCTCCTCGATGCTGGGTGATGCCGCCATGCCGGACAACGGCGCCTACATCGCGGCCAAGCACGGGGTCAACGGGCTCACACGGGCGGCCGCTGTCGAGCTGGCCGGGACCGGCATCCGGGTCAACGCCGTCGCGCCGGGCGTCACCCGGACCGGCATGACCTCCGAGGTCAGCGCCGGGCTGCTGCAGCGGGTGCCGCTGTCCCGGATCGCCGAACCCGACGAGATCGCAGCGGTGGCGGTGTGGCTGTGCTCGCCGCAGGCGAGCTACGTCACCGGCTCCATCGTGATCGCCGACGGCGGGTGGCTCGCCGGATGACCGTCCGGGGACGCCGGGCGGTCCGGGCCGACCAGCGGTCGTCAGAGCAGGTCCAGGGACCGGGCGCGCAGGACCGCGTCGTCCCGCGACTCGGCGCCCAGCTTGCGATAGATCGACCGCAGGTGCGTCTTCATGGTGTTCGGGCTGACGAACAGCGAGCCGGCCATCTCCCGTTGCGACATCGTCGTCGGGAGCAGCGCGAGGATGGCGAGTTCGCGCTCGGTGAGCCGGTCCGTCGGCGGCGCGGCGGACGGACGGACCCGACGGGCACGCTGCTGGCGGCCGAACCAGTTCCGGACGGTCGGACCGGGATCGGCACAGTGACGGAGCACCGCGGCAGCCGCGCTCAGCCAGCGCTCGGTGTCTGCTGCCCCGTCCGGTCCGGCGTGGCGCGCCGCCTCCGCCGCGGTGATGAGCGCGGCGGCCTGCTCGATCCGCCCGGCGCCGCGGCCGGCCAGCTCGGCAGCCGCACCGGCGGCGACCGTGGCGTCGTCCCACCGGCCGCGGGCCACGGCCAGCCGCGCCGCCGCCAGGGCGGGGAACATCGCGACGAAGTGGCCGTCGACGCGGGCGTCGGCGACGACGGCAGAGGCCCGGGCGAGCACCGCCTCGGCCGACCGCAGGTCTCCGGTGAGGACCGCGACCAGCGCCCGGGCCCCGAGGGCGTAGATCTGGGCGAGCCGGTTGTCGGTGTCCTCGGCCAGAGCCGTCGCGCGCCGCAGCCGCTCGTCCGCCTGCTTCAGCTCGCCCAGCCAGAGCGCGCAGTTCCCGCCCACCAGGTGCTGCACGGTGACGAGGAAGGGGTCGGCGCGCCGGCCCCGTAGGGCAGCGAGCCGCTCCCCGGCCCGCGGCAGGTCTCCGGCCTTGAAGGCGTGGAGCGCCCGGAGCACCCCGACGTGCACGTCGTCGGCGGCGACGGGAGCGGCGGCCGACAGCGCCGCACCGGCCTCGTCGAGCCTGCCACGGTCCATGTGCAGCCAGACCCGGGCGACGGTGAGCCGGGGGTCGGCGGCGACTTGTGCGGGGGGCAGCGCGTCCAGCCAACCCTGGACGGTCCGCAGGTGGCCGAGGTTGAACTCCGCCCGCCACGTCTCGCCGATCAGCGCCCCGGCGAGACCGAGGTCCCGGGACGCGATGGCGTGCCCGATCGCCTCGCCGGGCTTCCCGTGGTCCCGGAACCACTCGGCCGCCCGCCGGTGCAGCACTGCCGGATCCGCGAGCCGGGAGAGTTCCAGCTCGTACCGCAGCAGGTCGCGGAACAGCTGGTGGAAGCGGAACCACCGGCCCTCGTCGTCGAGCGCGCTCAGGAACAGGTTCGCCCGCTGGACCTCGTCCAGCATCCGGACGGCGTCGTCGCGGCCGGTCACGGCATCGGCCAGCGGCGCGCACAGTCGCGGCAGCACCGAGGTCTGGAGCAGGAACGCCCGCAGCCCTGGCGGCAGAGATCCCAGCACCTCCTCCCCGAGGTAGTCGACGACGTGCCGGTCTGCGCCGGTGAACCGGTCGATGAAGGCCCCGCGGGCCTGCCGGTCCGGGCGGTCCATGAGTCGCAGGGCCGCCAGCTGCAGCCCGGCCGCCCAGCCCTCCGTCCGCGCGACCAGCCGCTGCACGTCGTCGGCCGAGAGGTCGGGCACCGCCGCGCGGTCGAGCATGCGCGCCGCCTCCTCGGCGGTGAACCGCAGCTGCTCGGCCCGGATCTCCACCAGGTCACCGGCCACGCGCAGCCGGCTCAGCGACAGAGGTGGATCGGTCCTCGACATGACGATCAGGTGCAGCGAGCCCGGTGCGTGGTCGAGCAGGGCGGCGACCGACCGGTGCACCGGCCGGCTGCCGACGACGTGGTAGTCGTCCAGGACCAGCACGAGGTCGGCGGTGGAGGCCAGTCCGTTGACGAGCACGGGCAGGACGTCGCGCACGACGTCGGCGCCGGCCGAGTCCAGGCGTCGCAGCGCCGCGGACCCGACGGAGGCGTCGGCCTGCTGCACGGCCAGGAGGAGATACCGCCAGAAGCGGGTCACGTCGCCGTCCGCGGCATCCAGGGACAGCCAGCCGCTCCGCACGCCGACCCTGCGCAGCCACTGCGCGACCAGCGTGCTCTTCCCCCAGCCGGCCGGGGCGACCACGAGGGTCAGCCGGGCGTCCACGGCTCGCGAGAGCCGCTCGTGCAGGCGCGGTCGCTCGATCGGGCCCGTCCCGAGCGACGGGACGAAGAGCTTGGTGGTGATGACGGGCTCCACGGAGGCGTCCTCGCGCCCGAAGGGCGGCAGCACCGGCTCCGCCCGCGCGGGTGCCATCGGCGACCTCTCGACCGACGAGAGCCTCATGGCCCGTCCCGCTCCCTCCCGGTGCGCGCCGCTCCGGGCGCCTCCGTCGGGTCGGGGACCAGCCTGGCAGGCCTCCCGCCGGCGGGGGTAGGGCTCTCCGGCACCGGGTCACGCGGTCCATCGCCGGAACGCGCCCCGGGACAGGCCGGGATCCGGGTGTAACGCAACGGGCACGGGCCGGACTCCGGGGCATGACGATGACTGCGCCGCCGGTCCTGGTGGCCACGCGGACGAGCTGGCACCGGGTGGCCGAGCACGTCCTCGCCGCGGGTCAGTTCGCCGCCAGCGGCACCATCCGCCTGCGGCCCTGTCCGGGGGGCTTCGCCACCACGGTGGGGCTCGGTGATCGGCAGCTCGCCGTCGTGGGCGACGAGCTGCTGGTGATCCGCGGGGACACGCGACGTTCCCAGCCGCTCACCACCCTGGGGCGCGCGGCGCGGTTCGCCGGCGTGGAGCTCGGGCTGCGCGGCAGCTACACCCCGGCCACGCCGGCCGACCCCGATGCGCAGCTGCCGGTCGACCCGAGGGCCGCACGGCGGCTCGCCGACTGGTTCGCCCTCGGCGACGCCGCGCTGCGCCGCTTCTCCGAGCAGCTCGGCGAGCCGATGACACCGGTGCTCTGGCCCGAGCACTTCGACCTCGGCATGGCCGTCGGCGCCGTCAACTACGGCGCCTCCCCGGGGGACGAGGCGATGCCGGAGCCGTATCTCTACGTCGGGCCGCACGAGGGACCGCCGTCCGCCGACCCGTTCTGGAACGCCTCCTTCGGAGCCGCGTCCGGCGCGCCCCGCATCGTCGCGATCGACCACGCCGTCGCCTTCTTCTCGGAGGGACGCCGACAGGTACTGAGGGACAGGAGCGGGACGTGAACGGTCTGCGAGGCAAGAAGGCGCTGGTCACCGGCGGCAGCTCGGGGATCGGCCAGGCGATCGCCATCCGGCTGGGCCAGGAGGGCGTGGACGTCGCGATCAACTACGTCGGCCCGCCCACGGGCGCCGAGGAGACCCGGGACGCGATCGAGCACGGCGTCGAGATCTGCATGAAGGAGATGTCGGCTGCGGGCACCCACCCGATCCTGGTCGCCGCCGACGTCTCGCAGGAGGAGCAGGTGGCCGCGATGTACGAGCGGGTGCTCGCGGAGTACGGCCGGGTCGACCTCCTGATCAACAACGCCGGCATCCAGATCGCCGCCGACAGCGACGAACTCCCGGTGGCCGCGTTCGACAAGGTGCTCGCGGTCAACCTGCGCGGCGCGTTCCTGTGCGCGCAGCGGGCGATCCGCTCCTGGCTGTCCGGAGGGAGCGGCGGCAGCATCGTGAACGTCTCCAGCGTCCACCAGGTCATCCCGAAGCCCCGGTTCGTCGGCTACTCGGTCTCCAAGGGCGGCATGCAGAACCTCACCCGGACCCTCGCGCTGGAGTACGCCGGCCGCGGCATCCGGGTCAACGGCATCGGTCCCGGGGCGACGGTCACGCCGATCAACCGGTCGTGGATCGACGACCCGGTCAAGCGGCGGATGGTGGAGAGCCACATCCCGATGCGCCGCGCCGGCGGGGCGGAGGAGATGGCGGCGGCCACCGCGTTCCTGTGCTCGGACGAGGCCGCCTACATCACCGGTCAGACGCTGTTCGTCGACGGCGGGCTGACCCTCTACCCGTCGTTCGAGACCACCTGGTCGTCGGAATGACGGCGCTGTCGCACCCGCCGTCCGTCGACGAGCGGACGGCGGGGTGGTTCCCGTCCCGGTGGGGACCCGACGACGAGGCCGGAGCGCTCAACGAGATCACCCCGGCCGGCGTCCTGGCCGCGGTCTCGCTGGTGCGCAGCGGCCGGGTGTTCGACCTCGCGCACGTGCTGCACGCCGACGTCCCCGCGTTCCCGGGCCGCACGTTCCGGTCGTACCTGACGACCAACTCCCACTACGTCAACCGTCGGCGGGCCGACGGCAGCCCGGAGGGCTGGGGCCGGAACTCGGTGAACTGGATCGTCGAGCAGATCACCGCCACCCAGCAGATGGGCACCCACCTCGACGCCCTCAACCACCTGCAGGTCGGCGACCGCACCTACAACGGCCACCGGCTGGCCGACGTCGCCGAGGACTGGGGCACCAACCGGCTCGGCGTCGAGACGCTGCCGCAGATCGTCACCCGCGGCCTGCTGCTCGACATCGCCGCCGTCCGCGGCGTCGACCGGCTCGAGCCCGGCGACGTCGTCACTGTCGCCGATGCCGAGTCCGCGCTGGAGGGCCGGTCGCTGCGCCCGGGGGACGCGGTGCTGTTCCACACCGGCTGGGGCGGCTGGTGGGGCGTGGACGACGACCGGTACTCCGCGGGCGAGCCCGGGCCCGGCCGTGACCTGGCCGAGATGCTGGCCGCGTCCCGCGTCGCGCTGACCGGCTGCGACACCTGGAGCTACGGGCCGGTGCCGGCGGAGGACCCGGCCGAGCCGTTCGTCGTCCCGCAGACCCTCAACGTCCGGCACGGCGTCGTCGTGCTGGAGAACCTGCGGCTGGCCGAGGCCGCCGCCGCCGGGCTGCGCGAGTTCCTGCTCGTGGTCAGCCACGCCAAGCTGCGCGGCGCCACGGGAGCGTGGGTGACGCCGCTCGCGATCACCTGACACCGCGAGGAGAGGCACCATGACCGAGCACGCCGACGTTCTCGTCATCGGGTCCGGAGCGGGCGGGGGCGCCGTCACCTGGGCCCTGGCCCCCACCGGCAAGCAGATCCTGCTGCTCGAGCGGGGCGACTGGCTCCCCCGGGAGACCCAGAACTGGGATCCGCAGGCGCTCTGGGCCGACAAGCGCTACCACAACAGCGGGCAGTGGACCGACGGCGCCGACGGCCGCCGGCTCTCCCCCAAGCAGCACTACTACGTCGGCGGCAACACCAAGTTCTACGGCGCGATCCTCTACCGCTTCCGGGAACGCGACTTCGGCCCGGTGCAGCACGTGGACGGCGTCTCCCCCGCCTGGCCGATCTCCTACGCCGACCTCGCGCCCTACTACGACCGCGCGGAGCGGCTCTACCAGGTGCACGGCACACGGGGCGAGGACCCGGACGAGCCACCGGCGGACGGTCCCTACCCGTGGCCGGCCATCAGCGACGAGCCCCGGATCGCGCAGCTGCGCGCCGACCTGACCGCTGCGGGCCTGCACCCGTTCTCGCTGCCGAACGGCATCCTCCTCGACGAGGCGCAGCCCCACCTGTCGGCGTGCATCCGGTGCGCGACCTGCGACGGCTTCCCGTGCCTGGTCAACGGCAAGGCCGACGCACAGGTCATGACGGTGGAGCCGGCGCTGCGGCACCCCAACGTGACGCTGCGGACCAGGGCGCGCGTGGTGCGGCTGGAGACCCATCCCTCCGGGCGCAGCGTCAGCCGGGTGGTCGTCGACCGGGACGGCCGGCGGGAGGAGTACACGGCCGACGTCGTCGTCCTGGCCGCGGGGGCGGTCAACTCGGCGGCCCTGCTGCTGGCCTCGGCGAGCGACCGGCACCCGGCCGGACTGGGCAACGGCTCCGGGCACGTGGGCCGTCACCTGATGCTGCACAACAACTCGGGGCTGGTCGCGTTCTCGAAGACGCCCAACCCGACGCGGTTCCAGAAGACGCTCGGGGTCAACGACTTCTACTGGTCCGACCCCTTCGACCCCGACTGGGGGTACCCGGTCGGCTCCATCCAGATGAACGGCAAGAGCGATGCCGTCCTCATCGGCTTCGACGTCCCCGACGCGCGGGACCCGGCCGACCTGGCCCGCCACTCGCTCGACTTCTGGCTGACCACCGAGGACCTGCCGCTCGACGAGAACCGGGTGACCGTCGACCGCGACGGCGGGATCCGGCTGCACTACACCCGGACCAACGCCGCCGAGGTGGCCCGCCTGCGGATGCGGCTGCAGCAACTGCTCGACTCGATCCGCTGCGAGCAGGACGTGTACGAGAACCGGCAGTACGCCGGCGGCCAGCTGGGGATCGGCGGGGTGGCGCACCAGAACGGCACCATCCGCTTCGGCCCCGACCCGACGACGGCGCCGCTGGACCTCCACTGCCGGATGCACGAGGTCGACAACCTCTACGTCGCCGACTCGAGCTTCTTCGTCTCCAGCACCGCGGTGAACCCGACACTGACGATCATCGCGAACGCGCTGCGGGTGGCCGACGAGATCGCCGACCGGCTCGGCGTCCGGACGTCGGTGGCGGACACGCTCGTGCCCGCGCCGCGGCGGCCCGACCTGGTGGTGGACCCGGCCCGCTGACCGCCGGCCCGTGTGCTGCCGGGGGCCGGGGCCCCCGGCAGCAGCCCCACACTCACAGGTCGACGGTGACCGCGGTCGTGGGCCGGGCGCAGCAGATCAGCACCAGCTCGCCGCCGGGCGCCTCGAGCGGTTGGGGCGCGTAGTCCACGGAACCGTCGATCAGGGAGGTCTCGCAGCGGTGGCAGACGCCGGTGCGGCACGACCACCGCACCGGCACCTCGCAGGCCTCGGCGAGCTCGAGCAGGCTGGTCCACCGCGAGGGATCGAACGCCGTGGTGACGCCCGCCCGGGCGAAGGTGACCGGGGGTCCACCGGACGCGGGCGGTGTCGGCGTGCGGGCGGGCCGGCCGGTCGTGCCCCCCGCGTCCTGGACCGGACCGAACGACTCGACGTGGACGGCGTCCGCCGGCACCCCCAGGGCGTCCAGCATCCGGCGCACCCCGGCGGCGAATCCGTCCGGCCCGCAGACGTACGCGGAGAAGGACGCGTCCACGCCGAGGCCGGCCAGGGCCTCCAGGGAGAGCCGGCCGGCTGCGTCCCCCCGCACCGCTGCCTCCGCGGCCGTGTAGCGCAGGTGCCGCACCGCCGCCGGCATGGCCGACAGCGCGGCCTCGGCCTCCGCGGCGAAGGAGTGCTCGGCCGGCGAGCGGGCGACGTGCACCCAGATGACCCGACGCTCGGGATGGCCGGCGGCCTGGGCCAGCAGGCAGCAGAGCAGCGGTGTCACCCCGATGCCCGCGCTGATCAGCACGGCCGGTCCGGCGACGCCCGGGTCGAAGCCGAAGCCGCCCCTCGGGGCGGCGACCTCGACGGTTCCGCCGACGGGGAGGGCGTGCACCAGAGCGCTCCCCCGGCCCTCTCGCTTGACCGAGATCCGCAGCTCGGGACCCGCCGGCGCGGAGAGCGAGTAACTGCGGACCACCGACCCGTCGGCATCCGCCAGGCGCAGAGGGACGTACTGGCCGGGCAGCCAGGAGGGCGCCTCGCCGCCGTCCCGGGGCGCCAGGTGGACCGAGACGACGTGCGCCGACTCGCGCACCACACGGGTGACGGTGAACGGGCGGAACCCCGGATACGCGGGCTCGCCGGCAGGCTGTGGCGCCAGGCCCGGGTTGCCGGGCCGGTCACCGGCAGCGAGCAGCTGCCGGAACGACCACTTCCAGCCCTCCGACAGCGCCGGGACGGCCAGCGCGGAGCGCAGCGACGCCTCGTCGCGAGCGGCCGTGTAGAGCAACTCGGAGACGCGGCGGACGGTGAGGCCGGCGGGATCGCGGTGGATGACACGGATCCGGTCGCCGGCGCCGACCTGACCCTCCCGCAGCACGCGGAGATAGAAGCCGGGGCGGCCATGAGCGGTGAGCAGCGCCGGCATCCGCGGCTCTCCGAGGCGGATGCCCACCTTGTGACAGGTGACCCGCGGCTGGGTGACCTCGAAGACGGCGCCGCCGATCGCCAGCCGGTCGCCGACGCAGATCTCGTCGTCGGCCATCCCCTCGACGGTGAGGTTCTCGCCGAAGGTGCCGGGGTCGGGCAGCGGGCGGCCCAGGTAGCGCTCCCAGTAGGCGTAGGACTCCCACTGGTAGACGAGGACGGCGCGGTGCTCGCCGCCGTGGCCGACGGGATCGGCCTGCGCGTCCCCGTCCACGTTGAGCCTGCGCACCCACCGCCGGCCGGCCACGGGGGCCTTCCAGATCGCGGTCTGGACCTGCCCCCCACGCCACTCCACCGTCCGGGGCCGGCCGACGGACACCGCGCGCAGCCGGCCGGACGGGGTCATCGCCGTCTCCGGACGGTCATGGACGCCCCTTCGCCGAGCCGTCCGGCGCCGGCCGGGCGTCGACCGTGTCGGCGCTGTCGGTGGGCTCGGGTCTGCCTGCCTCGTGGTCGCGGGGGTGGCGCGGCCCGGGCACTCCGGCCGCCGGCCGCCGGCCCAGGACGCCGAGCGCCGCGGCAGGGAACACCAGCACCGACAGCAACCCGGCGAAGACCAGCGCCGCGGCCGTGGTGGCGGACAGCCGACCGGTCTCCAGGCCGATCTGCGCGGCGGTGACGAGGAACGGCAGGGAGGTGGCCTGCAGCAGTCCGGCGGCCAGGGACCCGGCCGATCCCAGGGAACGGCGGTACAGCACCGCGGGGAGGCCGCGGACGACGAGCAGCGCGAGCAGGAAGACCGGCACCTGAAGGAGGGCCGTCGGGTCCTCGAGCAGACCGCGCAGGTCCAGTCGCACCCCGCTGGCGACGAAGAACACCGGGATCAGGAACCCGTAGCCGATGGCGTCGAGCTTGGCGCGGAACCGGGGATGGGTGGCGGAGTCCCGGTCGACCAGCCCCACCAGCGCGCCCGCGAGGAAGGCACCGAGGATCGTCTCGAGACCCAGCCGCTCGGCCAGGGCGACGAAGGCGACCAGCAGCAGCAGCACCAGCCGGACACGGATCTCGGCCGTGGTGTCCTGCAGCCGCACCAGCACGTCGCCCAGCCGCATGGACATCCCCGCCCGGCCGACGCCCAGCGCGAGGAGCAGGACGAGGATGCCGAACGCGGCGAGGAAGGCCGCCGTCGTCCCCGGGCCGCCGCCCGACATGGAGAAGACCAGGGAGAGCAGCACGATGGCGGCGAAGTCGGCCACCGATGCCGCCGCTATGACGGTCTGCCCGACGGCGTCCCGGGCGCGGCCGGCGTCCTTGAGCACCGGGACGACCAGCCCGAGCGACGTCGCCGTGAGCGCGATGGCCAGGAAGAGCGGCGCCGACGTCCACCCGGCGGCCTGCGCACCCAGGCCCACGCCGACGGCGAGCACGAGGCCGACCGCATAGCCGAGGGAGGTGACCGCCAGCAGCCGGCCGCGCAGGCCGCGCAGGTCGATCTCCAGCCCGGCGAGCATCAGCAGGAAGGCCAGCCCGAGCAGGGCCAGCACCTCCACGGCGACGTCGACCTCGACCCAGCCGAGGACCGACGGGCCGAGCAGCACGCCGGCGACGATCTCCAGGACCACCGAGGGGACGCGCAGCCTCGGCGCCCAGCCGAGCGCCAACGGCACCGCCGCCGCGACGCCGGCGACGACGAGCAGGTTCGTGAACGAGACGTCGGGCACCGCGAGCCTCCGGGAAGGGTCAGAGACCGGCCGCTTCGAGTGCGTGCAACCACACCTCGGCGACGGTGGGGAACGCCGGGACGGCGTGCCGCAGTTCGCTCAGCGGGAGTCGCCCGGCGACCGCGACGGCGGCGGAGTGCAGCAGCTCCTGGACGCCGCTGCCGGTGATCGTCGCCCCCACCAGCACATCGGACGCCTCGTCGACCACCAGCCGTGTCGTGCCCCCGAGGCCGTCGCCGAGCACGTACGAGCCGGGGACGTCGCCGGTGCCGACGTCGAGGACCCGGACTGCGATCCCTCGCTGCTGGGCCTCGGCCACGGTGAGGCCGACCGCACACACCTGCGGATCGGTGAAGGTCACCCGTGTCACGACGTCCAGACTGGCGCGGTCGCGGACGTCCCGGCCGGTGATGACGTCGGCCGCGATCCGGGCCTGGTACTTGCCCATGTGGGTGAGCGGAGCCAGACCGGTGCAGTCCCCCACGGCGTACAGCCATCCGCCGGGGACCCCGGTGGCGCGTAGCCGGTCGTTGACCTTCACCGGCCGCCCGGGCTTCAGCCCCACGCTGCCCAGCCCGAGGTCGTCGGTGCGCGGGCGGCGGCCCGTGGCCACGAGGACCTCGTCGGCGGTCAGTTCCTGGCCGGCGCTGAGCGTGGCGCGCACCGGCCCGTCGGTGCCGTCCCGTCGGACGGAGGTCAGCCGGGTGTCCACCCGGACCGTGATGCCCTCCCGTCGGAACGCCGCCCGGACCTGCTCGCCGGCGAAGGGCTCCTCGCGGGGCAGCAGTCGCGGGCCGCCCTCCACCACGGTCACCTCGGCGGCGCCGAGCCGGTGGAACGCCTGGGCGAGCTCCAGCCCGACGGCCCCGCCTCCGAGCACGAGCAGCCGCCTCGGCACCTCCTTCGCCGCCGTGGCGGCCCGGTTGTCCCACGGGCGCACCTCTGCCAGCCCCGGCACCGGCGGCAGCACGGCGCTGCTGCCCGTGGCCAGCACGACGGCCCGGCGGGCCGTCACCTGCCCGCCACCGTCCACCCGCACCTTGCGCGTGCCGGCGAGCCGGCCGGTGCCCCGCAGCAGCCGGACGCCGTGGTCGGCCAGCCAGCGCTCCTGACCGGCGTCCATCCAGTGGGAGGTCATCTGGTCCCGGCGGGCGAGGGCGGCCGTCGCGTCCACCACACCGGTGACGGCCGCGGCGGCGCCGGGCACCCGCGCGGCCGAGGCGAGCGCCTCCCCGGGCCGGAGCAACGTCTTGCTCGGGATGCACCCCCAGTAGGAGCACTCCCCGCCGACCAGCTCCTGCTCGACCAGCACGGTCTCCAGGCCGCGGTCGGCGCAGCGGCCCGCGACGACCTCCCCCGCGGGACCGCCCCCGATCACGACGACGTCTGCCTCGAGCTGGGCGGGCTGGATCTCGGACATCGGGCCTCCTCGGACTCGTTGCCGTCGTCCGCCGTCGGCCGTCCGGCGTTACGCGTAACGGGCGGCCGATCGGCGGGACCACAGGAACGAGACCCGCTGACCTCCGGGAGAACCCCATGAGCTCCACGCCGATCGCCGACCACGCCTTCCTGTCCGACCGGCACTCCTGCGCCCTGGTCGACCGCGCGGGCACCGTCGTCTGGCTGTGCTTCCCGCGCTTCGACGGTCCGTCGGTCTTCGCCGCGCTGCTCGACGACGACGCCGGCCACTGGTCGGTGCGGCCGGAGGCGGAGTGGACGGCGACCCGCCGCTACGCCGGCCGCTCGCTGGCCCTCCAGACCACCTTCCGGACGGCGGAGGGCGAGCTGCAGCTCACCGACGCGCTGGGCCTGGGTCCGGACAACGAGGGGCACCGGCTGGGCAGCGACGTCCCGCACGTCCTGGTGCGCCGGCTCGAGTGCACCTCGGGTGAGGTGGACGTGCTGGTCGACTACCGGCCGCGGCCGGAGTACGGCTTGATCGTGCCGCTGCTGTCGCACGTGGACGGCGGGGTCGCCGCTCGGGGCGGGGCGGACTGGCTGGTGCTCACGCTGCCCGCCGAGGCGACGCTGGAGGACGGGCGGGCTCGGGCGCGGCTGCACCTGCGGGCGGGCGACGTCGTCCACCTGGCGCTGCAGCGGAGCACCCTCGGCGACGCGGTGTCCGCGCACGTCTGGCCCCAGCAGGAGCTGACCGACCTCCTCGACCGGACTCTGTCGTCGTGGGAGTCCTGGTGCGACCTGCACCAGGCCTACGACGGGCCGTGGGCCGACCTCGTGCACATGAGCGGCCGGGTGCTCCAGGGGCTGTCGTACCAGCCCAGCGGCGCCGTGGTCGCCGCCGGCACGACGTCGCTGCCCGAGGGCGTGGGCGGCGAGCGGAACTGGGACTACCGCTACGCCTGGGTGCGCGACGCCAGCTTCACGATGGAGGCGCTGTGGGTGGCCGCCTGCCCGGACGAGGCCGAGGACTTCTTCGGGTTCATGACCACCGCGGGCGCGGGCGGCATCGGCCCCGACGTGTCGCTGCAGATCATGTTCGGCGTGGGGGGCGAGCACGACCTCAGCGAGCGGACCCTCGACCACCTCCGAGGCTGGCGCGACAGCCGGCCGGTGCGGGTGGGCAACGGCGCGTGGAACCAGCGTCAGGTCGACGTCTACGGCGAGCTGCTGGGAGCAGCGGCTCGCCTGGCCGACCAGCTGCCCGCGCTGGACGACGAGACGCGGTGGTTCCTCGCCGCGTGCGCCGACACCGCCGCCGTCCGCTGGCGGGACGCGGACCAGGGCATCTGGGAGGTGCGCGGCGAGCCGCAGCACTTCCTGTACTCCAAGGTCATGTGCTGGGTGGCCCTGGACCGGGCGATCGCGCTGGCCCCGCAGCTGCGCTGCGAGCACCGCGTCGACGAGTGGGCGAAGGCCCGCGAGGAGATCTCCGACACCGTGCTGCAGCAGGGCTGGAACGAGGAGGCCGGCGCGTTCACCCAGTACTTCGGGTCCACCGCGCTGGACGCCTCCAACCTGATGCTGTCGATCGTCGGGTTCCTCCCCGCCGACGACCCGCGGATGCTGGCCACGATCGACGCCATCGCCGACCGGCTGACCGACGAGCGTGGTCTGGTCTACCGCTACCGGACCGAGGAGGGCGTCGACGGCCTGGCCGGGGACGAGGGCACGTTCCTCCTCTGCACCTTCTGGCTGGCCCAGGCCCTCGCGCTCGCCGGCCAGGTGGAGCGCGCGCGCGACGTGTTCGGGCGGGCCGCCGCGTTCGTCAACGACCTCGGTCTGCTGGCGGAGGAGGTCGACGCGGTCACCGGCGAGCAGCTCGGCAACGTGCCTCAGGCGTTCAGCCACATCGGTCTGGTGAACGCGGCATGGGCGATCGACCAGGCCCAGCGGGGTCGGTGATGAGGACGATCGACGCCGAGGGGCTCCGCGGGGTGCCGCGCGGCGGGGTGCCGCGCGTGCCGGGCACCCGCGTGTCGACCCCCGCTCTCGCCGACGCCGGGATCCGGTCGCGCCACGAGACGGGCGCCGCCAGGGATGCGCTGGACGGCGGCCGCGGGAGGTCGGCGCGCGTGTGCCGCAGCGCCGCGGGGGAAGGAGAGCACCGTGGCTGAACCTCCGGCGTCACGACCCACCGCCGATCGGGACGTCCTGGAGATCGCCTGCCGGGAGTTCGTCGAACTGGTCACGGAACACCTCGAGCGGGCCCTTCCCCAGGACGTCGAGAACGCCATCGCCGCGCACCTCGAGCTGTGCGAGCCGTGCCGCACCTACCTCGAGCAGATCCGCCGCACCGCTGCCGCGCTCCGGAGCCTGCCCGACCCGACGCTGCCCGAGCCTGCGCGGAGACGACTGCTCGAGGTCTTCGCGACCCTGCACGAGGACACCCACGGCGAGAGCCCGTAACGGCGCAGGACAGGCGGGATCCCTCCCGCGCGGCGACACGACGCCGGGTCAGGTGCCGGCCGGCTCAGATCCCGATGATCACGACGGCCGCGTGCACGCGCTCACCGGTGTGCTCGAGACGAGCAGCAACGAGCAACGGGAGTCGATCATGAACACCTACGACCCGTCGGACTACATCACCTACGTCGCCATGGATCGGCGGCACCGCCCGTCCGTCACCGCCGCACCGAGCGAGACGATCGAGAACCAGCTGCCCGAGGGATACCCGAACGCGTCCCCGAAGACGCGCCTGCGGAGCCGTGCTGCGATGCGGGCCCGGTTCGATGGACAGCCTCTTCCGGGTCTCGCGGCCGGGACCGGTCCCGGGCGACACCGTGTCGCACCGCGGGCCACCGGTACGGCATGAGGCGGGACACGCGCGCGTGGTGGTCCTGGACGGCGGCCCGTCGTGGACGGCGACGCCGTCCACGTCAGCCCGGTCGCCGCCACCCTGCGATGCGCTGCTCACGGGCGTCGCCGGAGGATCTCCGCCGGCTGGACGCCGTAGCGATCCCGGTACCGAGCCACGAACCGGCCGCGGTGGGTGAAGCCCCAGTGGCGGGGGGGGGGGGGGGGGGGGCGCGCCGCGCCCCCCCCCCCCGCCCCGCGCCCCCCCCCCCCCCCCCCCCCCCACCCCCCCCCCCCCCCCCCCCACCACCACCCC
>NZ_JBJGYT010000041.1:0-33909 GCF_054050135.1 Geodermatophilus sp. SYSU D00705 | reverse complement strand
GCCGCGGAACCGGCGGTGCCGTGCGCCCGCGTGACCTCGCAAGCTCGGTTCCGCGCCGCTCGTCGCTGGCGCTCCTCGGCCGCGGAACCGGCGGTGCCGTGCGCCCGCGTGACCTCGCAAGCTCGGTCACGTGTCCTCCTCGCTGGCGCTCCTCGGCCGCGGAACCGGCGGTGCCGTGCGCCCGCGTGACCTCGCAAGCTCGGTCACGTGTCCTCCTCGCTGGCGCTCGTCGGCCGCGGTCGCGGCTGCCCCCGGTGAGGGGCCGCAGGCGCACTCTGCCGCCATTGTCCCCCGAGCGGCAGGTACGGCGCCGTCGGAGGCCTGCTGGGTCACCCCACAGGGGCCACCACCGGCGTGCAGCCGCAGTCCGGGTGGACCGGCCAGCGCCGGGTGCGGGGGAGGAGGTCGGGCGCGCGCAGCTCCAGGGTCGCGCCCAGCGCCACGGGTGCGGCGCGACCGTCGAGGTAGGCCAGCGCCTGGACGGCCGCGACCACCGCCGTCATCAGGCAGGTGACCGTGGCCCCGCCGGGCACCCCGCCACCGGCGGTCAGCTGTGCGGCCAAGGCCGGCCACCGCGGGTCGGCGTCCCTGCGGTGCAGGTCCGCGCACCGCAGGCAGCTGCTCGCGCCCGGGACGACCAGGGGTCCGACCACGCCGGTCTCCCCGCGGACGGTGGCGACCAGATGGGGGACACCGCGGGCCAGCAGCTCCGCGGCCGTCGGGTCGGAGGCGGTCCACGGACCGGTGAGGACGACGAGGTCGGGGGACGTGCAGGCCGGCAGGGGCCGGAGGTCGGTCTGCGGGCTGGCCCTGCGGACGGCGTCGGCCGCCGCGAGGGCCCGGGGACGCCCCTCGTCCGCCGCGTCGAGCCCGCCGACGACGGCCTCCTCGGCGGCGACGAGGCCGCCGTCGCGGACGCTGACCCGGCCCACGCCGCTGGCGGCCAGCAGGGCGGCGAGGGGGACCCCCACGCGGGTGGCTCCCTCGACCACCACCGCCGCCGCCCGGCGTGCCTGCCACGCCGAGCCCCTCGGGAGCCGCACGGCGCCCGGCCCGGTCGCGGCGGGCAGCTCCGCCCGCGTCCGGGCGGCGGCGGCCGGCCCCGCATCGGCGGCCAGCAGGTCGGCGGCGTCGAGGTCGACCAGCAGTCCGGTGGCCCGGAGGCCGTCGAGCAGATCGGCGACGGCCGCCGGGTCGTGACCGGCGCGGGCGGCCTCGGCGACCACGGTGCGCTGCGGGCGGCGCCCGTCGAGCCCGCGCAGGAGTGCGGTGAGGCCGGTGTCGGGGCCCACGAGCAGGCCGTCGGCCGTGTCGACACCACCCACCTGCACCGCGGGGTCGCCACCGGGGGTGGTCGACCGCAGCAGGGGGACGGTCGGGGGGAGCAGCGGGTGCGCGGTCTCACTCACGCCGGCAGGGTGCCAGCGGGAGCGGCCGGCCCGCTGGCGTCGTCCACAGGCCAGGGGACGACGACGGCGGCGCCCGCAGTGCGGGACGCCGCCGTCCGGGGCCGGGGACTCAGGCCTTGCCGAGGATCCGGTTCATCTTCGTGCCGCACACGGGGCAGGTGCCCTGCGCCATGCGGCGGCCGGACTCGCTGACCTTGACCTCGCCGTCGAAGTCGCGCTTCTCCTTGCACTTCACGCAGTAGCCGTTGTAGCTCTCCGCCACGGTGCCTCCTCGTCGTCCGGACCTCTCGGCACCCGTCTCGGGCGCCGTTGCCCGGGAACGCTACCCGGCGCCGGGCGCCCTCCCCGGTCCACGGGGAGGTGCGACCGCTCCGTCGACCCACAGCCTGTGGACAGACCTGTGGAGGGGGTGGGGACGTGGCGGCGTGTCGCTGTGCGCAGGCCGGGGACGGGCGCGCGCCGGGGCCTGTGACCAGTGCCCTGGTTCCCGGCCGACCTGCGGGAACACCGCACCGGGGGGTGTGGACGGGGCGCGTCCCCGGGACGGGCGCCGTCGTGTCCACCGTCCGTGCGACAAACCCCCGAGCGGGGGCGGGTCCTGGCGCGGTGCGTCGGCCGGGGGAACTACGGTTCCTGCGTGCCCGGAACGACCCCCGACGCCACGCACGGCCCCGTCCCCGCCGCACGACCGGACGACCGCCGGGCTGCCCGCGCCGTCCCCAGCGCCGGGGTGGCGCGCGGGCGGTCGGCGTCGGTGCTCCCGGACGACGTCGAGGTGCGGCGCAGCGCCCGCCGCCGCCGGACGGTGACCGCCTACCGGGAGTCCGGCCGCACCGTCGTCCTCATCCCGGCCGCCTTCAGCCCCGCCGAGGAGCGCCGCTGGGTGGCGCAGATGGTCGCGAAGCTGCAGACCCGCGAGGAGCGGCGCCGGCGTTCCCTGGGTGGGGACGACGAGCTGATGGCCCGGGCGCGGGCGCTCTCGGAGACCCACCTCGACGGTGTCCCGCAGCCGGCGAGCGTGCGCTGGGTCGACAACCAGCAGCGGCGCTGGGGGTCGTGCACCCCGGCCGACCGCACCATCCGGCTGTCCAGCCGGCTGCGCACGATGCCGGAGTACGTCGTGGACTACGTGCTGGTCCACGAGCTCGCCCACCTCATCGAGCCCAGCCACGACGCGCGCTTCTGGGCGCTGGTGGCGCGCTACCCGCGGGCCGAGCGGGCCCGCGGGTTCCTCGAGGGCGTCGAGGTCGCGCAGCCCGGGGGCGAGAGCCCGTCGACCGGGGACGACGACCCGGTCGACTGAGCGCCCCCGGGCTCAGCCCTGCGGGCCCTCCTCGGGGGCGTCGCGGCGGCGCTCGGCGTCGTCGGCGGTGAGGCGCCGCAACTCGTCGTCCGCCCCCTGACGGGCCACGAAGTCCAGCGGCTCGTCGAGGTCGTCGGAGGTGGGCAGCAGGTCGGGGTGGGACCACAGCCGGTCCCGCTCGGCGCTGCCGTACCGCTGGGCCATCGCACCCCAGACCGTCGCCGCGTCGCGCAGCCGGCGCGGGCGCAGCTGCAGGCCGACCAGGGTGGCGAAGGTCTGCTCGGCCGGACCCCCGGAGGCCCGGCGGCGGCGCATGGTCTCGGCGAGCGCGCCGTGACCGGGCAGCCGCTCACCGGCGGCCGCGGCGACGACGGCGTCCACCCAGCCCTCGACCAGGGCCAGCAGGGTCTCCAGCCGGCGCAGCGCCATCTGCTGCTCCGGGGTCTCCTCCGGCTCGAGCAGGCCGCTGCCCAGCAGCTGCTGGATGCTCTCGGGGTCGGTCGGGTCGATGCCGCCCATCGAGCCCATCGCCTCGCTGACGCCGCGCTCGATGGCCTCGCGGTCGACGTTGATGCCCCGCGCGTAGGCGTGCACGGCGTCGTGCAGCTGCTGGCGCAGCCACGGCACGTGGGCGAACAGCCGCTGGGAGGCGGCCTCGCGCAGCGCCAGGAAGAGCCGCACCTCGTCGAGGGGGCGGTCGAGGCCGGTGGCGAACTCGGCGACGTTCTGCGGCAGCAGGACCCCGGAGCCGGCCGGTGCCAGCGGCAGCCCGATCTCGGTGCTGGTGAGGACCTCTCCGGAGAGCCGGCCGAGGGCCTGGCCGACCTGGGCGCCGAACAGGACCCCGCCCATGCGGCCCATGAGCCCGCCGAGCGGTCCCGCCATCGCGGCGGCCTCGGGCGGCAGTGCGCCGGTCATGGCGGACACGACGCGCTCGGCGAGCGGGTCGATGAGGCTGCTCCACGCGGGCAGGGTCTGCTCCACCCACTCGACCCGCGACCAGGCCAGCGGCCGGTCGACGCCGGAGGGGAGCTCCGTCACCTGGTCCAGCCACAGGTCGGCCAGTCGCAGCGCCTCGGCGACGGCGGTGCGCTCGGACTCCGACGTCGGCTGCGACCCCGCGGCCAGCGCGCTGATCGCACCCTGCCGGGCGAGGTCCCAGTTGACCGGGCCGCCCGACCAGTTCATGAGCTTCTGCAGCTCGGCGAACAGGGGCATCTTGGCGAGCAGCTCCTCGGGGGCGCCCGCGCCCGCGCCGCCGCCACCGAAGAGGGCACCGAACCCGAACGGGTCGTTGCCGGCCCCCGATCCGGACTCGCCGCGACGCTCGGGGTCGCGGTCGGGGACGCCGAAGCCGAACGGGAGATCGCTCATGCCCCCACGGTAGACGCGTGATCTTCCCGCCGGGTCGCCGTCCGCCCGCAGCGGAACCGGGAACCGCCGAGGCCGCGGCCGCGTCCAGGTGCGCGACATAGGCTGGCCGGTCGTGACCCGTCGGATGGCCGTCCTCAGCGTCGGTGTCGTGCTGCTGGTGGTCTTCGGTCTGCTCGGCGCCGCGGTGCCGGTGCCCTACGTCGCGCAGGTGCCCGGGCCGACGTTCGACACGCTGGGGGAGATCGACGGCGAGCCGGTGATCGACGTCCAGGGGCGCGAGCGCAACGACGTCGACGGGCAGCTGACGCTGACCACCGTCGGGGTCAGCCGCGCCGGCCTCAGCCTCGTCGAGGCGGTGCGGGGCTGGTTCGACGACGAGGTCAGCGTCGTCCCCGAGGAGTCGGTCTACCCCTCCGGGCGCAGCGTGGAGGAGACCCGTGAGGCCAACCGGAAGGCCTTCCTGAGCTCGGAGGAGGCCGCCGAGGCCGCGGCGCTCGCCCAGCTCGGCCACCCGGTCAAGGTCGTCGTGCGGGGGCTGTCGGACGACTCGCCCTCCGACGGGCTGCTGGAGGAGGGCGATGCGCTCGACAGCGTCGACGGCCGCCCGACGCCCGACACGGAGGCGCTCGACGAGGTCCTGGGCTCGATCCCCGGCGGGTCGACGGTCACCGTCGGCTACACCCGCCTGGGCCGGCCGGGGACGGCGACGGTCACCACCGGCACCGCCGAGGACGGCGGGGGCTCGCTGCTGGGGGTGCTCGTCCGCGAGCAGCCCTCGGCGCCGTTCGACGTCGACATCCGGGTGGCCGACGTCGGCGGTCCGTCGGCCGGGCTGATGCTCAGCCTCGGCATCCTCGACCTGGTCGGCGACACCGACCTGACCGGCGGTGCCATGGTGGCCGGCTCCGGGACCATCGACGCCGACGGCGACGTCGGCCCGATCGGCGGGATCCAGCTGAAGATGGTCGCCGCGGCCGACATCGGCGCCGAGCTGTTCCTCGTGCCGGCGGACAACTGCGCCGACGCGCTGGCCGCCCCTCAGCCGGGGCTGACCACGGCGCGGGTCGCCACGCTCGACGACGCCCTCGAGGCCCTCGCCGACCTCCGCGCGGACCGGACACCGGAACCCTGCTGACGACGCCCCTGCCGCACGCCGTCGCCGGCGTGGGGGAAGCTGTCGGCCGGAGTGGGCGATCGGGGAACCCGGCGCGGTCCCGCGCGTTGGTCTGGGTTGACGGACCGCGCCGGCAGCCGTGCCGGCCGGCCCGGCCACCCGCGGCCGGCAACCCCGTGGCTGCCCGCCACGACCGCAACTGAAGGAGACCGCTCGTGGCCATGCGGCCCCCCGTGTCCGTGCCGACGCTCTCGCGGCGCGCGAAGGTGGTCATCGGGGCCATCGCCGTGCTGCTGGTGCTGTTCACGGCCATCGGGACACTCACCAACGTCTACGTCGACTACCTCTGGTTCGACGAGACCGGCTACACCGAGGTCTTCTGGACCGAGCTGCAGACGCGTGCCCTGCTGTTCGCCATCGCAGGGGTCGCCACCGGTGGCCTCACCGCGCTGTCGATCTACCTCGCCTACCGGTTCCGGCCCACGTTTCGGCCGATGTCGCTCGAGCAGCAGAACCTCGAGCGGTACCGCCAGTCCCTGGAGCCGCGCCGCACCCTGGTGCTCAGCGCGGTCGCCGTCGTCCTCGGCCTGTTCGCCGGGTTCACCGCCCAGAGCAACTGGGAGACGTGGCTGACCTTCCGGAACTCCACCGACTTCGGCCAGACCGACCCGCAGTTCGGCCTCGACACCTCCTTCTTCGTCTTCGACTACCCCTTCTACCGGCTGCTGCTGGGCTTCGGCTTCGCGATCGTGCTGCTGTCGCTGATCGGGGCGCTGCTGACCCACTACGTCTTCGGCGGCCTGCGGCTGCAGACGCCGGGGCAGAAGCTGACCTCGGCGGCGATGATCCAGCTGTCGGTCCTGCTCGGCCTGTTCGTCGCCCTCAAGGCGGCCGCCTACTGGCTGGACCGCTACGGGCTGGTCTACTCCGACCGCGGCGAGCTGTTCAGCGGCGCCAGCTACACCGACGTCAACGCGCTGCTCCCGGCCAAGACGATCCTCGTGTTCGCCGCGGCGGTCTGCGCGATCGCGTTTTTCGCCAACGTCGTCGTCCGCAACTTCCGGCTGCCGGCCGCCGCGCTGGTGCTGCTGCTCCTCTCGAGCCTGGTCATCGGCGTGGCCTATCCGGCGATCGTGCAGCAGTTCGTGGTGCGGCCCAGCGCCGACCAGCGGGAGTCGGACTACATCGAGCGGGCGATCGCCTCGACCCGGCAGGCCTACGACCTCGCCGACGTCGAGTACATCGACTACGCGCAGCAGAGCACCGGCGAAGAGGTGGACACGCAGGCGGCGCTGGCCGAGCTGCGCAACGACACCGAGACGATCCCCAACGCCCGGCTGCTGGACCCCAACGTCCTGGCCGACACGTTCACCGCGCGCCAGCAGATCCGCAACGTCTACGGCTTCCCGGAGAAGCTGGACATCGACCGGTACACGATCGACGGCGAGACCCGCGACTACGTCGTCGCCGTCCGTGAGCTCGACAGCGAGGGCCTGTCGGAGAACCAGGACACCTGGATCAACCGGCACACCGTCTACACGCACGGCAACGGCTTCGTCGCGGCCCCGGCCAACGAGGTCGTGGCGGGGCAGGAGGGCGGCGAGCCCAACTTCACCACCCGCGACCTGCCCACCGTGGGCAACATCGACGTCGAGCAGCCGCGGATCTACTACGGCGAGCTGATCGACGACTACTCGGTGGTGGGTGCTCCCGAGGGGGCCACGCCGCGCGAGTTCGACCAGCCCGAGGACGGCTCCGACGAGGGCCAGATCAACAACACCTACGACGGCGAGGGCGGCGTCGCGATCGGCAGCTTCTTCCGGCAGCTGACCTTCGCGATCTACTACCGGGAGCGGAACTTCCTGCTCTCCAGCGCGGTCAACGACGGCTCGAAGGTGCTCTACGTCCGCGACCCGCGGGAGCGCGTGGAGAAGGCCGCGCCGTTCCTCGAGGTGGACGGCGACCCGTACCCGGCGGTCATCGACGGCCGGGTCACCTGGATCCTCGACGGCTACACGACGTCGGACTCCTACCCGTACTCGGAGTCGATGGAGCTCGGCGAGGCCGCGTCCGACGCGCTGACCGGCACCGGGACGACGGCGCTGCCGAACGAGCAGTTCAACTACATCCGCAACTCGGTGAAGGCCACCGTGGACGCCTACGACGGCACGGTGACCCTCTACGAGTGGGACGAGGCCGACCCGGTCCTCGAGACGTACATGAAGTCCTTCCCCGGGGTGATCCAGCCGCGTGACCAGATGTCCGACGAACTGGTCGGGCACGTCCGCTACCCGGAGGACCTGTTCAAGCTGCAGCGGGACATCCTCACCCGCTACCACGTCAGCGACCCGGTCGACTTCTACAACCAGAACGACCGCTGGCAGGTGCCGGCCGACCCGACCCAGGACACCCAGGAGGCGCAGCCGCCGTACTACATCCTGGCGCAGCGGCCCGGTGACGAGCAGGCCAGTTTCCAGTTGACCAGCGCGCTCAACGCCTTCCGCCGCGAGAACCTGTCGTCGTTCATCTCCGCGTCCAGCGACCCGGCGACGTACGGGGAGATCCAGGTGCTGCGGCTGCCGGGCAACACCCCGTTCCGCGGTCCGCAGCAGGTGCAGCAGTCGTTCATCACGAACAACCAGGTGCGCCCGGACCTCACGCTGTTCAACAGCCAGGAGTCGCGGGCGGTGTTCGGCAACCTGCTGACCCTGCCGATCGGCGGGAACGGCCTGCTCTACGTGGAGCCGCTGTACGTGGAGGGCACGGGGGAGAACTCCTTCCCGCTGCTGCAGAAGGTGCTGGTCAACTACGGCGACCGGGTCGGCTACGCGAACACGCTGGCCGAGGCGCTGGACCAGGTGTTCGGCGCCGGGGCGGGGGAGTCGGCCACCGACAGCGACGGGACGCCGACGCCCACGACGCCCACGGAGCCGACCACCCCGGCCGAGCCGACGACGCCCGTGGAGCCGGCACCCGATGCGGGCGGGACGGCGGACGTCCCGGCGATGGAGCAGGCGGTCAGCGACATCAACGCCGCCCTCCAGGCGCTGGAGAACGCGCAGCGCAACGGCGACTTCGCCGCGCAGGGTCAGGCGCTGGCCGACCTCCAGACCGCCGTCGAGGCCTACCAGGCCGCCCAGGGCGCCGCGGCGTCGCCGGGCGGCTGAGCCCACCCACACGGGTCCGGGGCGGCCGCCCCGGACCCGTGTGGTGAGGCCCACCCCGGACCCGGGTGCACCCACTCCCGGCGAGGGGGTACGCTGGTCCTACCGACGCGGGGTGGAGCAGCTCGGTAGCTCGCTGGGCTCATAACCCAGAGGTCGCAGGTTCGAATCCTGCCCCCGCTACTACGCGGACGTGCGATTCCGCTGTCTCGGACCGGCCCCTACCGCTTGGCGGTAGGGGCCGGTGCCGTTTCCGGCCCCGGTGCGGGCGGCTCGTGCGCCGGCGATGCCCAGGCATCTGTGTGGGCGTTGCCAGGGCGTCGGCCGCGTGTCACCTCTGCAGCCCCGACGGGAGCAGGGATCTCTGCCGGCCGCCACGCACGCGGGTGCGCACCGGCCGGGCAGCCTGGCCCGAGCCCACCGGGGAGGGCGATTCCGGCCGGAACGGCGGCTCGCTCGTCACGGATCCGGATCAGCCGGACGTCGGTGCCTGGTGTGGCTCTCATCGCGGTGAGCGGGTCTTCGTCCTCGTGGGGTGACGCCGCGTGCGGAGGTTCGCTGCAGGCTGACAGTCACGAGCAGGCGCGTCACCGGCGTCCTGCTCACACGACAGGGAGGGCGACCGATGAACGGCTGGCTCATGTGGGGCCTGATCCTGCCGCTGCTGCTGGTCATCGCCGGAGTCATCACCATCCGACGCCGCAACCACCGGCCCTGACCCGGACCTCCCGCCGCTCGTGGACCGCCGCCCTCCCGGTGACTCACCGAGAACCACGGCGGCCAGCGGCGAGAGGCCGGACCGCTCCCGTGCCGCGTCCGGCTCGACGCGCCGTCATCGACGACTCGATGGAGCGAGCTGTCCGGCACGACACCGCCGCACCGCCGTCTCCGCCTCCACTCGTGCCTCGGCGCGGCCGTCGCGACGTCCTTCGCGCGGACCGGAGCTCCATGACATCCCCGTCGCCATCGGCTGAACGAGCGGGGCGGGATCTTCTACGTCGCCGTCCCTTCCGCGCGGCGGTCGCCGACGGAGCCGTGCCCGGGGGGCGCGGCGGTGGGTGCGAGCAGGTGCAGTTCGCGGGCCCGTCGGACGGCCTCGTTGCGGCGGGTCGCGCCGAGCTTGCGCAGGATGGTGCGGACGTGGGTGCGCACAGTGTTGATGGAGATGAAGAGCGCGGCGGCGATCTCGGCGGTGGAGAGCATCCCGGCGAGCAGCTGCAGGACCTCCAGCTCTCGCGGGCTGAGCTCCCCGATGATCGCCGAGGGCGGCTCCGGACCAGATGACCCGGTGGTCGCCTCGGCCGGGTGGCGGGGTGTGGGGATGGCCGGTGCGGTGGGGTTGAGCCAGGCGCCCACGGTGGCAAGAGGCGGATGGGCGCGCAGCAGCGGACGCAGCCGCGGTGGCGCGTCGAGGAAGGGCCGGCGCAGCCGCTCAGGTTCGGCCAGCTGCAGGGCGTTGTCCAGTGTGGCGAGAGAGGTGGCGGTGTCGCCGGCGGCGGCGAGCAGGCAAGCGCGGACGACGGCGTCCTCGACGGCGAGCCCCAGCGGCAGCGGGCCGCCGGCATCAGCCGCGCCGGGAGCCGCGAGGCCTTCGCCGACGGTGGACAGCCCGAGGGCCGTGGCGGTGGCGCGCATCACTCGGCGCCGCGGCGAGCCGGGCGGCAGGCGGTCGAGCAGACCCTGCGCGCCTGGCCCGTCGTGGCGGGCGAGGCGGATGCGGATGGCCTCGGTGAGGACGTGCTCGCGCACCCAGCCCGGGGTCCCCACGATGTCCAGGGCCGGCTGGAGGGCTTGCTCGGCGGGGTCGAGCTCGCCGCGGGCCCGACGCAGCCGGCTGTTCAGCACGGCGAGCAACGGGCTGCTGATCTGGGGGTCCGGGCGCCGTTGCGCGGCACGGGTCAGCCAGCGGCGGGCGGTGGCGAGTTCGTGGCGGTCCACGGCGGCCCAGGCGGCGGTGATGGCCGCAGCGGGGGCCCGGTCCGACTCCGGCAGACGGCCTTCGTCGGCGAGGGACTCGTAGTCGGCGGCCAGCTTCGTCGCGCGCCGCAGCCGTCCGACCAACGCCTCGAGCAGCGCCAGGTCGGCCAGGCAGCGAGCGACCAGCCGGGGTGCGTCGCAGGCGCGGCCCGCTGCCAGAGCACGCGCGAAGGCTTCACGCAGCGCCCGTTCGGGGAGCTCGCTGGGCAGTAGCGCCATGGCCTGGCTGCAGGCGAGCACGGCGGTCAGCTCGGCTCGCCGCTGCGCCTGTCCGTCGGGCAGCGCCGCGATCAGGGACTCAGCGGTCACGGCGGCCGCACGCACGCGATCGGCGACCGGGCCGGCGGCCACGGCGGCGGCGCAGACGACGGCCGCGCCGATGCGCAGGGCGGGGCGGGCAGCCGAATCGCCGGCGACCGCCGCGGCGACGGTGAGATCGGGGAGCGCCGCCGGACGATCCGCGGCGAGCGCAGTCGCGGCCCGCAGCACCGCAGCGTCCGGCCCGCCCGTGCTCACCGGCGGAGCCCCGCGGGCGGAGCCGCGGGTCAGCAGGTGGCCGACCGCGAGGTCGTCGATGAGCAGCCGGGCGGCCAACTTCTGGTCGCCGGCGGCGCGGGCGTGCTCGACCGCGACCGCCAGGCGCCCCGCGGCGGCGTACCAGTCCGCGCAGAGGTGATGGCCGGTGGCGAACGCGACCGGGTCCTCGTAGGCCAGCTGGCCCTGCAGCAGCTCGCGGAACAGGGCGTGGATGCGGTAGCCGCCGGGGGCGCCGGCGGCGCGCTCGACGAAGGCGTGTTCCGCGGCCAGCCCTGCGAGGATGCGGCCGCCGCCGGGCCGGCCGGCGAGGGAGTCGACCAGTTCCGGCCACAGCTCGCGGGTGGCGCTGACCCGCAGCAGGAACCGGCGCACCGCGGTCGGCTGGTGCTCGAGGACCTCGGCGACCAGGTACTGGGCGACGCTGCCATCGTCGGCGGCGAGCGAGGCGAGTAGCCGGTCGGGGTCCATGCCCTGGGTGAGCGGGGCGGCGGCCAGTCGGAGCGCGGCCGCCCAGCCCTCGGTTCCCCGCTGCAGCGCCGCGGCCACATCGGCGGCCACCGGGGCGCCGAGAGATGCCAGCAGCTCGCCGGTCTCCTCGGCGGTGAAGGCGAGGTCGTCGGTGCGGATCTCGGTGAGCCGGTCGTCGAGCCGGTAGCGGTGCAGTGGCAGCAGCGGATCGGCGCGGGCGCACAGCACCAGCCGCAGCCGCGCACCGGTGTGCCGCACGAGCAGGTCCAGGGCGCCGGTGAGCTCGCGGGCGGTGAGGTTGTCGGCGTTGTCGAGGATGAGCACCACCGGCTCCGGCTGCGCGGCCAGCGCCGCGGCCAGGCCCGTCGGCCAGGCCCCCGCGGCGGGGGCGCCGGAGCCCCGCGCCGGAAGGTCCGGAAGGGCCAGCCCGGCCTGCCGCAGCGCCGCCAGGAGATGGGGCGGGAAGACGGCCGCGTCGTCGTCACCGGCGTCCACCGACAGCCATGCCAGGCGGCGGCCCTGCTGCGCGCGCATCCACGTGGCCGCGAGCACCGTCTTTCCCGAACCGGCGGGGCCGGACAGCAGTGTCACCGGCGTGCTGGCCACCCCGCGGGTCAGCGCCTGCAGCAGCCGCGGCCGGGGCAGCGGCGGAAAGCCCAGCGGCGGTGGGCTCAACTTGTCCAGCAGGACCGTCCCGGTCCAGTCCGGGGCGCTGTGCTCGGGCCGGGAGCGGCGTGCCTGGAGGGTCTCCGCAGTCGCCTGGAACATCGGTCTGCTCCACTGCCGGTCGGGCCGGACGGGCGATGCGACGGGCCGCTTCTCGGGTGACTCGCCTGCCGGGCGGTGCGCGGTCATCTTGACCACAACCAATCTGTCTCGACACAGGGCCGTTGGTCCTCGGAGCGGACACCCTCGGTCGGTGGCCGGGGATCGGGTCCTCGGGTGGGCTCGGTCAGAGCAGTCCGAGGTCTCGGGCTCGCGGCACCACCTGCTGCCGGTTGGTGACGTCCAGCTTGGCGCAGAGGTGGTGGATGCGGGCGCGGACCGTGTTCGTGGAGATCGACATGGCCACGGCCATCTGCGCGGTCGATCGGCCGGCGGCGAGCAGGCGCAGCGCATCGAGCTCCCGGGCAGACAGGACCGGCCTTCCGTCGTGGCGTGCGCCGTCGGATTCGGCAGCGGGCGGGTCGGGCATGGCGGCGCTCCGTTCCCCACGGTCGCACCGCACCCGGCCGCTCCCGGTCCGTTGCGACGGACTTCTGCAGCACCCCGCGGGGCCGGGCGACCGGTACGGTCGCCGCGGCTCCAGGTGCCGTCACGCTAGAAATCCGCAGCCGAAGACGCTTCACGGATGTGGTCGGCCTCTTCCGCATCCTGGCCACCGGGCGCAGAGGAAGGAGCTCACATGGACCGTTTCGTGCGCTACGCCGCGCTGACCGGCTACCCGGAGCTCGCTCGCTCCGTCGGACTGGACCCGGCACGGCTGATGACCGACGCGGGGCTGGACATCGCCGACCTGGCCGAGCAGGACAAGTGGATCCCCGCCGTCCCGGTCGCCCGGCTGCTGGAGCGCTCGGCTGCGGAGTCCGGCGTCGAGGACTTCGCCGTCCGGCTCTCCGGCCGCCGGCGGCTCTCAGCGCTGGGCCCGCTCAGCGTGGTGCTGCGCGAAGAGCCCGATCTCCGCAGCGCCCTGGACCTGCTGATCCGCTACGAGCAGGCCTACAGCGGCATCCTCGACCTGCGGCTGCTGGAGGCCGACGGGCTGGCCACGGTGCAGGTCTGGCTGGAGTTCGGGGCGCCGGTACCGGTCCGCCAGAGCATGGACCTGACCGTGGCCAACCTGCTCGGCGTGCTGCGCTCCCTGGTGCGCGCCGACTGGCAACCGCTGTCCGTCCTCATCGCGCACCGTCCGCCGGCCGACCTCGCCGTGTTCCGGCAGGTGTTCGGCCCGGGCCTGCGCTTCGACCAGCCGTTCACCGGCGTGGTCTTCCCGGCCGGGGATCTGGACCTGCCGACGGTGACCGCCGATCCGGTGTTGCGACCCTACGCCCGCCGCCTGCTGGACACCGTGCTCCCACCACCTCCGGCGACCCCGACCGCGCAGGTCCGCTCGATGGTGGAAGTCCTGCTGCCGACCGGGCGGTGTTCCCTGGCGCACGTCAGCCGCGCCCTGCACGTCCCACCCCGCACCCTGCACCGGCACCTGGCCGAAGAGGGAGAGAGCTTCTCGGCGATCGTGACCGACATCCGCGCCGGGTGGGCCGAGCGGTACCTGGGCACCGACGCCTACTCGCTGACCGAGATCGCCCATCTGCTGGGCTTCGCCGCGCCCAGTGCGTTCTCCGTGTGGTTCCGCAGCCACTTCGGCACCACCGCGACCGAGTGGCGCCAGCGCGGCCGCGCCGGGCCCGCATCGACCCTGCGGCTGCAGCACGGGAGCGACGACCGTGCCTGACGCCGGCGCCGACCCGCCGGTCCCCGGGGCGACCCGGGCGCACTACCCCTGGCTGGTCTTCGCGCTGGCGTTCGCGCTGCTGCTGTCGGACTTCATGTGCCGGCAGGTGCTGGCCGCGGTGTTCCCGTTCCTCAAGGCGCAATGGGCGCTGACCGACACCCAGCTCGGCGCGCTGAGCAGCGTCGTCGCGCTCACCGTCGCGCTGCTCACCGTTCCGCTGTCGGTGCTCGGCGACCGACTCGGCCGTCGCCGCGCCATCCTGGCGATGGCCGGGTTGTGGAGCCTGGCCACCCTGGGCTCGGCGCTCGCCGCCGACTACGGGCAACTGCTCGCCGCCCGGGTACTCGTCGGCGTCGGCGAGGCGGCATACGGCAGCGTCGGCCTCGCCGTCGTGCTCGCCCTCTTCCCTGCCCACCGTCGCGCGACGTTGTCCGGGGCGTTCACCGCCGGCGCCGCGTTCGGCGCCGTGCTCGGCATCGCCCTCGGAGGCGCCCTGGCCTCCCGGTTCGGCTGGCGGTGGGCCGTCGCGGCGATGGCCGTGCTCGGCCTCGTGCTCCTCGTCCTGTTCCAGATGCTGGTCACCGACGACAAGCTCGCCCGGCACACCGTGCCCGACGCGGGCGACGTCCTGCCCGGGGCTCGGTTGCGTGCGCCGCTGTCGGCGGTGCTGTCCCCGCCCGCGGTGCTGTGCACCTACCTCGGCAACGGCCTGCAACTGTTCGTCGCCGGCTCCCTGCTGGCCTGGCTGCCCAGCTACCTCAACCGCAGCTACGCGCTCCCCGCGGCGACCGCCGCCATGCTCGCCGCCGGCCTGCTGCTACTCCTGGGCGTCGGGATGATCGGCTGCGGAGCGCTCACCGACCGGCTCGCCCGCACCCGGCCGCTGCGCCGCTGGACCACCGCGATCGGCTACGCAGTGGCCTCGCTGGCCCTGCTCGGCGGCGGCTTCTCCGTGCCCGCCGGGCCGGCGGAACTGGCCCTCATCGGCGCCGGGGTCTTCTTCGCCGCCGGCACCTCCGGCCCGGCCGGCGCCCTGGTCGCGGAGCTGACACCCGCGTCGATCCGGGCCAGCGCGTTGGGCATGCTCGCCCTGGCCAACAACCTCATCGGCCTGACCGCCGGCCCGGTGGTCACCGGAGCGCTGGCCGACCGGTTCGGGCTGCCGACCGCGCTGCGACTCGTGCCGGTCGTCTCCCTCGCCGCCGTGGCCGTGCTCACCATCGGACGGCGGATCACCCCGAACCGCCCGGGCCTCGCCACAGAACTGACACCGGCGACCGACTCGTAGTACCCCCGTTGCGGAGCCGTCGACCGTGGGGACCGCCGGGATGCCGGGTTGACGGCCGGCACAACGGTCGTTCGGGTCAGGACATCTCGCGCTCGTCCGGGTCCAGTCGCCGTCGCCCGCCCAGACGTGGTGGTCCAGGTGCAACTGGCTCAGGGCGCCGCGCAGGGCCGGCGAGGCGCCGCGCAGAGTGATCCGCGGTCGGGCCGCAGCGCCCGGCGGTAGGCGCGCCCGATGGCGCGCAGGCCGGCGTGGTCGGCGACGGCCGCCCGCCGGTACAGCAGGTCGGCGTTGGGCGACGGGCTGGAGGCTCTGGGGCCCCGCCCGGTGAGGCGCCGCGGCCCGGTGAGGGCCTCTGTCTCTCACCAGGCGGGGTTGCGCGTCATCTTTCATGGACACGTCCGTCCGCAGCCCGGCGCCGATGCCGCTCCGGTGATGGTCGGACCGCTCCGACCGAGCCGGAGGCGACGGCATCCCGGCCGGTCCTCCGCTGAGTCCTGGTGTTCTGGTCAGGGCGCGTGGACGATGCCGTGGGCGCGCCCCGCGGCCGACGTCGATCGAGAACTGCCCGACTGGTGAGCGTTCGCTCCGGCGAACGGGGCGCGCGCCCCGGTGGCAGAAGCCACCGTGCACCCCGTTCCGCCCGTCCCTCCACCGCAGGCGCGCGGTCGCGCGCCGTGGGTCACCACACGCGACCTCGAGCTGCTCCCGCACCCGCCGTTCGGGCGGTGGACGATCACGATGAACCCCGTAAGCACCCGCATCCGCATCCGCCGCCTCGAGCACCGGCTGCCGGTCACCGGGCGTGCGCAGCTCGTGGACGGCGCCCGCCAGCACTGTCTCATCTGGTCTCGCCCTCGCATCTGCCCTGCAGCTCGAGGACGCCGGTGGCACCGGCGGACCGGAGGTTGGACCCGCAGGCGCCGGGGTACAGACACCGCCACCGGCAGGCGACAGAGGGCCATCCGAGTCCGGGGCGCACCTGCCGGTGAACTCATGCCCGGCACGCGCCCCGTTCTCCGCAGCATCGTCGGTGCACAGGGACCCGTCCGCTGAGCAGTCCCGCACCATGGGCGAGTCCACCGCGCGACCCGCCTCGCAACGTGCTCCTGGGTCACGCGGCCCGGCGCCGCCCATCGCAACCGGAGACACTCGTGCGCTCCGCGCCGTGGCAGCACCAGCCACGACCTGACCTCGGCCCCGGCGTGACCACCCTCGGCCGCTGGAAGCCGGCCGGCATCGCCCAGCTCACCGCCGGCCGGCTGCAGCTCGGCGCCGCGCTCCACGACGGGAGCCGGCCCGGCCGCGCCGACGATCCTCTCGTCGGTGCTGCAGCTCATGGTGTTGGCGACGATCCTCGACATCAACCAGGGCGTCGCGCTCTTCCCGCTCCAGTTGCTGTTCGCGAAGTTCTTTGTCGTCATCACCGTGGTGATCGGGTTCATCGTCGACGTCCCGGATCCCGGCGTCATGCAGCGGCCGCCGCGCGCGCCGGGCACGAAGATCGTCAACCCCCCTCAGGTCGTCCGCCGGGTGGTCACCGGGTTCATCGTCGCCGCGTGCGGCCTGGCCGTGCTCGCCTGGGGGCCGGACGAGCCCAGCACCGAGCAGGCGTCGGCGTCCATGACGATGGCCTTCGCGGTCGTGTCGCTCAGCGCGGTCAACATCGGGCTGGTGATGCGGCGGGAGCGGGAGGCGCCGTGGTCGTCGCCGGTCTTCCCGTACCTCGGCTGGATCGTCTGCGGCTGGGCCCTCACGTGGGCGGCCGTGGAACTCGACATGCTCGAGCGCCTGCTCGACACCACGTCGCTGACCGGCGGGCAGTGGTTGACCGTGATCGGCCTCTCCCTCATCGCGCCGTCCGTCGTCGCGGTCGACAAGGCGGTCCAGCTCAGGCGACAGCGGACCGCGGGCAGGCGAGCCGGCGCGGTGGACACGACCGGGCGATCCCTCGCGGTCGGTTCCTAGCCGACCACGACCAGGCTCAGCCGGCCGCGGTCACCCACTCGACGAGCCCGGCGCGGCGGGGGCGCGGGACGGCCGGCGGCGCCGGGTGCCGGTCGGCCCCCGGCAGCAGCGGATGCCGGCCGGTGTCGCCGTCCGCCGTCGGCCGTGCCCGGCCGGACGCGATCCCAGGAGCGGTCCGCGGCACGGGCACCGGAGGGGAGACCGGGACGACGGCCTCGACGGCGGGCGCCGGGACGACGGCCGCGGTCGGCAGGCGCAGGTGCGCGAGGTCGGTCCAGGCGGTGTGCCGGAGCCCACCCACGACGCAGCAGACGCGGACGCGGCACGTGCCGGTCTCGTCGAACCGCCAGCCCAGCAGGTCACCGGGGAACCAGTGGCCGGCGTGGAAGACCTCCACCGGCTGCGGGTCGCCGCGGAAGCTGCTGGTCGCCACCTCCGCCGCCACGGGCGCGACTGTAGGTGTCCGGACAGAAGCGGAGCGTGAGGCGCGCGCGTACCGGAGGGGGCGTCCGACGCCGTTCCGGTGGGCGTGTATGGTGGAGGTGCGACGCGGGGTGGAGCAGCTCGGTAGCTCGCTGGGCTCATAACCCAGAGGTCACAGGTTCGAATCCTGTCCCCGCTACTCCTCGCAGAGGGCCCGGTCACCACGGTGGCCGGGCCCTCTGCCGTTCCAACGCCGGGCCCGGGTTGTGTTGTGCCTCACCCCTGCGTCTCTCTAGCGTTCCGGTCACCGCTGACCGTCCGTGAGGAGGGCGCTCCGTGTCCGTCGAGACCGTGCCACCCGTTCCCGTCGACCTGGACGCCGTCGACCTGTCCGACCGGGAGTGGTGGGCGGGCCCGCCGTCGGTCCGCCACGCGACGTTCGCCGCGCTCCGCCGCGAGCGGCCGTGGGCCTTCTACGCCGAACCGGTCATGCCGATGCTGCCGGTGGGCCCCGGCTACACCGCGGTCACCCGCTACGCCGACGTCGAGGCGATCAGCTCCCGGCCGGCGGTCTTCTGCTCCGGGCAGGGGGCGGTCTCGATCCAGGACATCCCGGCCGACCTCAACGAGTTCTACGGGTCGCTGATCAGCATGGACGACCCCCGGCACGCCAAGATCCGCCGGATCGTGTCGAAGACGTTCACCCCGCGCATGCTCGAGCAGGTGCTCGACTCGGTGCGCGCCGTCGTCGACGACGTCCTCGCCGCGGCCCGGCGGACGGCGGCGGCCCACGGCGGGGCGATCGACGTCGTCGCCGACATCGCCGCGCCGATCCCGCTGCGGGTCATCTGCGACATGCTGGGCATCCCCGAGGAGCACCGCGCGAGCGTGCTGGCGCAGTCGAACATCATCCTGTCCGGCGGGGACCCTGACCTCATCGAGGACCAGGACGACCCGCTCAACGCCTTCCTGCTCGCCGGGATGGAGCTGGCCGGGCTCATGGAGCGGCTGGCCGCCGAGCGGCTCGCCCACCCCCGCCAGGACCTCACCACCGCGCTGGTGACCACCGAGGTGGACGGCGAGAAGCTCTCGCACCAGGAGATCGCGTCGTTCTTCATCCTGCTGCTGGTCGCCGGCAACGAGACCACCCGCAACGCCATCTCCCAGGGCGTCCTCGCGCTGCACGAGCACCCCGACCAGCGGGCGCGCTGGATGGCCGACGCCGGCCTGGACCGCACCGCCGTCGAGGAGGTCGTGCGCTGGACCAGCCCGGTCACCTGGATGCGGCGCACCGCCACCCGGGACGGCGAGGTCAACGGCCACCGGTTCGCCGCCGGCGACAAGTTCCTGCTCTTCTACGGCTCGGCCAACCGGGACCCGGAGGTGTTCGCCGACCCTGAGGTCTTCGACCTGGGCCGCGATCCCAACCCGCACGTCGGCTTCGGCTCGAAGGGGCCGCACTTCTGCCTGGGGGCGCACCTGGCGCGGCGCGAGCTCGCCGTCACCTTCCGCGCGCTGTTCGACCAGCTGCCCGACCTGGAGGTGACCGGCGAGCCGGACCGGCTGCGCTCCTCCTTCGTCAACGGCATCAAGCGGCTGCCCGCGCGGCTGGCGGCGGTCGGCTGATGCGGGTCACGGCCGACCTCGAGCGCTGCGTGGGCTCGGGCACCTGCGAGGCCCTCGCGCCCGCGGTCTTCGAGGTCGGGGACGACGGCGTCGTCACGGTGCTGCGGCCGCAACCGGGTGCGGACGAGGAGTCCGACGTCCGGGAGGCCGTCGCCCAGTGCCCGACCCGGGCCCTGGCGTTGGCCGACGACGACTGATCGGCGGAACAGTGCCGGGCGGGGACGGGTTGCCGCGACCATGGAGCTGACCGTCCGGGACAACCCGGGAGCCGACCGCTACGAGGTCCGGGACGGGGACCGCGTCCTCGGCCTGGCCGCCTACCGGCGCCACGGCGACCAGGTGGTGTTCACCCACACCGAGGTCGACCCCGACCAGGGCGGCAGCGGCGTGGGCGGCACCCTGGCCCGCGGCGCGCTGGACGACGTCCGGTCGCGCGGGCTGCGGGCCGTGCCGCGCTGCCCGTTCATCCGCGGCTGGATCGAGCGGCACCCCGAGTACGCCGACCTGGTCGACCAGCCGTCGTGACGCGGGGCACCGCTACAGGACGTGGTGTCCGTACATCTCGCCCAGCGGGTCGGCGATGAGCTCGATGCGGGCGCCGTCGGGGTCGCGGAAGTAGACCGAGACGCCGCTGTGCACGACGTGCTCCACCCCGGCGTCGGTGAGCCGCTGCACCAGTTCCTCCCAGCGCGCGGGCTCGACGCTGATGGCCATGTGGTGCAGACCGCCGAGCACCTCGGCGTACGGGCCGACGTCGAGGCCGGGGAAGTCGAAGAACGCGATGAGGTTGCCGTTGCCGATGTCGAAGAAGAAGTGCGACGACCCGGGGTAGTCGCGGTTCTCGATCAGCTCGGTCAGCGGGAAGCCCAGGACGTCCTGGTAGAAGCGGACGGTCCGCTCGACGTCGCTGCTGATCAGCGCGGTGTGGTGCAGCCCGCGGGCGGTGGACGCCGGCCGCTCGCCGGCCGGACGCAGGTGGGCCGCGCGGATGCGGTCGCGCTCCTGCGCGACGGCGGCCAGGTCGACGGCGCTCTCGGTGGTGCTCACGACTGCATCCTCCTCGGGTGGGTGGCCGGGGTCGACGGGGTCCCTCCTCAGGTGAGGGCCTGTTCCAGGTCGGCCAGCAGGTCCTCGACGTCCTCGATGCCGACCGACAGCCGCACCAGGTCCGCCGGCACCTCGAGGGGTGAGCCGGCGGCGCTGGCGTGGGTCATCCGGCCGGGGTGCTCGATGAGCGACTCCACCCCGCCCAGCGACTCGGCGAGGGTGAACACCCGCGCCCGCTCGCAGACCCGCAGCGCCGCCTCCTCGCCCCCGGCCAGCCGGAACGACAGCATCCCGCCGGAGCCGGACATCTGCTTGGCGGCGATGTCGTGGCCGGGGTGGTCGGGCAGGCCCGGGTAGAGCACCGAGGTGACGGCGTCCGAGCCCAGCAGGAACTCGGCGATGCGGGCGGCGTTGGCCTGGTGGCGGTCCATGCGCACGCCGAGGGTCTTGAGGCCGCGCAGCACCAGCCACGAGTCGAACGGGCCCGCCACGGCGCCCATCGCGTTGTGGGAGAAGGCCAGTCGCTCGGCGAGGTCCGCGTCCTCCCCGACGACCAGCGCGCCGCCGACGACGTCGGAGTGCCCGCCCAGGTACTTGGTCGTCGAGTGCACGACGACGTCGGCCCCGAGGGTGAGCGGCTGCTGCAGGTACGGCGAGGCGAAGGTGTTGTCGACGACGAGCAGCGCGCCGGCCTCGTGCGCGACCTCGGCCACCAGGGCGATGTCGGCGATGTTGAGCAGCGGGTTGGTCGGGGTCTCGCACCAGACCACCCGCGTGGTGGGCCGGATCGCCGCCCGCAGCGCGTCGACGTCGTTGAGGTCGGCCGGGGTGTGCTCGACGCCCCAGCGCGAGGCCACCTTCGAGATCAGCCGGTACGTGCCCCCGTAGGCGTCCCCGCCGAGGACGACGTGGCTGCCGGGTTCGCAGACCGTGCGCAGCAGGGTGTCCTCGGCGGCCAGGCCCGAGGCGAAGGCCAGGCCCACGGTGCCCTGCTCCAGCGCGGCCAGGGCCTCCTGCAGCGCGGTCCGGGTCGGGTTGCCGCTGCGGCTGTACTCGTAGCCGCCGCGCAGCCCGCCGACGCCGTCCTGCTTGTAGGTGGTCGTCAGGTGCACGGGGACGATGACCGCCCCGGTGGCCGGGTCGGGTTCCTGCCCGGCGTGGATCGCACGGGTGTTGAAGCCGGGGGTCGTACCCATGGCTCGACTCCGACCTCGTTCCGCTCCTCGCTCGCCGGCGCTCGCTGCGGTGCTCGCTCGGGCGTCGTCCTCGCGACTCATGCGCCGACCGTAGGCGCGAGGCCGGCCAGGTGCCCGAGCACGTCCTGCCGGGTGACGACGCCGGCCGGCTTGCCGTCGACGTGGACCAGCAGGGCGTCCGCGGAGCCCAGCGCGGCCACCGCGGCGTTGACCGGCTCGCCCGAGCCGATGATGGGCAGCGGCGCCGACATGTGCCGCTCCACCCGGTCGCCGAGCCGGGCCCGGCCCTCGAAGAGAGCGTCGAGCAGGGTCTTCTCGTCGACGGACCCGACCACCTCGCCGGCGGTCACCGGCGGCTCGGCGCGCACGACCGGCAGCTGGCTGACGCCGTACTCGCGGAGGATGTCGATCGCCTCGCGGACGGTCTCGTTGGGGTGGGTGTGCACCAGCGTCGGCGTCTCCCCGGACTTGGCGCGCAGCAGCTCGCCCACCGTCTCCTCGCCGCCGGTGGCGTCGAGGAAGCCGTAGTCGGCCATCCACTCGTCGCTGAAGATCTTGCCGAGGTAGCCGCGGCCGCCGTCGGGGAGGAGGACGACGAGGACGTCGTCCCGGGTCAGGTGCTCGGCCGCGCGCAGGGCGGCGACCACGGCCATCCCGCAGGAGCCGCCGACCAGCAGCCCCTCCTCGCGGGCCAGCCGCCGGGTCATCGCGAACGAGTCGCCGTCGCTGACGGCGATCACCTCGTCGGCGATGGTGCGGTCGTACGTCGACGGCCAGAAGTCCTCGCCGACGCCCTCGACCAGGTACGGCCGGCCGGTGCCGCCGGAGTAGACCGACCCCTCCGGGTCGGCGCCGATGACCCGCACCCGCCCGCCGGAGGCCTCCTTGAGGTAGCGCCCGGTGCCGCTGATCGTGCCGCCGGTGCCCATGCCGGTGACGAAGTGGGTGATCCGCCCCTCGGTCTGCGCCCAGATCTCCGGGCCGGTCGTCTCGTAGTGGGACTGCGGGTTCGCGGGGTTGGAGTACTGGTCCGGCTTCCACCCGCCGGGCGTCTCGCGGGTGAGCCGGTCGGACACCGAGTAGTAGGAGCGCGGGTCGGCCGGGTCCACGGCGGTGGGGCAGACGACGACCTCCGCGCCGTAGGCCCTCAGCACGTTGATCTTCTCCTGGCCCACCTTGTCGGGGCACACGAACACGCACCGGTAGCCGCGCTGCTGGGCCACCAGCGCCAGGCCGATGCCGGTGTTGCCGCTGGTCGGCTCGACGATCGTGCCGCCCGGCTGCAGGGCGCCGCTCGCTTCGGCGGCGTCGACCATGCGCACCGCGATGCGGTCCTTCACCGAGCCGCCGGGGTTGAGGTACTCGACCTTGGCGAGCACGAGCGGGGCGTCGGGACCCAGGTCGCGGGTGACCGAGGTCAGCCGCACCAGCGGGGTGTTGCCGACCAGGTCGATGACGGACTCGGCGTACTGCACGGGGCCCTCCTCGGCGGGCGCCGTCCACCGGCACCTCGACGCACCCATCCCATCAGACCGCCGACGGGTTCCGGCCGGCCCCGCCGCCGTCCGGGCGAGCACGCTCGTCGCGGCGCACGGGGAGCCGCCCGGACCGTGCCGGCGGGGCCACCATGTCAGTGTCCTGACACCGCCACGGGGGCCGTGAACCGGAGGGCGCCATGTCCACTCCACCCGCCACCGCCGTCATGACCAGGGCACTGATGGACGAGCTGGTGGACGGTCACTACCGGGCCGAGGAGACCGCCGATCTCGACTCGCTCGTCGCCGGTTTCGCGGCCGACGCCGAGCACGACGTCGTCGGCCGTCCCGGTGGACCGCTCCACGGCACCGACCGGATCGCGGAGTTCTACCGGGACCTGTTCGCCGACCTGCGGATCGACCGGTTCGAGCCCGTCCGGCGGTGGTACGGGCCCGACCACGTCGCCGACGAGTCGCTCCTGCACGCGACGGCCGTGGGACGGCCGTTCGGGTTCGACGGTCGGGGGCGGCCGGTACGGGTCCGGTTCCTGCACGTCTTCGACTTCCGGGACGGCCGGATCAGCCGGGAGAGCGCCTGGATCGACATGGCCGCGATCCAGCAGCAGCTCGGCGACTGACGGCGCCCGTACCGGGTGTCGTCCGGCGCGGTCGGGGGCATCGGCCCGGCATGACCGAGACCGTCCCCGCCGTGCCGCTCGCCGACGGCCGCCGCATGCCACTGGTCGGCTTCGGCACGTGGCAGCTGACCGGGCCGACCTGCTACGACGCCGTCCGCACCGCTCTGGACGCCGGCTACCGGCACCTGGACACCGCGACGATGTACCGCAACGAGGCCGAGGTCGGGCGGGCGCTGCGCGACTCCGGCCTCGACCGGGACGAGGTCTTCGTGACCACCAAGCTGCAGCCGAGGGACGCCGGCCGCCCCGACCGGACACTGTCGGCGTCGCTGGACGCGCTCGGGGTCGACGCCGTCGACCTGTGGCTCGTCCACTGGCCGATCGACGGTGGCGGCGAGGGCGTGTGGGAGCGCTTCGTCGCCGCCCGCGAGGCCGGCCGGGCCCGGGCGATCGGGGTCAGCAACCACTCCCTCGTCCAGGTCGACCGGCTGACGCGGGCGACCGGCGTGACGCCGCAGGTGAACCAGGTCAGCTGGGCGCCGGCGCGGTACGACGCGGCGGTCGAGGCGGGGCACCGGGAGCGCGGGATCGTCCTCGAGGGCTACAGCCCGTTCAAGAACACCGACCTCGGGGACCCGGTGCTGCGGGAGGTCGCCGACGCGCACGGCGTGACCCCGGCGCAGGTGGTGCTGCGCTGGCACGTGCAGCACGGCGTCGTCGTCATCCCCCGGTCGGCCACGCCGGAGCGGATCCGCGCCAACCTGGCGATCGGCGGTCTCACCCTGACCGACGACGAGATGGCGCGGATCGACGGCCTGTCGCGGGGGTGAGGGACGGCGACACCCCCGTTCCGTCTTGTCGCGCCGGACCGCGGCGCCGACGCTGGGCGGGGGAGCCGGCTGGGGCAGGGGGCGCGGGGTGACGACGGTCGACGACTCGGTGTTCGAGGGCTCGTTCTGGCGGGACCCGTACCCGGCCTACGAGCGGCTGCGGGCGCAGGCCCCGGTGCGGCAGGTGGCGCTGCCGCGGGGCGGCAGCACGTGGCTGATCACCCGCTACGACGACGTGCGCGCCGCGTTCACCGATCCCCGGCTGGTCAAGGACCACCGGGCGACCCTGCCGCCGGAGCTCCGTGCGCGGGCCCCGCGCCTGCCGGGGCCGTTCGGCTCGATGATGATCCTGCTGGACCCGCCGGACCACACGCGGCTGCGGCGGCTGGTCGCCCGCGCGTTCACCCCGCGGCGCACCGCCGAGCTGCGGCCGCGCATCGAGGCGCTGGCCGCCGGGCTGCTCGACGGGCTGCCCACCGGGGAGCCGGTCGACCTGCTGGCCGGCTATGCGGTGCCGCTGCCCATGGCCGTGATCTGCGAGCTGCTCGGGGTGCCCGAGGCCGACCGCGGCGCCTTCGGCCCCTGGTCGCGGGCGCTGGTCGACGACCGCGACGACGCCGACGAGCAGCAGGCCACCGCCGGCCTGGCGCGGTACCTGTACGACCTCGTCGAGGCCAAGCGGCGGTCCCCGGACGGCGCCCTGATCTCGGCCCTGGCCGAGGTCTCCGAGTCCGGCGACCAGCTGAGCACCGAGGAGGTCGTCGCGATGGGCGTGCTGCTGCTCATCGCCGGGCACGAGACCACCGCCAACCTCATCGGCAACGCGGTGCTGGGGATCGCCACCGACGCGGCGCTGCGGGAGCACCTGCGGAGCGACCCGGAGCGGATCCCCGCGGCGATCGAGGAGTTCCTCCGCTGGGACGGCCCGGTGCACAACGCCCCGCTGCGCTTCGCCGCCGAGGACGTCGAGTACTCCGGCACCACGATCCCCGCCGGGTCGGTGGTGACGCTCTCGGTGGGAGCGGCCAACCGCGACCCGGCCCGCTTCGACCGGCCGGAGCTGCTCGACCCCGACCGCGACGCCGGTGGCCACCTGGCCTTCGGCCACGGGCTGCACTTCTGCCTCGGTGCCCCGCTGGCGCGGCTGGAGGGGGAGGTGGCCCTGCGCTGGCTGCTCGACCGGTTCCCCGGCCTGCGCCTGGCCGTGCCGGCGGAGGAGCTGCGGCACCGGCGCAGCGTCATCGTCCACGGCCTGGAGCGGCTGCCGGTGCTGCTCTCGTAGCGGGACCGCGACGGGGCGGTGGCGGTCGAAGAACCCGCGGGGCGAGGATGCGCGGGTGACCTCCTCCCACCCTGTCGGAACCCGCCCGCTCGGCCGCGACGGCCTGGTTGTCTCCACCCTCGGCCTCGGCTGCATGGGGATGAGCCAGAGCTACGGAGCCGCCGACCGCGACGAGTCGGTCGCCACCATCCACCGCGCGCTGGACCTCGGCGTCACCTTCCTCGACACCTCCGACGTGTACGGCGACGGGCACAACGAGGAGCTCGTCGGCGAGGCGATCGCCGCGCGGCGCGACGAGGTGCACCTGGCCACCAAGTTCTCCATCTCGCGTCAGGACGGCCGCATGGTCATCGACGGCCGCCCGGAGAACGTGCGGGCCCGCGCCGAGGCGAGCCTGCGCCGGCTCCGGGTCGACGTGATCGACCTCTACTACCAGCACCGGGTCGACCCGGAGGTGCCGATCGAGGACACCGTCGGCGCGATGGCCGAGCTGGTGCAGCAGGGCAAGGTCCGCCACCTGGGCCTGTCCGAGGCCAGCGCCGCCTCGATCCGCCGCGCGGTCGCCGTCCACCCGATCGCCGCACTGCAGAGCGAGTGGTCGCTGTGGACCCGCGACCTCGAGGGTGAGGTGCTGGGCGTGGCCCGCGAGCACGGGATCGGGATCGTGCCGTTCAGCCCGCTGGGCCGCGGCTTCCTCACCGGCGCGATCACCAGCCCCGAGGACTTCGCCGAGGACGACTTCCGGCGCGGCCACCCGCGCTTCACCGGCGACGCCTTCGCCGCCAACCTCCGGCTGGTCGAGGCGGTCCGGGCCATGGCGGCGGAGAAGGGCTGCACGGCCGGCCAGCTGGCGCTGGCGTGGGTGCTGGCGCAGGGCGGGGACGTCGTCCCGATCCCCGGCACCAAGCGGCGCTCCTACCTCGAGGAGAACGTCGGCGCGGCCGCCGTCGAGCTGTCGGACGACGAGCTGGCCCGGCTGTCGGCGATCGCCCCACCGGGCGTGGCCGAGGGCAGCCGGTACGCCGACGCGTCCTACGCCTACGGCGACAGCCCGGAGCGGGCCGCGCGATGACGACGCCCGCGCGAGCATCGCAGGGAGCGCCGGCGACCGAGGAGCGGAACGGGGTCGGGGTCGAGCCGGGTGGCAGCGCGCCCGACCCGAACTGCGGGGTCGCCCACGGCGCCCCGGCCGGCGAGCAGACCGGGCGGCTGCTGGTCGCCGTCTTCGCCTCCCCGGTGGCCGAGGTGCTCCGGCGGTGGGCCCCCGAACTCGGCTTCCGCACGGTGCTCCTCGACCCGGACCCGGCCCGCGGCGGCGACGTCCCCGGCTTCGCCGGGCTGGACGTCGACCTCGCCGACGCCGACGTCGTCGTCACCGACCACCACCGGCCCGAGCTGGGCGAGGTGCTCCGCGACGCGCTGGCCCGCCCGGTGCGCTGGGTGGGCGTGATGGGCAACCCGCGGCACGAGGGGCCGCACGTCGCCGCCCTGGCCGCCCTCGGCGTGGCGCCGGAGGAGGTGGCGCGCGTGCACCGGCCGATCGGCCTGGACATCGGCTCCCGGACGCCGCCGGAGATCGCCCTGAGCACGCTGGCCGGGCTGCTCGCCGACCGGAACGGCCGCAGCGGCGGTTCCGCCCACCGGCCGCGGTGAACGCCGTCCTGTTCGGTGCCGACATCGGCACGAGCGGGCTGAAGCTCGTGGCGCTCGACGAGTCGGGGGCGGTGGTCGCGGAGGGGGAGTCCGGCTACGACGTGGACCGCCCGCGTCCCGGGTGGGCGGAGACCGACCCGGCGCTGTGGCGGCGCGCCCTGGACGACGCGCTCGCCCAGGTCGCCCCTGCGCTGGCCGGCCGCCGGGTGGCGGGGCTGGGCCTGTCGGGGCAGATGCACGGCGTCGTCCTGGTGGACGAGGCCGGCGTGCCGCTGGCCCCGGCGGTGCTCTGGCCCGACTCCCGGGCCGTCGCCGAGGTGGCCCGCTGGCGCGCGCTGCCGGACGACGCCCGCGCCGCGCTGGCCAACCCGCTGGTGCCCGGCATGACCGGCCCGGTGCTCGCCTGGCTGGCGGTGCACCGGCCCGGGCTCGTGGCGCGGGCCGCCGCGGTGCTGCTGCCCAAGGACGCCGTGCGCGCCACGCTCGTGCCCGACGCCGACCCGGGGGTCACCGACCGCAGCGACGCCTCCGGCACGCTGCTGTGGGACGTCGTCGCCGACGGCTGGTCGGCCGCCGCGACCGCCGCGGCCGGGATCGACCCCGGCCGGTTGCCCGCGGTGCGCCCCTCCGCCGAGGTCGTGGGCACCGCCGGCCTCCCGGTCGGCGAGGTGCCGGTGGTGGTGGGCGGCGCGGACACCCCGCTGGCGCTGCTGGCCGTGGGCACCGGCGCCGCCCGCCAGGTCAACCTCGGCACCGGGGTCCAGGTGCTCCAGCCCCGGGGCACACCCGCGCCCGCCGCCGACCCGCCGGTGCACTGCTACGCCGACGTCGGCGACGGCTGGTACGCGATGGCGGCGCTGCAGAACGGCGGGCTGGCCTGGACATGGGCTGGCCAGGTGCTCGGGCTGCCCGGCGCGGCGCTGTTCGACGCCGCGGCAGCCGTGCCGGCCGGCGCCGGGGGAGTGGTCTTCAAGCCGTTCCTCACCGGCGAGCGCGGGGGGATCGCCGGTCCGGCCGACCGCGGGAGCTGGACGGGGCTGTCGGCCGGCACCACCCGCGCCGACCTCGCCCGGGCGGCCGTCGAGGGCGTGGTGTTCGCGATGGGCGCGGCGGCGGAGCTGCTGGGCGGCGAGGGGCCGGTCGTGCTCACCGGGGGCGGCGGGCGGTCGCCGGTGGTCTCCCAGCTGGTCGCCGACGTCCTCGGGGAGCCGGTGCGGTACCTGCCGATCCGGAGCGCGTCGGCCGTGGGAGCCGCCCTCCTCGCGGGTGTCGGGACCGGGGTGGAGGTGGCTCCGCGGCGGGAGCCCGGCCTCCTGGTCGAGCCGCGGCCCGGCCCGGAGCTGCGGGCGGCTGCCCGCCGCTGGCGCGGGGGGTGAGCGGAACGGCGGCGGGGCACCACCCGTTGACCGGGAGAGTCCACACCGAGTGCCGAGGAGGAGATCGCGACATGGCGTCGCTGTTCACCAAGCTCACCCAGTTCGCCAACACGCCCAAGGGCCGGGAGGTCATCCAGCAGGCCACCGCGAAGGCCCAGCAGTTCGCCAACGACCCGAAGACCCGCGCCAAGATCGAGGAGGCGCGCCGCAGGTTCCAGGGCGGCCGCGGGTCCAGCGGCGGCGACCGCGGCTGGGGCGTCGGCCACTGAAGAAGGACCACCCTCCTCCCCACGCCTCGCAGGCTCGGCGCGGGCCCCTGGAGGGTGGCCGTTCCAGTACGTCACCTCGGCCGGGCCCGCGGTGGGCCCGGCCGGGGCGCCTCAGGAGGAGGGGCGGAGCAGGCCGAGCGCGGCGTCGTGCAGCGCGCCGTTGGTCGCCAGCGCGCTGCCACCGGCCGGACCGGGCACCCCGGTCAGGTCGGTGAACCGGCCCCCGGCCTCCCGCACGATGACGTCGAGCGCCGCGAGGTCCCACAGTGAGACCTCCGGCTCGCAGGCGACGTCCACCGCCCCCTCCGCCAGCAGCACGTAGCTCCAGAAGTCGCCGTAGGCGCGGGTCCGCCACACCGACCGGGTGAGGTCGAGGAAGCCGCCGAGCAGGCCGCGCTCCTCCCAGCCCGACAGGCTCGAGTACGACAGGCTCGCGTCGGGCAGCGAGGTCACCTGCGAGACGGTGCAGCGGGTGGCCGACTCCAGCCGCCGGCCCGTCCAGGCGCCGACGCCCTTCGCCGCCCACCAGCGCCGGTTGAGCGCCGGTGCCGAGACCAGCCCGACCACCGGCTCGTCGCCGTCGAACAGCGCGATCAGCGTCGCCCACACCGGCACCCCGCGGACGAAGTTCTTCGTCCCGTCGATCGGGTCGAGCACCCAGCGCCGCGGCCCGTGGCCGGTCACGCCCATCTCCTCGCCGAGCACCGCGTCGCGGGTGCGCGCGCGGGCCAGCGTGATGCGCAGCTGCTCCTCGACCGCCCGGTCGGCGTCGGTGACCGGCGTCAGGTCCGGCTTGGTGTCGACCTGGAGGTCCAGCGCACGGAAGCGATCGAGGCTGATCGAGTCGGCCTGGTCGGCGAGCACGTGCGCCAGGTGCATGTCACCCGTGTAGTCCCGGCCCGGTGTCATGGGCACCGAACCTAGCGGGCGCTCAGTCGAACACCGCGGAGCTGACCCCGCTGGGCCCCTCGTACTCGCGGTCCTCGATCTTCTGCAGCGCCCCCAGCACGTCCTCGTCGCTGCCCTTGGCGTGCTCGAGGATCTGCTCCTTCGTGGCCGGGTAGTCCATGCCCTTGAGGGCCTTCTGGATGTCGATGGGGCTCACCATGCCCCCGGGCTACCCGCGCCCCGCCCCGGGGAAGCGCGGATACCGTCGGGACGTGGACGCCGCGACGATCGCCGGGCTGCTCGCCGACCCGGCCCGCCTCAAGGTGGTCGCCGCGCTCGCCCTCGGCGCCGGGACCATCGAGGAGGTCGCGCAGGCCACCGGGCTCTCCCTCAAGGACGTCGCCCTCGCCGCCCGCCGGCTGGCCCGCGCCGGCCTGGTCCGCCGCGACCGGCACGACCTCGAGCTGCTGACCGACCGCTTCGGTGCAGCCGCCCGGGCCGCCGCGGAGTCCGCGCCGCCGCCCGAGCCGCTGTCGGACGACCCGGCGGAGCACGCGGTGCTGTCGGCGTTCGTGCGCGACGGGCGGCTGGTCTCCATCCCGGCCCAGCACAGCAAGCGGCGGGTGGTGCTCGAGCACCTGGTTCGGGTGTTCGAGGTCGGCGTCCGCTACCCGGAGCGGGAGGTCAACGCGCTGCTCGCCGTCTGGCACCCCGACACCGCCGCGCTGCGCCGCTACCTGGTCGACGAGGGCCTGCTCACCCGGGAGGCGGGCCTCTACTGGCGCAGCGGCGGCTGGGTCGACGTCTAGCAGGACCCCGTACTCCTCACCGCTCGCGGGCTCGCGGCGAGCCTCTGGACGGGGCCGCGAATCCGCTGGTCCGCACGGCGATCGCAGCCCACACTGCGCGCGTGCCCGACGCCGACGACCTCCGCGCCCTGGCCCGCTCGTCGCCGTGGCGTTGGACGACGCTGCGGTTCACCCTGCGCCGGTGGCGGGTGGGCGGGCCGGTGCGGGCGTGGGTGCGCCGGCCCGACGCGCTGCGCGTGGAGGCGGTCGACGGCGGCCTGCTGCAGGTGGTGCGGGAACAGCGGCGGCAGGTCGGCGTCCTCACCGCGGACGGCGGGCGGATCCTGACGCTGCCCTGGCCGGCCGAGGGCCCGGCGCCGGTGCTGCGGGGCGACGGGCTGGTCGCCGAGCGGCCGCGCGAGCTGTCCTACGACGACCCGATGTACCAGAGCTACGAGTGGGTGGCCCTGCTCGACCCGGTGGAGCTCGCCGACGGGCGCGACGCCACGACCGGCGCCCCGGGTCCGGCCGGGCTGGAGGTCGACCGTGTCACGGAGGTCGAGCACGGCGGGCGGCCGGCGTGGGAGGCGGTGGTCCGGACGACGCCGGCCTACGAACCGCGCTGCGCGTGCTGCTCGCTGCTGCGCGACCGGCGCATCGACGAGCTCGAGTGGGGCGCCCCGCAGGAGGGCGCCGAGTACCCGACGCGGCACCGGGTCCGGCTCGACGTGCGGACCGGCGTCTGCGTGCTGACCGAGGCGCTGGACGGCACCTGGGCCGGTGACGGGCACGACCTCCGCATCGAGGCTGTCGACGAGCCGATGGACGACCGGCTCTTCGCCTGACCCCGCGTCAGTAGCCGGGGCCGAGCTGGCCGACGGCGTCCAGCAGCCGGCGCAGGCTCTCCAGCCGCTCACGGCGGGCCGGGGGGCCGGCGTCGGCCCACGCGTCCAGCACGCAGTCGGGGTCCGCGGCGGTGTGCCCGCAGCCGGGCGGGCAGTCGACGGCGGCCTCGGCGACGTCGTCGAACGCGGCCACGACGTCCTCCGCGGTGACGTGCGCGAGCCCGAACGAGCGGATGCCGGGGGTGTCGATGACGGTGCCGCCGCCGGGCAGGTCCAGCAGCACCGCCGAGGACGACGTGTGCCGCCCCTTGCCGACCTTGGTCACCTCGCCGGTGGCCCGGAACGCGTCGGGCACCAGCCGGTTGACCAGTGTCGACTTGCCGACACCGGACTGGCCGACCAGCACGCTCATCCGCCCGTCGAGGCGGTCCAGCAGCCCGTCCAGCGGCGTCTCCCGCGACATCGGGACGGCGTCGACGTCCAGGCCCGCGTAGCGGTCCAGCAGCGGCTGCGGGCTGGCCAGGTCGGTCTTGGTGAGGCACAGCAGCGGCTCGAGCCCGCCGGCGTAGGCGGCCACCAGGCAGCGGTCGAGGAAGCCCAGCGCCGGCTCCGGGTCGGTGACGGCGGTGACGACCACAAGCTGGTCGGCGTTGGCCACCACGACCCGCTCGGTGGGGTCGGTGTCGTCGGCGGTGCGCCGCAGCGACGTCGTCCGCTCCTCGATGACGACGATGCGGGCCAGGGTGTCGGTGCGCCCGCTGGTGTCGCCCACCAGCCGCACCCGGTCGCCGACGACCACCCCGTGCCGGCCCAGCTCCCGGGCGCGCATCGCGGTGACCTCCAGCGGCCCGCCGTCCGCGCCGTCGACGCGCACCGTCATGCGGCCCCGGTCGACGGCGACCACGAGCCCCGGGACGGCGTCGTCGTGGGTGGGGCGCGTGCGGGTCCGCGGTCGCGAGCCGCGGCGGCTCGGCCGGACCCGGATGTCGTCCTCGTCGGACCGGCGGTCGTGCCGGCGGCTCAGCGCTCGGCTCCGAGCATCGTGGTCCACCGCTCGACGAAGTCGGGGAGGGTCTTGGTCACCGCTCCCGGGTCGGCGGCCTCGACCCCGTCGATCGCCAGTCCGAGCACGGCCGCGGCGTGCACCATGCGGTGGTCGGCGTAGGAGTCCAGGCGGGCGGGCCGCCGCGGGCCGGGGGTGACGACCAGCCCGTCGGGCAGCTGTTCCACCGTCGCCCCGACCGCGCTGAGCACCTCGTCGAGGGCCTGCAGCCGGTCGGTCTCGTGCCCGCGCAGGTGCCCGATGCCGGTCAGCCGGGAGGGGCCGTCGGCCAGGGCGCACAGCGCGGCCAGCACCGGGGTGAGCTCGCCGACCTCGCCCAGGTCGGCGACCAGTGGCGCGATGCGGCCGCCCCCGCTGACCTGCAGGCCGTCGCCGGTCCGCGTGACCGACGCGCCCATCTCGGTCAGCAGCCGGTCCAGCTGCCCGCCCGGCTGCGTGGTGGCCTCCGGCCAGTCGCGGACCGTGACCCGCCCGCCGGTCACCAGCGCCGCCGCGAGGAACGGGGCGGCGTTGGACAGGTCGGGCTCGAGCACCTCGTCGCGGGCGGCGATCGGGCCGGGGGAGACCCGCCACCCGCGGTCGGTGGCCGCGACCTCGACGCCGCGCTCCCGCAGGGACGCCACGGTCATCTCCACGTGCGGCATCGACGGCAGCCCGCCGGCGAGGGCGAGGTCGAGGCCCTCGTCGAAGCGGGCGGCGGCCAGCAGCAGGCCGGAGACGATCTGCGAGGACTCGCTCGCGTCGACGGTCACCGCGCCGCCGCGCACCCGCCCGGTGCCGTGCACGGTGAACGGCGCCCGCCCGCGGCCGCCGTCGTCGATCTCGACGCCGAGGTCGCGCAGCGCCGCGATCAGGCCGGCGTTGGGCCGCTCGTGCAGCCGTGGGTCGCCGTCCACCCGGACCGGACCGGTGGCCAGCGCCGCGACCGGCGGCAGGAAGCGCAGCACGGTGCCGGCCAGCCCGGCGTCGACCTCGGCCGGGCCGCGCAGCTCCCCGGGGGTGACCAGCCAGTCGTCACCGTCATCGGAGACCGGCACCCCCAGCGCGCGCAGGGCGGCGGCCATGAGGTCGGTGTCGCGGGCGCGCAGCGGGCGCACCAGCCGGCCCGGGCCGTCCGCGAGGGCGGCCAGCACCAGGGCGCGGGCGGTCAGCGACTTGGAGCCGGGCAGGGCCACGACGGCGTCCACGGGGGTCGCACGGTGCGGCGTCGTCCAGACCTGCGTCACGGCCCCCAGTGTGCCCTGCGCGAGTCAGCCCCCAGCAGGACGGCGACGGCGGCGGCCACCCGGCGCTCCCAAGCCGCCCCGGCGTCGGCGCCCTCGACGGCGGCCCGGGCCCCGTCGCGACAGGGCCCGGGCCACGACGGGGTCAGCCGGCGGCCGCGGCGTCGGCCGGCTTGGCCTTCTTCGCCCCGGCGGTGCGGACCAGCCGGCGGTTGGCGAACTCGAACATGCCC
>NZ_JBJGYT010000040.1:0-34625 GCF_054050135.1 Geodermatophilus sp. SYSU D00705 | reverse complement strand
TAGCGTGGGACACGAGACCTCCGAGCATTCGGGCGTGGCGTCAGCACCCACACCTTCGCTCGGAGGTCTCCTCGTTGGATCAGGCCTCGGCGCCGTCAACAACGCTCATGGGCAGTACACCTAGGCGAGGGCGATTGTCTTCAGCGGGCCTGATGCGGCTCGCTAACCACCCGGAGTTCTGATTGCAGTTGTGGTTGCAGTTGGCGCGGATTCAAGATCGATCGCGTTAGTTCGCCCCTGTCCGCCTCCATGGTGAACCTGCCGCTCAGGGCCCGTAGCGGACCCGAGCGCACGTCGACGAACGCGATCATGACGGCCTGGCAGAGTGGGGGTCAGGGGGTTCGAGTCCCCTCAGCTCCACCCCGATGACGTTCTCCTTCGGCAGGACGGTTTGAGTCGTCTCTGGTCGCGGTCCGCCCCTCACCTGGCAGCAGAAGGGGAGGCGGAGGTCTGGCTCGTGCCCCTCGGCGATGGGCTGGCCGGTGGTGGCGCGGCGGTGACGTCGGCCCCCGACCCGATGCCCTCGGTGTCCGGGGTGAGCGCTGCGAGGACGTCCTCGTCGTCGAAAGCGCGTCGGACGGCGGCGTTCAGCAGCCGGAGCTGGCGGTCCAGCGGTTCCTGCCGGTCGGGGGATGCCACGTTCTTGAGGTCGGTCAGGGCCGCGCACAGCTTCCGGGTCACCTGCGGCTCCGACGCCCCGGCCAGGCGGATCTCGTCGAATGCCAGCCGGACGTAGCCCTCCCAGCTGACCGTCCGCTCGAGCAGGCGCACCACGCCGTCCTCGTCGCGGTGTTCACCACAGGGCAGCGGGCGAGCGGCGATCTGGCGCAGCAGGTCGTGGAGCCGGTGCAGTGCCTGGACCGTCGTCGTGGGGTCGTTGAACGGCTGTGCGATCGACCGCACGGCGATGTCGACGAGCTTCCGGAAGCCGTACGCGAGGTCCTCGGTGTGCACGCGCTCTCCGGCGAGCAGGACGTGGCGGGTGACGTCGGCGACCCGGAGCCGACCGGCCGCGTCCCCGTCCCCACTCGCCGGCGACCGGGTGCCCGGGTGCACCCGGAACAGCGGCGCGCCGCCGACGACGAAGTCCCCGACGACGGGGACCAGCTCGAGCACGCAGTCCGCCCGGCGGGCCGCGGCCACCAGTGCGGGGCGGTCCACGCGGATCACGTTCCCGGGTCGCGCTGCGACGATCCCGTCCGGACCGCCGGTGACGACGGGCAGCTCACCGTGCTCGCGGGCGATGAACTCGCGGCTGCGGTCGCCGACGAGGTCGATCAGGCCGGCGACCCGCAGGCCCTGGCCGGCGTGGTGCACGAACAGCACGAGCACGACGATGCTCGCGAACACCAGGAGGTAGCACAGCAGCATCGACAGTCCGGGCACCGTGCCGGTGTCGGAGCCGCGGATCTCGCGGAGGGTCAACACCACGACCAGGAAGCTCCCGCCGAACAACCCGATCGCCAGCTGGCTCCACCGGTCGGTGAGCAGCGCCCCCACGATGCGGGGCGAGAACTGGCCCATCGCCAGCTGGACGGCGACCAGGGTCACCGTCAGGACGAGGGTGGTCAGCGACACCATGGCAGTGGCGAAGGAGGACAGGATCGTCTGGGCGTCGGACGGCGTCCCGGTCAGGCTCTGGGGGATGAGCCGGTAGTCCGTCGCCCGGTCCACGGCGAGCGTTCCGACGGCGAGGAGGGCGCCCGCGGCCAGGCAGCCGATCGGCAGCAGCCACATGCTGCTGCGGAGGAAGAGCTGGAGCCGCAGCCTGCTCATGCGGTGGAGGTACCGCCGACCGCGCCCCCGCGACCGGAGAGCAGCGGGGGCCCAGCGTGGGGCGAGGTGCTGGAGGCCCGCGGCCCCGTCGCCTCGGTGGACGATTCGTACCCGATCACGTTCTGCCCTCCGTGTGGACGGATGCGCGAGTGCGGACGCGGCTGAGCCGGCGACCTCGCGGAGCGGCCGTTCCGCTCATGGAACCGGTGCCGACGGGGCAGCGCCATCGGCAGAACGCCCCATTCAGGCCCGGCAGGGCGACGGCAACAGGGGCACGTAGAGGCCTTCGCGCTCGGCCCGCACGGCGGCCAGCGTCCTCGTGGGCGCATCGAGCTTGACGAGGATGTGCTCGAGGTGGGCAGCGACGGTTCGCGGGGCCACGACCAGCGCGCGGGCGATCTGCTGGTTGGAACACCCGTCGACCAGCAAGCCCAGCACCTCCAGCTCGCGCGGCGTCAGCCCCCGCAGGTCGGTCACCGCGGACAGGACGACCGTTCCGAGCAGGCTCGTTGGTGCCTCCCCGGGACTGGCCAGGACGGTCACGCGGACGTGCCCGTCCGGGGCGTGGCGGCCGCCGCGGGGCCACAGGAAGGACGCGAACACCCGGCCGTCGTCGATGCACGAGCGCGCGATGCTGACGACGGGCGATCCCTCGGCGAGCAGTGCGTCGCCGTCGAGGCCGGGCAGTGGCCGGGTGGCGCCGTCGCGGCACAGCACCGCACCGGCGGCCGCCCCCCGCACCACCCGCGCTGCCGCGGCCAGCGAGCGCAACGGGTCCGATCCGTGCGCCAGGACGGGGACCAGTTGGTGCAGCCGATGCCGCATGACCAGGGGCGGCGGCTCCTTGCTGCTGAAGAGCAGCGCCAGGTGTCCGACGTGGCGCTGCCCTCCGTCGAACAGGGCGACGCCCAGGGCCTCGTGGAAGCCGGCGGGGATGAAGCACTCCGCCCACGTCCGCAGGTCTGCGGCCGGGTAGGGCAGGTCGGACGGGCTCAGCGGCGGGCGCGCGCCGTCGGTGTGGGTCACCTCGATGTCCTGCGCCACCGTGGGACCGCTCAGGTACCGCACCGTGCTCTCGTCCAGGTCGGCACTGGCCACGGACGTGTAGCTGCTGCTCATCGGGTCGGCGACGGCCAGCCACGCGGCGTCGAAGGGCACGAGGCCGCGAAGTACCTCCAGCATCTCCTGCGCCCTTCGGGGGAGGGAGCCGGTCGAGGCCGCGATCTCGGCCAGTTCGAGGCCCGGCGTCGTCACCATCGATCCCCCCGCGCAGCGTCGGCACACGGACGATGCCGGGGGAGCGCTCTTCTCGACGACGCCGACCCATCCACCCCCCATGTACCGCGAGACGCGCGAGGTAGTCCCGTTCGCCGTGACGGAAAACGGCTGTTGTGCAAGGCGCTGGCTTTCGGCATCCCTGGCGCGGGTGCGCAGCTCCTGGAGCAGTAGAGTGGATCATGGAGTTGCGCCAGCTCCGGTACTTCCTGGCGGTGGCTGAGGAAGGGCGCTTCAGCCGTGCAGCGCACCGGCTGCACATCGCCGCACCCTCCCTCTCCCAGCAGATCCAGGCCCTGGAACGAGAACTGCGCGTGCCGCTCTTCGAGCGCACGCCGCAGCGCGTCGAGCTCACGGTCGCCGGGCAGGCACTGGTCGAGCGGGCCAGGGTGATCCTCGCCGAGGTGGAGCGGGCCCGAGCGGACGTGCGCGCCGCCGGGGCGGGCCGCCAGCGGTTGACCCTCCGGGTGGCCAACATGGCCGACCTGGTCCTGGAGGGTCCGTTGAGGAGCCTGGGCCAGGGCATCGACGGGATCGAGGTCTCGGTGAGCTCCGGCCGGGGGGACGACGCCCTGGAGGCCGTCCGTCAGGGCCGTGCCGACGCGGCGGTCGTCTGGAGCCGGGCACCGGTCGACCGCGACCTCGACGGCGTCGTCCTCGGCTCAGTGCGCTTCGGAGTGGTCGTCCCGCTCGGGCACGGGGCCGCCGACTCGACGAGGGTGCCGGTCGCTGCCCTCGCCCGCGAGGTGCTGGTCATGTTCCCGCGGGAACCGTTCGCCGGCGTCTGGGACCGCACGGTGGGCCACTTCTTCCCCGGCGGTGCGGGCCCCGGGCAGGTCGTCGTCGAACCGAATCTGCTCAACAGCCCGGAGGCGGTGCTGCGCGCGGTCGCTGCGGGCGTCGGCATCGCCGCCGGCATCCTGGGGATCGACCCCATGGGGATCGACGGGGTCGAGGCCCGGCGTCTCGACCCGGACCTGTGGCTGGAACTGGAGGCCGTCTGGCGGGCGCCGGCCGGGCAGTCCGTCCGCAGGGTCATCGACTTCCTGGTGGGATCCGCACGAGACCTCGGTACCGCCATCGAGGCTCCCGAGCACCTCGGTGGCGGCACCGGGACGTCGACCAGGGAGTGAGGACCACCTCCTGGCACCTCCGGGAAGTCGCCCTCGAGGGCACCACATCCGGGAGCCCGACCCGCGCCATCGGCGGAACGACCGATGACCCGGCACGGATCCCGACGGGAGTGTCCGGGCGTCACCTGCGACTCTCCGGCGAGGGACACTGCCCGCTGCGTCCGCCGACGGCCACTCTCGGACTCGTCGACCCCGCCGAGAGTCACCTGGTTCCACCGAGGAACACTCGCCGCGACACGACGACGCTCCAGGCCGGTCACGTGCGCGACGCAGGCGGCTCCCGCCCCGCGAGATCAGGCGACGTACGAATCTCGGCCCCCGACCCGATCGGCCCGGCTTCGGCCGCGATCCAGGCGACCTCGGCCGCGACCCACGCCTCCCCCGGCGGTGGCAGCTCAGCCATGCCCGGTTCCGTGGCGGCCGATCACCAGGATGGCGGCACGAACAGCCCCGCCCGCTCCGCGCGCACCGCGGCGAGGGTCCGCGACGGCGCCGCCAGCTTGACCAGGACGTGCTCCAGGTGCGCGGCGACGGTGCGCGGGGCGACGACCAGTGCGCGGGCGATCATCGCGTTCGACGCCCCCTCGACCAGCAGCCCCAGGACCTCGAGTTCGCGCGGTGTGAGCCCGCGCAGGTCCCCGGGCGGTGACACCAGCACCAGCCCGGTCAGATGGAGCGGCAGGTCTGTGGGAGGAGCCATCGCGGTGATGCGCGGGTGCCCGTGCGCAGCGTGCCGGCCGCCCAGCGGCCACAGGAAGGACGCGTAGGTCCGGCCGGCGGCGAGGTGCTCGCGGCCCACCGTCGGCCGGCGTGTCGGACCTACCGGCGTCCGGGACGCCGCCGTCCGAACGTCGACGAGACGCCATCTGCCGGCAGTCGGCAGCCGCGGGGACAGTCGAACTCGACCGGCTCGCCGTCGAGCCAGCCCACGGCGGCGAACCGCCCGCAGTCCGGGCAGGTCTCCCACGTCACGTGCTCACTCACCGACGATCCTCCCGACTGCGGCGGTGGAGGTCGGCGGGCCGAGGTGCCCGACAGCTGCCTCTCGGAACCCAGGTTCCGTCCGGTTGCGGGCCTGGTAAATCACGCCGTCCCGCTGGGCGGCATCGACGGCTCCGATGGCACGTGGGAGAGACAGCGGGGGGCGGGAAGCCCCGGCCGCCCGGTGCCGGCGGTCCGCGTCCCTGGACGGGCTCTCGGCAGGATGACCGATGGAGATGCCGCCCCTGGGCGAGTAGTGCATGAGGGGACCACGCCACTCTCGGGACGGACGAGCGATGACCAGCGGATACTTCCCAGGCCCGTACGGCAGCCCCTTCGACGACTTCTTCGCCCGCTACATGGGCGGCCCTCGTCAGCCCCGCCAGCGCGTCGACATCACCCAGTTCCTCAGCGAGCACGCCCGGGAACTGGTGAACGCGGCCGCGCGCCGGGCCGCCGAGGTGGGCAGCCCGGACCTCGACACCGACCACCTGCTGTGGGCGATGACCGAGGAGGAGCCCACCCGGCAGCTGATCGGCCGCACGGGCGCCGATCCGGGGCAGCTGCGCGCCGAGCTCGACGGCCTGCCGCGTCGCGGCGAGCCGCGCGCCGAGACGCCGGCCCTCACCCCCGCGGCCAAGCGCGCCCTCCTCGACGCCCACCAGATCTCCCGGGCGCTGGGCTCCACCTACATCGGTCCCGAACACCTGCTGTTCGCGCTGGCGGTCAATCAGGACTCGCCGGGCGGGCGGCTGCTGCGCCAGCGGGGGGTCACGCCGGAGGCCCTGCAGCAGGCCGTCAGCGGCGGCGGGGGGGGGGGGGGGGGGGGCGGGGGGCTGGGGGGGGGGGGGCCGGGCGGGGGCGCGGGCGGTGGGCACGGCGGGGCCGGCCGGCCCCCGTCGAGCACCCCGACGCTGGACGAGTACGGCCGCGACCTGACCGCGATGGCGCGCAACGGTGAGATCGACCCGGTGATCGGCCGGGAGCAGGAGATCGAGCAGACCGTCGAGGTGCTCTCCCGGCGACGCAAGAACAACCCCGTGCTCATCGGGGAGGCCGGCGTCGGGAAGACCGCGATCGTCGAGGGCATCGCCGCGCAGATCGTCGACGGCGACGTGCCGGAGACCCTGCGCGGACGGCGGCTGGTGGAGCTCGACCTCACCGGGCTGGTGGCCGGCACCCGCTACCGCGGGGACTTCGAGGAGCGGATCAAGAAGATCATCGACGAGATCCGCGAGCACAGCGACGAGGTCATCGTCTTCATCGACGAGCTGCACACCGTCGTCGGCGCGGGCGCGTCCGAGGGCTCCGGCGGCGCCGGCAACATGCTCAAGCCGGCGCTGGCCCGCGGCGAGCTGCACATCATCGGCGCCACGACGCTGGACGAGTACCGGCGCAACATCGAGAAGGACGCCGCGCTGGAGCGCCGCTTCCAGCCGATCCTGGTGCCCGAGCCCAGCGTCGAGGACACGGTGCAGATCCTCTGCGGCCTGCGGGACCGTTACGAGGCCCACCACCAGGTGCGGTTCACCGACGACGCCATCCGGGCCGCGGTCGAGCTCTCCGACCGCTACATCACCGAACGGCACCTGCCCGACAAGGCCATCGACCTCATCGACCAGGCGGGGGCGCGCGTGCGCCGCCGGGTGAAGACGCCCCCGACCGACCTGCGCGGGCTCGAGCAGGACGTCGAGCGGCTGCAGCGGGAGAAGGACCAGGCGGTCGCGGCCGAGCAGTACGAGCGGGCGTCCGAGCTGCGCGACCAGGTCGCCGAGGCCCAGCAGCGGCTCGACCAGGCCCGGGACGGCGGCGGCGCGGGTCCGGGCGTGGGCGGGTCGGGTGTGCCGGAGGTTGGCGTCGAGGACATCGCCGAGGTGGTGTCCCGGGCCACCGGCATCCCGGTCAGCCAGCTCACCCAGGAGGAGATGGAGCGCCTGCTGCACCTCGAGCAGCACCTGCACGAGCGCGTCGTCGGCCAGGAGGACGCGGTGCGCGTGGTGGCCGAGGCGGTGCGCCGCTCCCGGGTCGGGCTGGGGGATCCGGACCGGCCGATCGGCAGCTTCCTGTTCCTCGGCCCGACCGGCGTCGGCAAGACCGAGCTGGCCCGCGCCCTGGCCGAGGCGCTCTTCGGCGACGAGGACCGGATGATCCGCCTCGACATGAGCGAGTTCCAGGAGCGGCACACCGTCAGCCGGCTGGTCGGGTCCCCGCCCGGCTATGTGGGGTACGAGGACGCCGGGCAGCTGACCGAGGCGGTGCGCCGCCGGCCGTACTCGGTGGTGCTCTTCGACGAGATCGAGAAGGCCCACCCCGACGTCTTCAACACCCTGCTGCAGGTGCTGGACGACGGCCGGCTCACCGACTCCCAGGGCCGCACGGTCGACTTCCGCAACACCGTGCTGATCATGACGAGCAACCTGGGGTCGGAGCTCATCCAGGGCCGCAACGCCCCGCTGGGTTTCGGCGCCGGCGACGGTGCGTCGTCGGACGCGGGGCTCCGCGACCGGCTCATGCGGCGGCTGCGCGAGTCGTTCCGGCCGGAGTTCCTCAACCGGATCGACGAGATCGTGGTGTTCCAGCAGCTGGACCACACCCAGCTGGAGCGGATCACCGACCTGCTGCTCGACGAGACCCGCCGGCGGCTGCGGGCCCAGGGCATCGAGGTCGAGTTCACTCCGGAGGCGGTCGGCTGGCTCGCCGAGCGCGGGTTCGAACCGCAGTTCGGCGCCCGCCCGCTGCGCCGGGCCATCCAGCGTGAGCTGGACAACCGGCTCTCCCGGTTGATGCTCGACGGCCGGGTGCGCAGCGGCCAGCGGGTGCGCGTCGTGGTCCGGGACGGCAACCTCGAACTGGAGGTGGAGGACGCGCGGGAGGCCGCGACGGCGCAGGCGTGAACGCTCGGCTGCCCTGATCAGGGCGACGGCCCCGCAGCCGGTGACTGCGGGGCCGTCAGGGGCAGAGGACGCCCTGGTCGTGGGGCTCGATGCCGGCGGAGGGATCCACCGCCCCCGACCCCGACGACGTGCACGCGCGAGGCCGCATCACAGACCGCGCGCAGCAGCCACCACGGTCGGGGACATCACCCGGCGCGAGCTGCCGCCCGGGTCCTCCAGCTCTGCGCAGCCGGGCCACGCAGGGCGCGCTGGGCCGCAGTGGCCACACCGATGCCCAGCACGGCGGCGGCCGACGGTTTCGGCGACCATCGCAGTGCGGCGACGGCCCAGCCGATGGGGGCCTCGCGTTGCCGATCGGACTCACGACGCGGTGCTGTCGTCGCCGGCTCCGGCGACGTCGTCGCGAAGGCATCGAGCATGCCCCGGACGAAGGCGGACATGTCCTGGGGCCCTCTGCTCGTGGTGAGGTTCCCGTCCCGGACGAGCTCCTGATCGAGCCAGGTGGCACCCGCGTTCACCAGGTCGTCGCGGATCCCGGGCCAGGAGGTGAGGGTCCGCCCGTCCACGAGTCCCGCCGATGCGAGCACCCACGGTCCATGACAGAGGGTCGCGATGGGCTTGTCACTCGCGGCGAACGCCCGGACGAACTCCCGCGCCGGGGCGGACTGCCGGAGGAGGTCGGGGTTGATGAACCCACCCGGCAAGAGCAGCCCGTCGTAGTCGCCGGGATCGGCTTCGCCGACCGTCTTGTCCACGCGGACCCGACTGGCCGGCATGTGCAGGTTCACCCCGCGGATCCGTCCGCGCCGCAGGGACACGACGTCCACCTCGGCGCCGGCCGCCTTCAGGGCTCGCAGCGGTACCACCAACTCGACCTTCTCGAAGCCGTCGGCCGCCAGCACTGCGAGCCTGCGGCCCCTGAGCCTGCGTCTGGTGGGCATGTCGTCCCCTCTCGCTCGATGGCACGGAGATGGAGGAACTTCCCCGCAGCGGCAGCTCGATCGGGGGCCACGGAGTGGTTCTCGCCGGCCGGCTGCTCAGCGGTGAGCGGGATACCCGCACCCCCCAGGCGGACACGGCCCAGGGCGAAGCTCATCACAGCGAGACCGGGCGACGTCGAGCATCGGTAGATCTGCCGATCTTTCGCCCGAACCTCGCGGTGGGTCCGGCTGTGCGGTGGCCGCGGTGGGACAGCCGGCGCAGAGTCAGGGGGCCGGTGAGCAGAGCCGGCCGCTGGGCACCCCGTGGTGCTCACGAGCCCCGGGGCCCGCGCCCCAGGAGGGGATCCGATGCGAGCGATGGTGTACCGAGGTCCGTACAAGGTCAGGATGGAGGAGAAGGACCGGCCGAAGATCGAGCACCCCAATGACGCCATCGTCCGGGTGCAGCTCGCCGCGATCTGTGGCTCTGACCTGCACCTCTACCACGGCATGATGCCGGACACCCGCATCGGTCACACCTTCGGCCACGAGATCATGGGTGTGGTCGACGAGGTGGGGTCGTCCGTGCGGAACCTGCAGGTCGGGGACCGGGTGATGGTGCCGTTCAACATCTTCTGCGGCACCTGCTGGTACTGCGCGCGAGGTCTGTACTCCAACTGCCACAACGTCAACCCGAACGCCACCGCCGTCGGAGGCATCTACGGCTACTCGCACACGACCGGGGGCTACGACGGGGGCCAGGCGGAGTACGTGCGGGTGCCGTTCGCCGACGTCGGCCCGTCGAGGATCCCGGACTGGATGGCCGACGAGGACGCGGTGCTGCTGACCGACATGACGGCGACCGGCTACTTCGGGGCGCAGCTCGGCGACATCGTCGAGGGGGACGTCGTCATCGTCTTCGGCGCCGGGCCCGTGGGACTCGTGGCCGCGAAGTCGGCCTGGCTGATGGGTGCCGGCCGGGTGATCGTCATCGACCACCTGGACTACCGGCTGGAGAAGGCGCGCACCTTCGCCCATGCCGAGACCTACAACTTCACCGAGTACGGCGACATCGTCCTGGAGATGAAGAAGACCACCGACTACCTGGGCGCAGACGTCGCCATCGACTGCGTGGGCGCAGAGGCGGACGGCAACTTCATCCAGCATGTCACCTCGTCCAAGCTCAAGCTGCAAGGCGGTTCCCCGGTCGCGCTGAACTGGGCGATCGACTCCGTCCGCAAGGGCGCGACCATCTCGGTGATGGGCGCCTACGGCCCGCTGTTCAGCGCCGTCAAGTTCGGCGACGCGATGAACAAGGGGCTGACGATCCACACCAACCAGTGCCCGGTGAAACGGCAGTGGCCCCGGCTGATCGAGCACGTGCGCAACGGCTACCTCAAGCCCAGTGAGCTGGCCACCCACCGCGTGCCCCTCGAGGACATCGCCGAGGGCTACCACATGTTCTCGGCCAAGCTCGACGGCTGCATCAAGCCCCTCGTCGTCCCGACCGCGGCGTGAGCGACAGGAGACCCTGATGACCTACACACCGCACAAGCCGCCGATCGCGGAGTCGTCCGAGGAACTGCGCAAGCGCATCCCGGGCTGGGGCGTCGACCTCGACCCCAAGGACCGGCCGGCGGTGCCGAAGCTGCAGTTCCAGGAGGACTTCACCGGCGCGCACTGGGAGTTTCCCGAGCGACAGCCGGAGAGGTACCCGCGGGAGCGCTCGGTCGAGCACAAGATGCTCACCCCGGTGTTCGGCACCGCCCAGCCGCCGTCGGGCGTCTCGGGGGCCATCCGCCGTTACGCCTACCGCTACAGCGAGGGCCGGGCGGCGCACTGGCTGCTGCTCATCTTCGCCGACCGGGTGGACGCGTGGGAGCACCACCTGAAGTCGTTCCTCACGCTCCACCCGGACAACCCGATAACCGAGACCGGGGTGAAGGCCGAGTTCACCCGCCACGGCCTGCGGTCGCGGGTCGGGCAGCACCGCACGGACCTCAAGCACCAGCCGCTCGACCCGGTGATCGTCGCGGGCCCGTGGGTGGCGGCGGCCGGAGCGATCTACGCCGGCGCCCGGAGCGTGGCGAAGTCGCTGACGAACGCGGGGTCCGACGGGCGGCGGCCGGTGCACTGAAGGAGGCCTGCACCGATCAGGGCGACGGCCCCGCAGCCGGCGGCTGCGGGGCCGTCGTGTCAGACGAGTCCCTCGTTGTGCGGCTCGATGCTGGCCGAGGGATCCACCCCCTCGTCGGCGTCCGGCCGGACGGGCCCTTCGCCCGGCTCGGAACCCGAGCCGGCGGCGGTGTTCCGGGAGGACCGCTCCGGATCGGTCACGTCCGTGGTCGTGGGCGCCTGACCGATGCGCTTGGCGGCGTCTCCGGTCCCGGTCTCCTCCAGCTCTGACTCGCTCATCATTCCTCCATCCGGTGTCGTTCGGTGCGGCGATCACGCAGTGCGCTGCACGAGCACTCGAGGCTCGCGGACGGCTCGCCGGACGGTGACGTCCGGCGAGCCGGGTGCTTGCGGGCGGACAACGGTTCCGCGCGGGCTGCCTCCGGGACCTGACGGCGTCCGAGGCCCAGCCGGAGGCGAGGGCTGGATCCGCCGAGCCGTCGGTGGAGCGGCGGGGTCCCGGTCGCCGAGACCGCCCCGACGTACAGGAGGACCACGACCACGATGTGGTCGGGTGGCGGGCCTGACGCCGACTGCCGGAGGACGCCGGTCGGCCGGCGTGGGCTGCGGTTCCGCTCGTGTCGGGGCCCCCACCGTCGGAGCTACCTCGATCCGGGCACGAGCCGAGCGAACTCCCCGCCCAGCTGGGTCAACACGTCGTCGAACTCGCCCGGCTCGACCGCGTCGCGGGTCGTGGCGAGGACGGCGACCATCCCCTCCCGAGCCCCTGCCTCGGGCACGCGTGCCATCCGCGCGACCCGCCGGGCGAACTCGTCGGGCCCGAAGGGCTGTGCCTCCGGCTCCGGCGGGATCAGGTCGGCCTGCAGCTCCCCCGGCAGCTGGGCGCGCAGGTCGTCGGCCTCACCGGCGGTGAGCCGCTCGGCCAGCACGCGCAACGTCGCGTGGACGAGCGTCTCGGTCTCGTCGCGGGGGCTGCCCCCACGGGCCTGCACGGACGAGACGAAGTCGTCGTACTGCAATGCTCCTCCTCGGGTTCCTCCCGGAGACCGGACGCGTCACACCGCTCCCGGTGCTCCCAATCTCGGGGACGCCGCCGGGGGAAGCCATCGGCAGACCTGCCGATGTCTGCCCGCCGTCCGGGTGCCGGTGCCGGAGCCGGGTAGGCCTCCTGCGGTGCCGACGCGATGTCGGGCTGCCGTCCCGAGGAGGAGCACCATGCGAGTCGAAGACCTGTCGGGCGAGGACGCCGTGGTCTACCGGGCCGTGGCCGAGGCAGAGGTGGGCGCCGGCGCTCCGCACCTGCAGGACATCGCCGGCCGCGCCGGCCTGGACCTCGACCGGGCGCGGGCCGCCGTCCACCGCCTGCTGCACAGCGAGCCCAAGATCCTGCACGAGGTCCCCGACACCAGCCGCACCGATCTGGGACCGACCTACGAGCTGGCGCCGCGGACCTGAGCCCGTCGGCGGGCAGGCAGTCCGATCGCCGGCACTCAGCCGGCGTGATGACGGGTGCCGATGACCGGTCCTACCGGGGCTCGCGCATGTGCTCGGCGACACCGCTCGGGGCACGCGTGCGGGCCTGCTCGGCCGCCCGGCTCGCCGACCGGCCGGCTCCGGGGTCGACGGGCACCGACCGCGCCACCTCCGCACGGTTGCGGTACTCGACCACCGGGATGGCCCGGAGGCTGCGGACCACCGCCTCGGGGGCGCCCGCCCGCTCGGCGGCGGCGACCAGCGCGTCCTTGCCGGCCGGGTAGTCGACGTCCTGCAGGTACCGCACGATCTCGTCGGGGGTGATCGGATCGGTCACAGGGTTGCCTTCCTGGTCGTGGCCGTCGGTGTCCGGCGGGCCGTGGGCGGGTCAGCCCGAGGACCCGACTGCGGCGATCGCCGCGTCGATCCGCCGGGCGAGTTCGAGGTCCATGTCGGTGACACGGTCGAGCGAATGCGTCCAGACCTCGAAGGTGACCGCGTCCTGCAGTTGCTCGACCCGCGCGTGGTGGGTCACGTCGAGCTCGGCGCGGGCAACGGCGTCGCGCAGGGGCCGCTGGCGCTCGGGCGGGAGCACGACGGTGCGCCGCAGGCGGTGTTCGTCGCCCTCCCAGCCCTCCAAGGCGGCGAGCGCGCGGTCGATCTCCTCCCGCTCGAGCAGTCGCGGGGTCAGGCCGATCGGCACCCCGGAGCCGCGCGGCGGAACGCCTTGGTCGATGGGGGAGAACAGCTCCTCACCGTCCGGCAGTCGCCGGGCGAGGGCGCTGGCCAGTTCCGGTTCGGAGCCGGCCAGCGTGGACAGGACCGCCTGGGTGTAGAAGCGGGCCCGCTCGGCCGGGCACCCGGACCCGGCGCTCACCGCGGAGACCAGGGCGGCGCCGCTGTCGGGGTGCAGACCCGGCCCCCGGATCTCGGCGGCGCCCCGGAGCGAGCCGGGCAGGACCGCGGCCAACCGCTCGCGGTCGGACTCCTCCAGCGAGGCGGCCACGGCGGCGATGACGGCTTCCACCGCCCGCCGAGCCTCCTCGGTCTCGGCCGCGCCGGCCTGGGCTCCCACGGCCTGGATGAACGTCGCGTACTGGATCACCGGGCTCCTCCTGACGTGCTGCCGTCCTGCTCCTCCGGCCGTCGGCCGACGCCTGCGGGCTCAGGCCATCGGCCCGACCAGCTCCCGGTGCTCCTGCGGCAGCTGGGAGAGGACGTCGTCGAACTCCCCGGGCGTGACCGCCTCCCGCACCGTGGTCAGAACGGCGGCGGCCCCGGTCCGGGCCTCGTCCGGACCGACGTCCCTGCGTTCGGCGACCCGACGCACGAACTCGTCCACCCGGAACGCCTCCGCGTCTTCGCGCGGGGGACGCAGGTCGTCCTGGAGCCGGGCCGGGAGCCGCGCCGCGAGGTCCTGGGCCTCACCGCCGCTGATCCGGTCGGCCAGGGTCCGCAGTGTCGCGTTCTCGATCCGCTCCGCCGTCTCCTCGGGCAGCCCGGCCCGCTCGGCCGCGGTGCGCGTGAACGTCGCATGATCCATGTCCGCTCCCGGAGGCACCGTGCAGCGCCGGTCGTGGGGATTCCGTCGTTCGACCGCGGCTCCGACGCTAGGACCGGTCACGGCGCGTGGGCATCGGTCGATCGGCCGATGTCGCGCACCACCGCGCCGGGCGCGCCACCCCCGGGCGGTCGACAGGCGCCGGGTGCCTCCTGGTACGTCCCGGTCCCCGCAGCATCCGAGCCGGCTCCTCCGCGACGTTCCTCCGGAGGGCGTCGTCGTGGTGCCGCGCCACATGGGGCGACTCGCGTCGCGACTCGATGGGTGCTCTCGATCGGCATGGTCCGTCCTCGCGTGCTCCGCCGCGGTCGCCGGCACCAGGTCTGAACCGCCGTCCGTGAGCCCTACGCTCGGCACTGTGGCGCGTTGCCGGGCGGGTCTCCATCGGCAGGCCGACCCATGACGGCTGCTGCAGCGGGTGCGTCGGCCCGGTATCGGCATGTCTGCCGATACCGGCCCCCTGCTCCGCCGGGTGCAATCAGGATCCCGGCCCGGGCACGGGCGGTGGGGCACACCCGCGACGAGGGAGACAGCATGAAGGCAGTGGTCTACGAAGGTCCGCGGCAGGTCAGCGTCAAGGACGTACCGGACGCGCGGATCGAGCGGCCGACCGACGTCCTGGTGCGGATCACCTCGGCGAACATCTGCGGCTCGGACCTGCACATGTACGAGGGCCGGACCGACTTCGAGACCGGCCGCTGGTTCGGGCACGAGAACCTGGGCCAGGTGATCGAGGTCGGCGACGGGGTCGACAAGGTGCAGGTGGGGGACTACGTCGTCCTGCCGTTCAACATCGCCTGCGGGCACTGCAAGAACTGCGAGCAGCAGCTCACGAACTACTGCCTGACCGCGCAGCCGGAGCCGAACATGGCCGGCGCTGCCTACGGCTTCGCCGACATGGGCCCCTGGGCCGGTGGGCAGGCGGAGTTGCTGCGCGTGCCCTGGGGTGACTTCAACTGCCTGCGGCTGGGGGAGGACGCCGAGCAGCGCCAGACCGACTACGTGATGCTCGCCGACATCTTCCCGACCGGCTACCACGCCACCGAGATGGCCGGCGTGAAGCCCGGCGACCAGACGGTCATCTACGGCGCCGGCCCGGTCGGGCTGATGGCCGCCCTCTCGGCGACCATCCGAGGGGCCAGCAAGGTGATGGTCGTCGACCGGCAGCCCGACCGGCTCAAGCTGGCCGAGTCGATCGGCGCGATCGCCATCGACGACTCCAAGGTCGATCCGGTGCAGGCCGTTCTCGAGCAGACGATGGGGCTGGGGGCGGACAACGGCTGCGAGTGCGTCGGCTACCAGGCGCACGAGCCCGACGGCCAGGAGCAGGCCAACCTGACGATGAACCGGCTGGTCGCCTCGGTGCGCTTCACCGGGAAGATCGGGACCGTCGGCGTCTTCGTGCCCCAGGACCCGGGGGCCAGCGACGATCTGGCCAAGCAGGGCAAGCTCGCCTTCGACTTCGGCATGTTCTGGTTCAAGGGCCAGCACATCGGCAGCGGCCAGGCGCCGGTCAAGAAGTACAACCGGCAGCTGCGCGACCTCATCGCCGCGGGCAAGGCCGAGCCGTCGTTCATCGTCAGCCACGAGCTGCCCCTCGACCGCGCGCCGGAGGCCTACGAGCACTTCGACCAGCGGGACGACGGCTGGACGAAGGTCGTCCTGCACCCGGCGGGGGCGGGTGCCTGAGGTGGCAGGCGAGCTGAACGGACGTCGGGTCGCCATCCTCGCGGCCGACGGGGTGGAGCGGGTGGAGCTGGAGCAGCCGCGGCAGGCGCTGGAGGACGCCGGCGCCCGCACCGTCGTCGTCTCCATCACCAGCGGCGAGATCCAGGCGCGCGACCACGACCTCGAGGACGCCGGCACCTTCGCGGTCGACCAGCTGGTCGGCGCGGTGTCGGTCGACGACTTCGAGGCGCTGCTCCTGCCGGGCGGGACGGTGAACCCGGACAAACTGCGGATGCAACCCGCCGCGGTGCAGTTCGTCCGGGACTTCGTCCAGTCGGGGAAGCCGGTCGCCTCGATCTGCCACGGCCCGTGGAACTTCGTCGAGGCCGACGTCGCGCGCGGCCGCCGGCTGACGTCCTGGCCGAGCGTGCGCACCGACCTCCGCAACGCCGGGGCCGAGGTGGTCGACGAGGAGGTCGTCACCGACGGCAACATCACGACGAGCCGGTCGCCCGACGACCTGCCGGCCTTCTGCCAGCGCATCGTGCAGGAGTTCGCGCGGGCCCCGCAGGCCGCCGCCGCGGGGGGTCGGGCATGACCAGCTCCATCGGGAACGTGGCGTCCCTCGCCGCCCGCGCCGGCGGGAGTGTCGTCCGCCAGGTGCGGTCGGCCATCGACCCCTCCGCCGCCCGGCCGGCCGGCGCGGGGGAGCCGGCGTCCGGGTGGCTCGTGGTGACCGTCTACCGGGAGCCGTCCGACGTGGACACCGCGCAGCTGCCCGCACCCCTGGCCGAGCTCGGCGACCGGATCGAGGTCCGCGTCCGCCCGGCCCCCGGCGGCAAGGGCACGGAGTTGGCGGCCCGGCTGCGCGACCGGCCGTCGTCGGGACCCGCCTTCAGCCGGCTGAGCGGCAGCGACCCTCAGGCCGAGCTGCGGTCCGCGCTGCGCCGGGCCAAGCAGCTCATCGAGGTGGGTGAGGTGCTGGCGGTGGACCCCGCGCCGCACGGCAAGCGGACGGCGACCCCCGGCGGCGCGCTCCTCGAGGCGTGGACCCGGGTGGCGCCCAGGGCAGGTGTCCGGTGAAGGCGGTGACCTGGCGCGGGGTCAACGAGATCGGCGTCGAGGACGTCCCCGAGCCGAAGATCCTCAACGACCACGACATCATCCTCGAGGTCGGACTGTCCGCGACCTGCGGCTCGGACCTGCACCTGGTGGGCGGCTACATCCCCGCCATGCGCGCCGGCGACGTGCTGGGGCACGAGTTCATGGGCACGGTCGCCGAGGTCGGCCGCGGCGTGACGAAGCACCGGGTGGGCGACCGCGTGGTGGTGGTCTCCTTCACCAGCTGCGGGCAGTGCTGGTACTGCCGGCAGGGGTTGTGGTCGCTGTGCGACAACGGCAACCCCAACCCGGGGATCACCGAGGCGCTGTGGGGACAGGCCATCGGCGGCTGCTACGGCTACTCCCACGCGATGGGCGGGTGGGCGGGCAGCCACGCGCCCTACATCCGGGTGCCCTACGCCGACCAGGGGGCGTTCGCCGTCCCCGACGGCGTCTCCGACGAGCGGGCGCTGTTCGCCTCCGACGCCGCACCCACCGGCTGGACGGGGGCGCACCAGGCCGAGGTCCGGCCGGGTGACGTCGTCGCGGTGTGGGGTGCCGGGGGAGTGGGCCAGATGGCCGCCCGCGCGGCCATGCTCATGGGCGCCGAGCGGGTCGTCGTCATCGACCGGTACGACAACCGGCTCGAGCAGGTCCGCACGCACATCGGGGCGGAGACCCTCGACTACGAGGAGGTCGACGTCCCCGCCGAGCTGCGCGAGATGACCGGTGGGCGGGGACCGGACGTCTGCATCGAGGCGGTGGGCATGGAGGCGCACAGCCCGGGCCCGCAGTACCTCTACGACCAGGTCAAGCAGCAGCTGCGGCTGCAGACCGACCGGCCCACGGCGGTGCGCGAGGCGATCTACTCCTGCCGGAAGGGCGGGACGGTGTTCACCCTCGGCGTCTTCGCCGGTCTCGTGGACAAGTTCCCCCTCGGCGCGGTGATGAACAAGGCGCTGACCCTGCGCGGCGCCCAGCAGCACGGGCACCGCTACATCCCGGAGATCCTCGACCGCATGAGCCGGGACGAGGTGAGGACCGAGCACCTCGCCACCCACGTGATGCCGCTCGACGACGGGCCGAAGGGCTACCGGATGTTCAAGGACAAGGAGGACGGGTGCGTCCGTGCCGTGTTCCGTCCGGGTGGCTGAAGCGCCGACGGGCGGACCGCCCCGGTCCCCGGCGCCACGCCGGACGGTGGGCCGGCGCCGGGCCGTCGCCGGCCCGGTGCGGGGCCATGGGGTGAGCGCCGCAGGCGGCGGGACGGCGGTGGAGGCGGGCCGGCGGCCGACGATCCTGTCGTGGCGCCGCCTGATGATCTGTCTCGGCGGCGGCCTCGTCGCGGCCGGACTGACCACGGTCGCCGGCGTCCCGGAGATCGCGGTGCTCGTCGGCTGGGCCGTCGCCGCCGGCGGCCTGCTGTTCTGGGTGTGGCGGATCAGCTGGCCGCGCGACGCGGAGGGGACCAAACGGCTGGCCGAGGAGGAGGGGCGGACCCGGGTCACGGACACGGCCGTGCTGGGTGCGGCGGTGGCCAGCCTCGCCGCCGTCGTCGAGGGCCTCGTCCGGTCCGGCTCCGGGGACGCTGTCGGCGTCGCCACCGTGCTGCTCGGCGTCCTGGTGGTAATCCTGTCGTGGGCGCTGGTCAACACGGTCTTCGCCCTCAAGTACGCACGCTGGTACTACTCCGGCGGGGACGGCGGCATCGACTTCGGCCAGCGGGAACCGCCCGCCTACAGCGACTTCGCCTACGTCGCGTTCACCGTGGGGATGAGCTTCGCCATGCCGGACACCCAGCTCCAGGACACGTCGATCCGCAAGGTCGCCCTCGGACACGCTCTGCTGTCGTACCTGTTCGGGACCGTCGTCATCGCCGTGGCCGTCAACCTCGTCACCAACCTGGGGCAGCAGGGATAGGTGCCGCGGCCGGGTCGGGCGCCCCCGGGGGGCTGGACGTTCCGAGAGGGTGGACGGAGGCGGTCGGGGTGGAGCTCAGGCAGCTGGAGTACTTCCTGGCGGTGGTCGAGGAGGGCTCGTTCACCCGCGCCGCGGCGCGGTTGTACATGGTCCAGTCGAGCCTGTCTGCGTCCCTGTTGGGACTGGAGAAGGAGCTCGGCACCGACCTGTTCACCCGCGGCCGCAAGGGTGCCGAGCTGACCGACGCCGGCCGTGCTCTCCTCGAGCCCGCCCGGGCGGCGCTGCACGACGCCGAGCGGGCTCGTGACGCCGTCGCCGAGGTCGCGGGTCTGCTCCGCGGGTTCGTCCGCGTCGCGACGGTGGCAGTGCCGAGGGACGTCGACGTGTTCGAGACGATCCGGCCCTTCCAGGAGCAGCATCCGGGGGTGGCGATCAGCGTGCTCCACGACGGCGCGCGCGACCTCCTCGGCCTGGTTGCCGAGGGCACGGCTGACTTCGCCATCACGCCGCTGACGCACCGGACGACGCCGGTCGTGCGCTTCGATCCCCTGCTCAGCACGCCGTTGGTCCTGCTCTGCCCGCCGGGGCACCGGCTCGCGGGGGGCCGGGACGTGGAACTGGGCGACGTGGTCGACGAGCCGCTGATCGACCTGCCGCGAGGGTGGTGGGTCCGCGAGCTGTTCGACCGGATGTTCGCCGAGCGCGACCTGCCCCGCCGCGTGCGTCTCGAGGTGGACGAGTGGTTCGGCGTCCTGACGTTGGTCCGCCGCGGGATGGGCATCGCGTGCGGCCCGCTGGCCTGCGTGGACGAGACCCTGTTCGGGGACCTCGCGGTCGCCACCCTCGGCGGTGCGCCGACGTGGGAACTCGGCGTCGCGACCAGGGACGAGGCCGTCCGAGGGGCTGCCGGTCGCGCGTTCCTGGACGCCTACCGGCGGCGGTGCCGGGAGCGCCTCGGCGACTGATCCGCGGCACGGTCCGCTGCCGGCCATCGCCGGCGCCGATCGGACCCATCGGTATCGCGCCCCGTCGTCCGGCACGACCCCCTCGTGCGCCGACCGATACTCGAGACGTTCCCGCCTGCCGGCCCACCGGCCGGCCACCGCACGCGACCCGGGGAGGCCGTGATCGCCGCTCCGAGGCACGGGGCGCCCCGGCAGAACCGGCTCACCCGAATTGCGGAACACGGTCAACCGGAACCGTCGATCCGCCGATACGCCGGTGTGATCCTCGAGTCGGCTCCCTCGACGCTGCGCAGCAGCGTCTACGAGGCACTGTTCGTCCACGGTCTCGACGGGGTGCTGATCACCTCGGCCGACGGGCGCACCCTCGGTGCGAACGCGCGGGCCTGCGAGCTGCTCGGCCGGACGGAGCTCGAGCTGGTCGAGCTGGGCCGGGACGGGGTCGTCGACCGGCGTGACCCCCGGTGGAGGCAGGCGCTCGAGACCCGGGCCCGGGAAGGTGTGTTCCGCGGGGTGTTCCGGTTGCGCCGCAGCAACGGGTCCACCTTCCCTGCCGAGGTCACCACCGCCACGTTCCTCGACGGGGACTCCCGGCGGGCGTACGTGTCCTTCCGGGACGTGAGCACGGCGGAGGCCGAGGCGGCGCGGTCGGAGGCGACCACGCGGACGGCGGCCGAGCTCATCGACAACCTCGAGTCGATCAGCGACATGTACATCGGCGTCGACGCCGACTGGCGGATGACGTACATCAACGCACAGGCCGAGGCCCGGCTGGGCGTCTGCCGTGACGAGGTCGTGGGCGAGGACATCTGGGAGCGGTTCCCCGCCCTGCTCGGCACCGAGTTCGAGGAGACCTACCGCCAGGTCGCGCGCACCGGACGGACCGCCACCCTCGAGGCGCGCTACGACGGGGCGGATCTGTGGTGCGAGGCCCGCGTGTACCCCCTGCGCCGGGGCGGGATCGCCATCTACTTCCGGGACATCTCCGAGCGGCGCGCCATGGAGCGGGAGCGGGAACGCCTGCTGGCCGCCGAGCGGGCGGCCCGCGCGGCAGCCGAACGGGCGCAGCGCGACCTGGCCCACCGGGCCACGCACGACGAGCTGACCGGTCTGCTGAGCCGCGCCGGGCTGCTGCAGGAGGTGGACCGGGTCCTCGCCGGACGGCCGGAGGCCCGCCTCACCGTCGCCTTCATCGACCTGGACCGGTTCAAGCTGGTCAACGACAGCCTGGGGCACGGCGCAGGCGACCGCCTGCTGGGCGAGTTCGCTCGCCGTCTCGCCGCTCTGGCCGGTCCGGCGGATGCGGTGGCCCGCTTCGGTGGCGACGAGTTCGTGGTGGTCCTGGTGGACCGCTCCGCCGAGGAGGCCGGCCGGTTCGCCCAGGAGGTCATCGAGGCGAGCCGGGAGCCGGTAGAGGTGGGTGCGCGCCTCCTCGTCACCGTCAGCGTCGGCCTGGCCACGGCGACCGGTCCGGCCGATCTCGACATCCTGCTCCGGGAGGCCGACGCGGCGCTCTACCGCGCCAAGGACACCGGACGGGAACGGGCTGTCTGGTTCGACGAGCAGATGCACGTGGAGTCGATGCACCGGGTCGAGATGGAGAACGACCTGCGCCACGCCCTGGAGCGGGACGAGCTGGTGGTGGAGTACCAGCCCGCCTTCGACCTCCGGGTGGAGCGGATCTGCCACGTCGAGGCCCTGGTCCGGTGGCGGCATCCCGTCCGTGGCCTCGTCGGTCCGCAGGAGTTCATCCCGGTCGCCGAGGAGACGGGGCTGATCCACCGCATCGGCGAGCTGGTCCTCGCCCGAGCCGTCGAGCAGGCCGGCCGGTGGGCGCACCTCCCGGAGCTCCGGGTGTGGGTCAACGTGGCCCCCCAGCAGCTGGCCGACTGCGGGTTCCCCGCCCGGCTCGCTGCCCAGCTGGACCGGGCCGGCCTGCCCCCGCATCGCCTCGGGATCGAGGTGACCGAGTCGGTGCTCGCCGACTGCTCCCGGGCGGGGGAGGTACTGGAGCGGATACGCGACCTGGGGGTGGCGATCGCCATCGACGACTTCGGGACCGGCTACAGCTCGCTGGCCCGCCTGCGTGAGTTCCCGGTCGACGTCATCAAGGTGGACAAGTCCTTCGTCCACGACCTGGGGACGGCTCGCGGCGCGGCGTTGGTGGCCGGCATCGTGACGTTGGCGCAGGCCATCGGCGCGCACGTCATCGCGGAGGGGGTCGAGACCCTGCCTCAGCTGACCGCGCTCAGCGCCCTCGGGGTGGACTCCGCCAGCGGGTACCTGCTCGCCCGGCCGTCCGCGCCCGACCACCTGCCCCTGACGATCCCCGCCGAGGCGTCCTTTCGCTGGCGGACCGGCCTGCACCCCACCGTGGCGCGGGCCCCTGGCGAGACGTCGTCGTCGACGAGGTAGCGAGCGCCGGTGCGGCCCTCCCTCTCGATCGTGCGTGTCCTCCAGTGACGTGATGGTGACGAGAGCCGTCACGGGCAGGTTCGTCCGGCTGCGAGAGGCATCTCTGGAGGCGGCCTCAGGCCGCCCGTCTCGTACCCGGACGTCGAGGCGGGCCGGGTCAGGGTGGGAAGACGCCGGTCCTCACGAGAGTCTCCGCGACGTCTCTGACCTTGGTGTTGGTCTGCATCGACACCCTGGCGAGGGCCTGGAAGGCCGTGTCAGGGGTGAGCTTGTAGCGCTCCATGAGGATGCCCTTGGCCTGGTCGATCCCCGCCCGGGATCCCAGGGCACGCTCATAGTGCTCGGCCATGTCGCGGGCGTCCTCGTAGGCGTACATGTTCGCCGCGGCGACGGCGGCGTAGGGGGCGAAGCGGGTGGCGACCGATCGGCTGTCCTCGTCGAAGACGTCGGGCTCGCGGGCGTATATGTTCAGCGCCCCGCGGACGCCCTCGCTGATCGGCAGCGGTACCGACAGCGAGCTGCGGGCGCCGTGCTCGACGGCGCGTGCCGTGTAGTCCCGCCACCGGGTCTCGGTCTGCATGTTGGCGATCTCCACGAGTTCGCCGGTGCTGGCTGCGTGCAGGCAGGGGCCGTATCCGCGGCCGTACTGGCTCTCGTCGCAGTCCATGGCCAGCCGTCCGGTGTAGACGGCGGTGCTGGGCTTGTCGTTGATCAGCAGGGACACCGACGTCTCCGGGTGGCCGGGCATGACCTCCTGGGTCAGGTCGGCCACCGATTGCAGCAGGGACTGCATGGTGTGTTCGCGCAGGGCGAGGCGGCCGAGCTGCTCCAGCGCCTCGGCGGGGTCCGGGCGGTGCGCGTCGAGGTTGCTGGACATGCCGTTCGCCCTCCGGATGAAGCCGCGTGCGCGGCGGGGCGACCTCGGCTCCAGGACCCCGCACGGCAGGGTCGGTGCTCGGGTACGCCTCGGTCAGACGCACGAGGAGCGCGAGACCTGCCCGACGCTCGGCCTCACCGTACCTCCCGACCGACGGGTGCAGCGGGGGCGCCGTCCGTTCTGGCAGCGAGCGGCCCGCCGGCCGTCGCGCCGGACCGGCGAGGCCTGACCGTCACGCTCGTGGTCGGAACCACGACGGCTGATCGGCCACGGTACTGGCGCCCTGACCGGTGCGCCGGTCGGGCCGAGGTCTGCCGGCCGACCGCACCTGTCCCTCACGGTGAGGCGCCGAGGGACAGCCGGCGGCTCGTCACGGGGGAAGCAGCCCGCCGGGCCGGTCCCTCCTCTGGACCTGTCGCTGCTCGGCTGATGGCCTCCGCGCTCGCTCGGCCCGTGCGCGAGCCGCCGAACGGCTGCTCGGTGAGGCGCGTAGGCTCGTCCGGACGCCGGGTTCAGCACCTGGGCGTCCCTGTTGCGTCAGGCAGTGGCGTAGCGCAGATGCGGAGCCCAGCTCGGGGTTCGCCGCCGAGGTCGCACCCCCGGTATCAACCAGACCGGAGGCCCGCGGTGGCCCGCAGCGAGAACCGGAGATCCACGGAAGCCGCCGAGGCACTGGAGCACCTGGGCCAGAGGTCCCTGCGGGAACTCTCCATGGACAGCCTGCTGCAGTCGATGGCCGACCTCACCAAGCGCGTCATGCCGGGGGACTCCGAGGCGTCGGTCACCTTGCTGATCGAGGGCGAGCCGAGCACCGTCGTCGACACCGGGCCACTGGCCCTCGGTCTCGATGAAGTCCAGTACGACCGCGGGGACGGGCCGTGCCTGCACACCGCCCGCAGCGGCGTGCTGGTCGAGATCGGCGACACGCGCACGGAGAGCCGATGGGTGGACTATGCGCGGTACGTCGCCGAACGCGGCGTCCTCAGTGTGCTGGCCGTTCCGCTGATCATCACAGGGGAGGAGCAGGTCGCGGGCTCGCTGAACATCTACGCCCGGACGCCGGACGCCTTCGACGAGGCCAGTCGGGCGGTGGCCACCGGATTCGCCCCCTACGCGGCAGTCGCGGCCGGCACCGTCCAGGCGTACCGCAGGGCCCGGGAGGCGGCCGACAACCTCCAGATCGCGCTCGAGACCCGGGCGGTCATCGAGCAGGCCAAGGGCATCCTGATCGAGCGCCACAAGATGACCCCCGACCAGGCGTTCCAAGCCCTGGCGACCGTCTCGATGAGCAGGAACGTCAAGGTGCGGAACATCGCCGAGCACCTGGTCCTCACCGGCGAACTGCCACTCGTCCGGACCCGGTCCTCGCGATCCACTGCCCAGGCGATCCACGAGCGAGACGACTAGCGAGTCCTCGCCGGCCCCATGCGGCCGCGGCGGCCACCAGCCGGTCGACCGCCGTCCGTACTCCGGGCGGCCGTCCGGACCGGCGGACGGGGCGACGTCACGCAGGGGCGCCGAGCGGCGGGTGCTCGAGCACGCGGGGCTTGTACTCGACCAGCTGGATGCGGCCGTCGAAGGTGCGGTGCTCGATCATCTCGAGGGCGACGTCCGGATAACCGTCGTAGATGCGTTCTGCGCCCGTGGCCCCTGTGATCACCGGGAACATCCCGACCCGGAAGCGGTCGACGAGTCCGGCTCTCAGCAGGGACCGGCACAGGCTGAGGCTGCCGATCGTGCTGAGCAGCCCCGTGCCGTTCTCCTTCATGGCGCGCACCGCCTCGACGGCGTCGCCACGGACGAGCGTGGAGTTGGCCCACGTCAGTGGCTCCTCGAGTGAGGAGGAGAACACCACTTTGGACGCCCGCGTGAGCTCGTCGATGGACGCCTCTTCCTCGGGCCTGAACTCGTCTTGGGCATCCGGCACCTCGCCGGCGGCGAAGCCCGACATCAGGCGGTAGGTGTTCGCTCCCATCAGGTAGGTGACCTCGGGCTGCTCGCCGAGCCATGCGAGGTACTCCGGGCCCTCGAGGCCCCAGAACCCGGGCCAACCCTCTGCCGATGCGTAGCCGTCGAGGGAGGTGATGAAGTCGACGAGAAGCTCCGACATGGCCGGTCCTTTCCTCGGGTGTCACGAGCGTGGACCGGCCGGGAGCCACGAAGTCATCGGCCGCGCTGCGGGGTGATCCGCCGTCGGGGCCGGCCTGGCGGTGGTGCCCTCGGGGGCCCACTGAGGACGCCCGGTGCGCTCCGCCGGCCGGTCACCGTCGGAACAGCGCTCAAGCGGTTGGCGGAGCCGTTCCCTCCCGCAGCAACCGGATCAAGCGGGCCTCCGTCTCCGGAATGAGTTCCGGCACGGTGACCGGCCCGTCATGGCCCGCGCGATCACTCAGCCACCGGGCGAACGTCATCAGCAACTCATCCCGCTCGAGCGACTCGCGCGCGATCCGCGCCCGCTCGGCTCGGTCGCCGTCGGTGTACCACCGGATCGTGACGGCTCGAGACTGCACCGGCCAGGTGCGGCCGGACAGCTGCCCCTGAAGCCACCTCCCGGGCGAGCCGGCCGGTGTCCGAGCGGCCCACTCGGACATGCGTCGGTGCGCCGATGCTGCTGTCGTGACCTCGAAGCTGACGACGCTGCGATCGTCGCGGCGGGAGGTGGCCAGGCTGCAGCTTCGCCTTCAGGCGAGTCTGCAGGGTGACCGTTCGCCTGCGGTCTAGCCGGCCTGAGGACGGCCGGTCACGCTCGCGCCGTGACGGTGTTGCCGGAGCAGTCGCCGGCGGAGCAGCGCGTCGCGGCCCTGCGCGCGTCGGTGGCGGCGATCCGGGACGCCGCGGCGACCGTGGAACTCGTGGCGTTGAGCTACGACGACGTCGCGGCCGTCGCGGACGCCGCCGGCGCCACCGACCCGTGCGGGCCGCACCGTGGCCGGGCGGCGTGGGCGCGCACCCGGGCCGACGCCCAACGGCGCCTGGCGCTGCGGATGTGGGCGCGGGCCGCCGCGGTCGAGTCCGCCGCGCGCCGAGGCCGGCGCCTGCCGGCAGCGGGCGGAGGAGCTGCGCCGGGGACTTGAGGGCCGTCGGCTGCGTGCCGCCGATCAGGTGCGCAGGGTGCGGCTGGGCAGCTCGCCGTAGGCGGCGCGGTAGCGCTCGGTGAACCGGCTGGGCGTGAAGCCCCGGCGGGCGGCGACGGCGGTCACGGTGACCCCGTCGCCGGGGGTGGCGTCGCGTAGCTGCCGGTGCGCCTGGGCCAGCCGCACCTGGCGCAGGTAGGCGGTCGGGGTGGTGTCCAGGTGCCGGCGGAACGCCAGCTGCACCGCGCGCGGGGTGACGTAGGCGGCCCGGGCGATGTCGGCCAGACCGATCTCGCGATCGCAGTTGGCCTCGATGAACGTGATCGCGCGCCGGAGCGTGCCGGGATGGCCGTCGGTGCGATCGGCCGGAGCGGGCGGCGGCAGCAAGGTGTTAGGGAAGACCGCCAGGGCGGTGGCGGCCAGCAGCCGCGCGGCCGGCCCGATCAGCAGCGGGGAGGCGGCGGTCTCGGGCTCGGCGAGCAGGTCGTCGACGAAGCGGGTGACCTGCCGCCATCGAGCAGCTCCGCCGGGAGTGGCCTGCGAGGCGGTGAACCGCCACGGCTCGTTCGTGGCGGGAGTGCCCGGGCGACGTCCGTGAGCAGTGACTGTGGGAGGGCGACGCTGAGGGTCCGGGCTTCATGACTGTCGGCGACGGCTCGGGTGTCGGGGTGATTGGCGATGAACACGTCCCCGGGCACGTACCGCTCGAGGTCGTGCCCGCGGTCGTACCCGATGGCACCGGCGACGGCTACGGAGATGAGGACGTCGTCCTGGCCGGCCAAGTCGAACGTGAGGTCGGCGGGCACCATGACATCGCTGATGCTGAATGCACCCGCGTCCAGCATCCTGACGCTGGCCTCCCATCTGGTGTCCGGGGAAGCCTTCAGCTGCAGCCGGCCGCCGAAGAGGTCGTCGATGAGCTCTCGCGCCTCGCCCGGGTCAGACGTGGCGTACTCATGCCGCCGTAGTGCTCCCGGTGTGGGGGTTCCCATGCCGCCCTCCTCTCCCGCTCGTGAGGTGATGTCAACTCGCAGGGCGATGTCAGTCCCAGGACCATCAGGTGCGCAGGGTGTGGGCGGGGGTCACCCCGTAGGCGGCGCGGTAGGCGGCGGCGAACCGGTCCGGCTTGGCGAACCCCCAGCGCAGCGCGATCACCGCCACGGTGTCCCCGGCGGTGGAGTCGGCGGCCTGCAGCTCCCGGTGCGCGCCTTCCAGCCGCACCCGCCGCACGTAGCCCATCGGGGCCAGCCCGAGGTGGCGGGCGAAGGCCAGCTGCAGCGCCCGCGGGCCGACCCCGGCGGCGCGGGCGATGTCGCTGACGGTGATCGGCAGCGAGGCGTGCGCGTCGACGAACGCCACCGCCCGGCGCACCACCGCCGGCGCCACCGCGCCGGCCTCGGGCAGGTAGCCCGACGTCATCGTGGTGTTCGGGAACGCCGTCAGCGCGGCCGCCGCCATCAGGTCGGCCAGCTGCGCTGCGACCAGCGGCTCGGCCAGCCCGCTGCCGGGGTCGGCCATCTGCTGGTGCACGAACCGCATCAGCCCCAACCACGTGCGGCGCATCGGCTCGGACACCGGGCGCAGCCCGTCGAACCGGACCTCGGCGCCGGGCATCCCCAGCCGCTCCTCGGCCACCCGCTCGATCACCGCCAACGGCAGCCGCACGATGCCCACGTCCACGTCGTCCCACTCGTTCGTGAACGGCACGCCGGTCGGGCACCGGAACACCACGCCCGGTCCCGTGGTGACCTGCTCCCGGCCCGCCACGTACCGGCACCCACCGCTCACCGGACTGGCCACCACCAGGTCGCTCAGCGGAGCGACCGCGCAGCGCAGGCCCGCGGTGAACCGCAGCCGGTCCGCGGTCAGGTCACCGGCCGTCCCCGACCGGAGCTCGCAGGTGAACGACCCGCGGACGCCGGAGAACGCGAGCGGGCGCTCCGAGCGGTAGAGATCGGCGAGCACGGCCTGGGCGACATCCGGCTCCCGGATGGACAGCTCGACGACCTCGACCGGCACGACGCGCCTCCGGTGTGCGCGTTCCCGGGGCCGTGGCTCAGCCGCCGCCGGCAGCGCCGGCCCCGCCGACCGTAGCCGCCGACACCCGCCGTGCGAAGCCCCTCGCCCAGCAGCGCAGTCGGCGCCTCTTCGAGCACCACTCGACGGTGCGGGGCGCGCCAGACGGACGTTCCCGCGGCAACGTCTCGCTCAGTCGGCGCGGGTCGCGCTGCGCCTCACGTCGACCGCTGAGCTTCCTGCGCTGCTTCCGCCGCCCCACGCGGCCCCGGCAGTCCGGTGCCGGCTGCCGGCGGCGAGTACAGGAGGGGCCGCCGCAGGTCGATGAAGTCAGGTGGCTCCGGGCTGAGGGCCATCAGCTCCTCCATGACCGCCTGCACCTCCGACGGGGCCTCCTTGCTCTCGCCCTCGCGGGCCTCCGCCTCGGAGGTGAAGTAGATGACCTGGGCCCACCGGTCCGGCTCGTAGGTCATCATCACGCTGCCGAGGACATCGGGGCGGAAGCCCGCCATGTCCTCGGTGGACATCCGGGCGACGAGCTCCTTGGCCCGTTCCGTGTCCGTCACCCGGCCCTGCATCACCTGCACGAACCCGGCCCGGTCCGGGTCCCCGGTCAGGTCGACCTGGACGTCATCGCTGTCGGCGAAGGTCACCTCGCCGTCGAAGAGCCGCTGCGTCTCCTCCCACCACCGGGACTGCTCCGGCCGCTGCGAGTTGCGGGCCGCGGCCTCGGCCGACTCGAAGCGGGCCACGGCGACGAACCGGCCGTCGTCGGCGACCCCGATCGTGCTGCCGAGCCAGCCGACCGAGCCGGGCTGCAGCTCCTGCATCCACTTGTCCAGCGCCGTCCGCACCGCCTCGGCGTCCGACGTCCTGCCCTGGATGAGCTGAGCGAACATGGCGAGTCTCCCGCCGCCGTCGTCGGCCCCCGTGGGAAGCCGACGCTAGGCCCGCGCAGCGGTCGGGGGAACAGGGCCGGCGCGGTCCGTACGGGATCCGACGGCACGTCGCGACGGTCAGGCGCCGGGCTCACCCTCGGAGTCCAGCAGGGAGGACGCCGCCTCTGCGCCGGACGGCGACAGGGCCCGCCTCCCGGCGACAGCGGTCGACGACCACCTCAGCGAGCGGGCTCCACCGATGAGTTCCGGCGGCGCACGGGGTCATGCGCTCGTGAGCGCGGCCGGACGGGCCGCCACCACGACCTGGCAGTCGCGGTGCCCCGAATCGAGGAGTCGCCAGATGCAGCGGTACCTGATCTCGTTCGATGACGGCTCGATGGGCCACATCCCGGCCGAGGACCTGCCTGAGGTGGGGGATGCCGCGCGCGCGGTGGCCGAGCAGGCCAAGGACGCTGGTGTCTGGATCTTCGGCGGCGGCATCGAGCGCCAGCAGGCGACCCTCGTCGGCACCGACGGGGCGATCACGGACGGACCGGTCCCGGAGACGAAGGCCGTCATCGGGGGGTTCGCGATCATCGAGGTGTCGTCGCGGGCGGAGGCGCTGGACTGGGCGGCTCGCTTCGCCCGCAGCTGCCGATGCACCCAGGAGGTCCGGGAGATCGGATACGACCCGGACTCCTGAGAGCAGGTGCGGGCACAGGAGGGCCGTGATCGACATCGCACCCGTGTACCTGGTTCAAGGTCAGGGGCGGGCGTGCCGATACGGAACTGACCGCACGACCTGTAGGACACCATCGGGAGATCCGGCATGAGGTTGAGACGCCGCGCTGCCACTCGCCGCACCAGGACCGCCACGGTCATCGGGGCGGTGGGTGCGATCGGAACGGCTGCGGCCGTGGCCGGCCTCGCGACGTTCGGCGCCTTCAACGACCGCGCGTCCGTCGCCACCACGGTCCAGTCCGGGGAGCTCAACATCGACATCGGCGCTCCTGGCGGTCTGGCGAACACCGTCCCGGTGAGCACCGCCGGTTTCATCCCCGGGAGCTCGCTGACGCGCGCGCTCAACCTCGACAACACCGGCACGGTGGCCCTGTCCTCGCTGAACCTCGCCACCACCGCCACCCCGACGAGCGCGTTGGTCACCGACAAGGTCAACGGCCTCCAACTGACCCTGGAGCAGTGCTCGAGGCGGTGGACGCGCAGCGGGACCGACGACATGCCGACCTACACCTGCGAGCAGACACAGCGCACCCTCTACTCGGGCCCTGTGATCAGCACCGCGGCGCTGCCCGCGCCGAACAGCCTCCGGCCGGGCAGCACGGACAACCTGGTCTTCACGATCTCCCTCCCCACCACCGCCGGCAGCCACATGCAGGGCCTGACCGCCACCGTCAACCTCGGGTTCAGCGGCGTCCAGGCCGCCGGTCGCGCACGCTGAGCCGGCGACTTCCTCCGGGAGCCGGCTCCGCGGCCGCGATCAGCCGGTGGGGTCGTCGGCCACCAGGCGCAGCCCGCGCCGGTGCGGCCGGGCCTGGCGCAGCGGGGTCGCGCCGCCCGCGCCGTCCGGCTCGACGCCGCCGCGCAGGCGCAGGCGGAGCAGCACGGCGTCGTCCTGCAGCGGCCGGTCGCCGGCGAGAGAACAGCGCGAAGGACAACGCGGAGCCCGCGGCGTAGGTGACCGCGACGGTGGCGACCAGCCGCCACGTGGGGGGACGGCGTGGGGGATTCGCGGAACGGCTCGGGCTCGTCATCCGGAGCTCCGCTGGTCGAGGCCTCCCACCACCGTCACGCGGTCTCGTGACCGCCTCATCATGGCGTGCGCCGGACGTCGGCGTTCCCGTCCGCCCGGCTCCGGTTCTTGCGGGAGGCTTGCGGATCCGCGGCGGGAGACCTGCGGTGCGGGGCCCAGAGTCGGTGCTGTCGACGGGGAGCCCGTCGCCCGAGACCGTGCGAGGAGACCCCCCGTGAGGACCACTTCCCACCCCGCGCCGACCCGCCGGAACGGCGCGCGCATCACCGGCTCGATCGGCGTCGTCGCCGCGGCAGCGGCCGTCGCCGGGCTGGGCACCTTCGGCACCTTCACCGACAGCACCACCCCGGTGCTGACGCAGGTGGACACCGGGGTGCTGTCGATCGCGCTGTCCGAGGCGGCGGAGGAGGCGACCGTCCCGTTCGTCAGCGGCGGCTGGGTGCCCGGGGACCGCTCGCAGTCGGTCATGGACCTGGTGAACGACGGCACGGTGGCGATGTCCTCGGTCTCGCTGGCGGTCCGCGCGACCGCGTCCAGCGTGCTGGACGGCGACGTGCGGGACGGGCTGCAGCTGCTGCTCGAGTCCTGCTCGTCGCCGTGGGACGCGGTGGGGGACTCCTACACCTGCGCCGGTGAGGTCGACACCTTCTACGCCGGCCCGATCGTCATGGACGAGGAGCTGGACGGCGCCGCGAGCCTCGCCTCCGGCGGGGTCGACCACCTGCGGGCGACCGTGACACTGCCCGACTCGGCCGGCAACGGCTTCCAGGACGCGTCCAGCGCGTTCGAGCTCGTCTTCTCGGGGGTGCAGCGTGACGGCGTCGACCGCTGACCGCGCCGTCGCCGAGGCGGTGACCTGGCACTCCGCGGCGATCGCGCTCCCGTACCCCGACGTCCGCAGCGCCCTCGCCGGCCTGCGCGCCGAGATCCGGGAGGAGGCCGAGTGCACCGGGGGCGGGGTGCCGGACTGGACCACGGCGGTGCTCGTCGGCCCCGTCCCGCTGACCGAGAGCGGCGGCCGCTGGTTCGACTACATCCTGTCGGTGGCCTGCCGTCCCGGGGTCCCGACGGCGGGGTGACCCGCCCGCGCGGGGAGTCAGGACCGCCGGACGGGGACCGCCGGAGCAGGCCCGTGGGCCTCGGGCGCCACGGGGGTGCGCCCGAGGCCCATCGGGTCGGGGTCCTCCCCGCGGTCGAGCACGTAGCAGGCGGCGATCACGCCGGCGCGGTCCTCGCGGACCCGCGCGATGATCTGGTCGATCGTCTCCAGCACGCAGAAGCGGACCCCGTCGGTCAGGTGGACGACCGTGTCCGGGTGCGCCTCGACCCGCTCGATGGAGTCGGGGTCGAGGCGGCAGTACTCGCCGGTGCGGCGGGTGAGACCGATCATCGCGGTCCTCCTGCTGGGCGGGGCATCGGGCCCCGGCGGCGCCCTCTGTCTCGGGCGTCCTCTCCGTCGTCCTGCGGCCCGGGAGCCTTGAGTCCTCCCGCAGGCCCGACCCCCAAGGGGTGAGGCGTTCCCGCGGGAACGCCACCCCACTGCCGGCGCGTGACCACCTAGGTTCGGCGCCGTGCCCGATCTCGCCGCTCGCGCCCGCACCCTGCTCGACCTGCACACCGCGCCGGAGATCCTGGTGCTCGTCAACGTCTGGGACGTCGTCTCCGCGACGGTGGTCGCGCGGACGCCCGGGGTCACGGCCCTGGCCACGGCCAGTCACTCGATCGCCGCGACGTTCGGCTACGAGGACGGCGAGCGCATCCCGCTCGACCTGCACCTCGACATGGTCGGCCGCATCGCCGCGGCGGTCGACCTCCCGGTGAGCATGGACATGGAGGCCGGCTACGGCGACCCGGGGGAGACCGCCCGCCGGGCGATCGCGCTCGGCGTCGTCGGCGGCAACCTCGAGGACGCGTGCCGGCCGCTGGACGAGTCGGTGACCGCCGTCGAGGCCGTCCTCGCCGCGGGACGTGCCGCGGGTGTCGACTTCGTGCTCAACGCCCGCACCGACGTCCTCCTGCGCGCGGCTCCGGACGCCGACCGGAGGGAGCTCGTGCAGGAGGCGGTGCGCCGCGGACGCGCCTACCTCGACGCCGGGGCGCCGGTGGTCTTCGTGCCCGGGGTGGTCGACCGGGCGGAGATCGCCGCGCTGGTCGACGGCCTGGGTCCGGGCCGCCTGTCAGTGCTCGCCGTCCCCCAGGCGTCCCTGTCGGTGCGGGCGCTGCAGGAGCTGGGTGTGGCCCGGGTGTCCACCGGCCCCAACCCGCAGCGGGTGGCGCTCACGGCACTGCAGGACTGCGCCACCGACCTCGTCGGCGGGGGCGTGCTGCCGCCGGGCACGCGCCGGCTGAACTGATGCCGGTGGCGGGCGCGTCGGAACGGCTGGCGTGGACCGCGGCCGTCGTCGCACCGACGGCGGGGCAGCGGGTGCTGGAGGTCGGCTGCGGGCACGGCGTGCTCGTCGCGCTGCTGGCCGAGCGGGGCGCCGAGGTGCTCGCGGTCGACCGGTCGCCGACCATGGTCGCCGCGGCCGCCCGCCGGAACCGGGCCGCCGTCGACGCCGGCCGGGTGGGGCTGGTGGCGGCGCTGGTCCACGACGCCGAGCTCGGCAGCGAGCCGTTCGACGTCGTCGTGTCGTTCAACGTCCGCGCGTTCTGGGACGCCGGGGCGTCCCGGACGTGGGAGGTCGTCGACCGGGTGCTCGCCGCGGAGGGCCGGGTCGTCGTCGCCTTCTCGGTGATGTCCGCGGGGGCGGAGGAGCCGGTGGTCGACGCGGTGACCCGGCTGGGCGCCGGCCGGGGGCTGGCGGTCCACGCCGTCCACCGCGGCCGGACGGCGCCGACGGAGTCCGTGGCCGTGGAGCTCCGGCGGTGACCGTTCCCTGACCGGCGCCTCATCCCTTGGGGGGAGGCGCTCACCGGCAGCTCAAGGCCCCTCCGGGCGCTGCCGATCACCCGCTCAGGTGACGGGAGTGCCGTCACCGGAGGACGTTGGTCGAGCGGAGGGGGACGTCGTGGCCGAGCAGTCCGTGCTCGTCGTCGAGGACACCCAGGAGATCCGGGAACTGGTCTGCACGGTCCTGCGCAAGGCCGGCATGGACGTCCGCGGGGTGGGGTCCGGTGCCGAGGCCATGGTCGAGATCCGGCGCGCGGCGCCCGACGTCGTCGTCCTGGACCTCGGCCTGCCCGACGCCGACGGCACCGAGGTGTGCCGGCAGATCCGCGCCGAGAGCCAGTGCTACGTCCTCATGCTCACCGCGCGCGCCGAGGAGGTCGACCTGCTGATCGGCCTGGCCGTCGGCGCCGACGGGTACATGGCCAAGCCCTTCTCGCCCCGGGAGCTGGTCGCCCGCGTGCAGGCCATGCTGCGGCGGCCGCGCGTCCCCGAGCCGCGACCGGCCCCGGTCGAGGAGTCGGTGCTCAAGCTGGCCGAGCTCGAGGTCGACGAGGACAGCCGCGAGGTCCGCGTCGACGGAACCGTGGTCGACCTGACCCGCACCGAGTTCGACCTGCTCGCCGCCCTGGCCTCGCGCCCCGGCCGGGTGCTGCAGCGGGAGACCCTGCTGCGCGAGGTCTGGCAGACCGACTGGGAGGGCAGCGTCCGCCTGGTCGAGGCGCACATGTCCAACCTCCGCCGGAAGCTGCAGGCCGCGGGCCTGTCCTCCCCGGAGATCCGCACCGTGCGGGGGGTCGGCTACCGCCTGGTGGCCTGACGCCTGAAAGGCACACACGACGGCGGGGGGGGGGCGGGCCTCGCTCCGGGCCCCCCGCCAGGTGGGCGGGCGGTGGGGGTCGCC
>NZ_JBJGYT010000039.1:0-37525 GCF_054050135.1 Geodermatophilus sp. SYSU D00705 | reverse complement strand
CACGGGCGGCGGCGGCTATGACTGGGGCCGGGGGCGAGGAGCTGGGGGGCGGGGGGCCGGGGCGAGAGCGGCCAACCCCCACGGAACCGCCGCCGTACACGTGCGAGATCGGCGATCTCGCCGGAGACAGGGGGAACACACGATGGCGGGTCGCGGTACCGGACCGGACTTCGTCGAGGCACTGGCACGGGGCCTGGACGTGCTGGCCTGTTTCGACGCCGACCACCGGAGCATGACGCTGTCGGAGGTGGCCACGGCGGCGGGGCTGGCCCGCCCGACCGCACGCCGGCTGCTGCTCACGCTGGAGGAGCTCGGCTTCGTCCGCGCGGTCGGCAACGCCTTCCAGCTCACCCCGAAGGTGCTCACCCTCGGCATGGCCTACGTCGGCGCCCTGGGCCTGTGGGACATCGCCCGGCCGCACATGGAGGCGCTGGTCGCCAGGACCGGCGAGTCGTCGTCCATGACGCAGCTCGACGGCTCGGACGTCGTGTACGTGGCCCGGGTGTCGGTGCCCAAGCTGATCACGCTGCGGGTGGAGATCGGGACGCGGTTCCCGGCGGTGCAGACCTCGCAGGGCAAGGTCCTGCTGGCCGCCCTGACGCCGGCCGAGCTCGAGGCGACGCTGGCCGAGCCCAGCCGCGCCGGGCTGCCCGCCTACATCGGCCGCGCCCCGGACCAGCTGCGGGAGGAGCTGGTCGACGTCCGGGCGCGGGGCTGGGCGCTGGCCGACGAGGAGCTCGCCCCGGGGATCCGCTCGGTCGCCGTCCCGGTGCGCGACGCCTCCGGCGCGGTGCGCGCCGCCATGAACGTCACCGTGCACGCGGCCGAGACCTCGACGGCGCACCTGCTCGGCGAGCACCTGCCCAAGCTGCTGCGCACCGCGGGGGACGTCAGCGCGGAGTGGGCGGTGTGGCAGTCCCGCCCGCACCGCGACGTCGCGCGGGTGGCCGAGGGCGGCACCGCGAGCGCCTGACGACGGCCGCGGGAGCATCGCAGCGAGCGCCGGCGAGCGAGGAGCGGACCGGGGCGCGGAGTGGCCCGGGTCAGCGCCCGACCCCCCGCGCGGGCGGCGGCGGGAGTCCCTACGGTCGAGGCGGAGCCCCCCGCCGGTCCGACAGGAGATGCCATGTCGCACAACGAGCTGCCCCCGCCGTCCGCGCGCGCCCGCGAGCTCTACGACCGCATGGTCGCCTTCATGCGCGAGGAGGTGCTGCCGGCCGAGGCGGAGTACCTGGCCGCCCGCCGGGAGGCCGGCCCCCACGGTCACGAGGTGCCCGCGGTGGTCGAGACCCTCAAGCAGAAGGCGCGCGAGCGGGAGCTGTGGAACCTGTTCCTGCCGGCGGAGTCCGGGCTGACCCAGCTCGAGTACGCCCCCATCGCCGAGCTGTCCGGGTGGAGCCTCGACCTCGCACCGGAGGCGATCAACTGCGCCGCCCCCGACACCGGCAACATGGAGCTGCTGCACCTGCTGGGCACCGAGGAGCAGAGGAAGCAGTGGCTGGAGCCGCTGCTTCAGGGCGAGATCCGCTCGGCCTTCGCCATGACCGAGCCGGACGTCGCCAGCAGCGACGCCACCAACATCGGCACCCGCATCGAGCGGTCCGGCGACGAGTACGTGATCAACGGCCGCAAGTGGTGGACCAGCGGCGCGATGGACCCCCGCTGCGCCCTGTTCATCACCATGGGCAAGACCGACCCGACGGCGCCGGCGCACCGGCAGCAGACGATGGTGATCGTGCCGCGGGAGACCCCCGGCGTGACCGTCGTCCGCGACTACCCGGTGATGGGCCACCACGACCAGCACGGCCACGCCCAGGTCCGCTTCGAGGACGTCCGCGTGCCCGCGGCCAACGTGGTCGGCGAGGAGGGCGGCGGGTTCGCCGCCGCGCAGGCGCGGCTGGGCCCCGGCCGCATCCACCACTGCATGCGGGCTCTCGGCGCGGCCGAGCGCGCGCTGGCGCTGCTCACCGCGCGCGCCAACGAGCGCGTGGCGTTCGGCGGCCCGCTGGCCGACCAGGGCGTCGTCCAGCAGGCGGTCGCGGAGTCGCGGCTGGAGATCGAGCAGGCCCGGCTGCTGTGCCACCGCGCCTGCCAGGTCATCGACACGCTGGGCAACAAGGCCGCGAAGGACCTCGTGGCGATGGCGAAGGTCGCCGTGCCCCGGGCGGCGACCCGCGTCATCGACCGCGCCATCCAGGTGCACGGCGGTGCCGGCATGACCGACGTGACGCCGCTGGCGGCCATGTACGCCTGGCACCGGGCGATGCGGCTGTTCGACGGCCCGGACGAGGTGCACCTGCGGTCGATCGCCCGCGCCGAGCTCAAGCGGGAGCCGCTGCTGCCCCCCGGCCGGGTGGTCGTCGAGTGATCGGCGGGCGGGTCCCGGTGCCGTGGAAGGGCGGTGCCGGGGGCCGCCTCTAAGGTTCCGCTCGTGGAGCAGCAGGCGGTGACCGGGATCGTGCGGCGGTACTGGGACGGGTTGTGGAACCGGCGGGAGCTCGGCGTCATCGACGAGCTGATCGGCGAGCCCTACGTCCGGCACTCCTCGGCCGGCACCCGGTCGCTGACCCGCGCGGAGTTCAAGCGCGAGGTCGCCAACTCCTGGCAGCTGCTGCACGACCCCGCCACGACCGTCGACGACCAGGTCACCGAGGGCGACCGGGTGTGGACCCGCGCCACGACGACCGGGGTGAACCTGGACACCGGCGACACCTCGGTGGTCACCTGGCTGGTGGTGCACCGGGTGGCCGACGGGCGGATCGTGGAGTCCTGGAGCGCGACGCTGCCCGGGGTGGACTGGCGCTGACCGTCAGCCCAGGTCGCGCAGCTGCTGGGCGCGGCGCACCCGGCGGCGGCTGACGAGCACGTAGAGCAGCACGAACAGCAGGACGCCGACGCCCATCCCGGTGAGCGTCCAGCGCAGGCCGATGACGTCGGCGAGCAGGCCCAGCGGCAACGCGGCGATGCCGAAGGCACCGAAGCTGAGCATGATCAGCGACTGCACGCGGCCGTGGTACTCCATGTCCGACAGCGCGATCAGCTGCGACTGGTTGGTCGTCTGGAAGGCGAGCATCGCCCCGCCGATCAGCAGCAGGACGGCGACCGCGACGGCGGCGTTCGGGGTCACCGCCAGGGCGCAGATGGCCAGGCCGAACAGCGCCCCCGAGCCGGCGAACACCCGGCCCTCCCGCGCCCGGGACGAGCGCCTCCCGAGCAGCAGGCCGGCCGTGACGCCGCCGACGGCCGACATCGCCGAGAGCACGCCGTAGCCGACCGAGCCGAGCCCGAACAGGTCGCTGGAGATGGTCGGCATGAACGCCAGGTACGGCATCCCGCACATCGTGACGCCGATGCCGCACCAGGTCAGCGCGGACAGCTCGGGGTGCCGGCGGACGTAGCGGACGCCGTCGGCCAGCTCCCCCAGCGGCGAGCGGTCCGACGGCTCCCCGCGCCGGCGACCGGGCGGGAGCGCCCCCGTGAGCAGGACGCCGACGGTGGCCAGCCCGGCGCTGGCGAGGAACACCGCCTCCGTGCCCCAGGCGACCGCGCCGACGACGACACCGGCCAGCGCGGGACCGACCACCCGGTTGACCTCGGCGTTGACCAGCAGCAGCGACACCGCCTGCGGCACCGACCCGCGCGGCACGAGCTCGGACAGGAACGCCATCCGGGCGGGGTTGAACAGCGCGAACCCGACCGCCTGCAGGACGCCGGCGCCCAGCAGCATCCAGTACTGGATGACGTCGAAGACGACGGCCAGGCCGATCCACGCGCTCGAGGCGGCGAGGATCAGCACCGACAGCTGCAGCACCAGCCGCTTGGGCAGCCGGTCGGCGGCCACCCCGCCCCAGGGGGTCGCGATCAGCAGCGCGATGCCGAAGGAGAGCAGCACCCCGCCGAGGGCCGCGTTGGAGCCGGTGAGCTCGAAGGCCAGCCAGCTGCGGGCGATGGCCTGCCCCATGACGCCGAGGAACACCGCGGCGGCGTTGAGGTAGAGCACGAGGAAGCCGCCGATGCGCAGGATCCCCAGCGCCCCCAGGGGCGGCGGGGTCGCCGGCTGCGCGGTGGCGACCCCCGGGTCCGGCGTGGTCTCCGCGCTCATGTCCCCCTCGATCCGGCAGACCCTCCGCCTGCACCCTGCCGGTCTACCACCGCGGCGGCACCGGCCCCGACTGCCCTTCCGGCACGGGGACGACGTCTCCGCGCGCCCCCGCTCAGCGGCCCTGCCAGACCGGCGTCCGCTTCTCGGCGAACGCGGTGGCGCCCTCGCGCGCATCGGCGCTGGTGAACACCGGCGCGACCAGCTCCGCCTGCCGGGCCCAGCCCTCCTCCGTCGTCCAGTCGGCGCTGCCGCGGGCGACCTGCTTGGTGACCGCCAGCGCCAGCGGCCCGTTGGCGGCGATGGTGGCGGCCAGCTCCAGGGCGCCGTCCAGCGCGCCGCCCGGCGGGGTCAGCCGGTTGACCAGCCCCACCTCGGCCGCGCGCGGGGCGCCCAGCGGGTCGCCGGTCAGCAGCATCTCCATCGCCACGTTGGGCGGCACCCGTCGCGGCAGCAGCAGCGCGCCGCCGCCGGCGGCGACGAGTGCGCGCTTGACCTCCGGGACGCCGAAGCGGGCGTCCTCCGCGGCGACGACGAGGTCACAGGCCAGCACCAGCTCGAAACCGCCGGCCAGCGCCCAGCCCTCGACGGCGGCGAGGAAGGGCTTACGCGGCGGGGTCTGGGTGATCCCGCACAGCCCGCGGCCCTCGATGGCCGGGGTCTCCCCGCGCAGGAAGGCCTTGAGGTCCATGCCGGCGGAGAAGGTGCCGCCCGCGCCGGTGAGGACGCCGACCCGCAGCCCGTCGTCGGCGTCGAGCTCGTCGACCGCCGCGGCCACCGCCTCGGCCACCGACCGGGTGAGCGCGTTCCGCGCCTCCGGCCGGTTGATCGTGATGACCTGGACGTCATCGCGCCGCTCGACCAGCACCTCGTCCGTCACGGGACCTCCTCCGGAGTCGTCTGGGGTTCGCCGGCCCGGGCCGGGTCGGGTCAGTCGGCCTGGACGACGGCGCCGGCGTCCAGCAGCCGCTGCACCTCGTCGTCGGGGACGCCCCAGGCCCGCAGCGCCGTCCGGGTGTCCTGCCCGGGGCCGCGGGGGGCGGCGCGCACCGCGCCGGGGGTGCGGGAGAACCGGGGCGCCGGGCCGGGCTGGGGGTGCCCGCCGGCGTCGGTGAACGTGCCGCGGGCGGCCATGTGCGGGTGGGACGGCGCCTCGGTCAGCCCCAGCACCGGGGTGACGCAGGCGTCGGTGTCGGCGAAGACCGCCGTCCACTCGTCGCGGCTGCGGGTGGCGAGGACCTCGGCGATGATCTCCCGCTGCTCGGGCCACCGGTCGACGTCGTACTGCCCGCCGGGCAGGTCGCCGGTCAGCCCCAGGCCGGCGAGGAACTGGGCGTAGAACTGCGGCTCGATCGCCCCGACCGCCACGTGCCGGCCGTCGGCACAGGCGTAGGTGTCGTAGAACGGGGCGCCGCCGTCGAGCAGGTTGACCGCGCGCCGGTCCTGCCACATGCCGGCCCCGAGCATCCCGTACACCATCGTGACCAGGGAGCTCGCGCCGTCGACCATGGCGGCGTCCACGACCTGGCCCTGCCCGCTGCTGCCGCGCTCCAGCAGCGCGGCCAGCACACCCACGACGAGGAACATGGCCCCGCCGCCGAAGTCGGCGCCGATGTTGAGCGGGACGATCGGCTTGTCCGCCGTCCCGATGGCGTGCAGGGCGCCGGTGAGGCCGAGGTAGTTGATGTCGTGCCCGGCGCGGGCGGCCAGGGGACCGTCCTGGCCCCAGCCGGTCATCCGCGCGTAGACCAGCCGGGGGTTGCGGGCCAGGCAGTCGTCGGGGCCCAGGCCCAGCCGCTCGGTGACACCGGGCCGCAGGGCCTCCACGAGCACGTCGGCGGACTCGACCAGCCGGAGGACGAGGTCGCGGCCGTCGGGGCTCTTGAGGTCGACGGCGACCGACGGGCGGCTGCGGTGCAGCGCCTCCTTGGCCGGCGACACCAGCTGGGTGCCACCGCCGGGGCGGTCGACACGGACGACGTCGGCGCCCAGCTCGGCCAGCAGCATGCAGGCGTAGGGAGCGGGGCCCAGCCCGGCCAGCTCGACGACGCGGATGCCGGCGAGGGGGCCGGAGGGGGACGGCACGCCGGTCACGCTAGCAACCTGTGACGGCGGCCACCGGCCACTACGTTCGGGCCGGTGGGCAGCGAGCGCTGGTTCGAGGACTACGTGCCGGGGACGACCGCGGAGGTCGGCCGGCTGCGGGTGGAGGAGGCCGACGTCGTCGACTTCGGCCGGCGCTTCGACCCGCAGCCGTTCCACGTCGACGCCGAGGCCGCCGCGGCCGGGCCGTTCGGCGGGCTGATCGCCAGCGGCTGGCACACCTGCGCGCTGATGATGCGGCTGTTCGCCGACGAGTACCTCTCCCCCGCCTCCAGCCTCGGCTCCCCCGGCGTCGACGAGCTGCGCTGGATCGCGCCGGTGCGGCCCGGCGACGAGCTGACCCTGCGGACCACCGTCGAGGAGGCCCGGCGGTCGCGCTCCAAGCCAGACCGCGGCCTGGTGCGCACGCGCATCGAGCTGATCGACCAGGACGGCGTGGTCGTGCTGAGCATGGTGGCGATGAACCTGATCCGCGCCCGCCCGGCGGCCTGAGTCACAGGCAGTCGACGAGGGTCCGCCAGAACTCGACCGGCTCGTCCTCCGGGCCGCCCCACAGCCGCTGGGTGAGCAGGACGGCGACCAGGTCGCGGGTGGGGTCGGCCCACGCGCTGGTCCCGGTGCCGCCGTCCCAGCCCCACCGGCCGGGGGGCGCCCAGGAGCGGACGTGCTCGACGCAGACGCCGACCTGCAGGCCCCAGGAGATCCCGGGCCCGAGGGAGCCGGCCGCGGCGGCCCGCTGCGCGCTGCTCAGGGCGTCGGCGGTCATCGCGGCGACCGCGCCGGCCGGCAGGAGCGGAGCACCGCCGTCGGCCAGCGCGGCGTAGAAGGCCAGCACCTCGGGCGCCGTCGACACGAGGCCCGCGGCCAGGCCCTCGAACCGCGGCGGCCGGCCGAGGCCGCCGGGCGCGTCGACCTCCTCGAGGCCGGCGTCGGTCGATACGTAGCAGGTGGCCAGCCGGTCCGGGTGCGGCGTCCAGAAGGCGGTGTCCACGAGCCCGAGTGGCCCGGTGACCCGCTCGGCCAGCAGGTCGGAGACCGACCGGCCGGTGGCCCGGGCCAGCAGGACGCCGAGCACGTCGCTGGCCAGGTGGTAGAGCCAGACGTCGCCGGGCTGCGCGGCCAGCGGGAGCTCGCCGAGCCGCCGCAGGTACTCGTCCGGCTCGACCGCCGGCGACCACGGGCCGGGCCCGATCTGCCGCTCCTCGACGGCGCGGTCCAGCGGGCTGCCGTCCCAGAGACCGCCGAAGCCGGGGGTGTTGGTCAGCAGGTGCCGGAGGGTGATCGGCCGCTGCGCGGGCACGGTGTCCGACAGGGGCCCCGACCGGTCGCGCAGGACGCGCGGTGACGCCAGCTCCGGCAGCCAGGGGTCCACCGGGTCGTCGAGGCCGAGGACGCCGTCCTCCACCAGCGTGAGCGCGAGCGCCCCGGCGAACGGTTTGGTCACCGAGGCGAGCCGGAACAGGGTGTCCTCCCGCATCGGCGCCGTCCCCCCGACCGCGGTGGTGCCGCCCGTGAGCACCTCGGTCCGCCCGCCGTGCCGCACGGCGGCGACGAAGCCGGGCAGCCGGCCGCTGTCGACCTGCCGCTGCAGCACGGCACGGACGGGTCCGGGGCGCAGGCTCATGCCGGTGTCGACCCCCGCCGGCCCCGGTACTCATCGGCCCTCCGTCGGATCCCCGTCCGAGATCGCCTGAGCCGCTGCGGACTCCGGGGGCGGCCCCCGGGCGCGAGCCACCGATGAGTTCCGCGGGGTGGGCCGGTCCACCAGGACGTACGCCGTCGAGCCACCGAGTGGAGACCCGGCATGACCAGCCCCGCACACCCCGGCCGCATGCTCTTCGTGAGCATCCCCGTCGCGGACCTCGAGCGCAGCACGGCGTTCTTCAGCGAGCTCGGGTTCGGCTTCGACCCCTCGTTCACCGACGAGACCGCCGCGTGCATGCTGGTCGGCGAGCACGCCTTCGTCATGCTGCTCAGCCGGGAGAGGTTCGCGGAGTTCGCCAAGCTGCCGATCGCCGACCCCACCACACACACGCTGGCGCTGTACTCCTTCAGCGTCTCCTCCCGCGACGAGGTCGATGCGGTCAGCGCCGCTGCGCTCGCGGCGGGCGGCACCGAGGCGGACGGCGCCGAGGACCACGGCTTCATGTACTCACGCAGCTTCTTCGACCTCGACGGCCACGGCTGGCAGGTCATGTGGATGGACCCGGCGGCGGAGCGGGGTCCCGAGGCGGTCGCGGCCTCGATGCAGGACGCCGACGCCCCGGCCTGAGTCGACGCGTGGCCGGCCGGCGCCGCCCCGGTCGAACGGTCCGTTCAGGCTGAGGCCACCAGCCCTGCCGAGGAGGAGCGCACGACGGAGATGGAGCTCGAACTGGCCGTGCGGGTCGTGCAGCTGACGCCTCCCGGCTCGGCGTGCTCGATCGGGATGGGCACCGGGCCGGCCGCCTACGACCAGACGCCGCCCGGCTCGGTCGGGGGTCGTCCCCGCGTGCACCCCCTGTGACGCGCCGAGCGGCCGGAGCCGGCCTCGCCCAGGTGTACCGGCGCTTCGGCGAGGACGACGCCACCGGCACCTCACCGCTGTACGCGCGGATCGCCGTCGCCCTGAGCGAGTCGGACGAGGCGGTGCACGCCATCGGCGCGGCGCCGGCGCGCCAGCGGCACCCCGCGGTGGTCCTCGCCGCGCTGCACGACCTCGCCCTCGCCGGACGCGCCCCGGCGCTCGCCGCGGCCTGGACCGCCTCCGACACCGACGCTGCCGCCGCCGCTGCGGTCGACACGCTGCTGCGGATGACCGACGCGGTCGTGGCCACCGCCGCGCGCCGGCGGATCCGGACCCTGGAGACCGCGCACTGCGCCGTGCTGTACCCGGCCGTCGCCGAGGCGGCGCGCCGGGTGGGCGCGAACGCGGTCGGGCTGGTCGACGTGGGCTCGCCGGCCGGGCTGAACGTGCTCGTCGACCGCGTCGGCATCGCGTACGGCGACGGGCGGTCGCTGGGCGACCCGTCCTCCCCCGTGCAGCTGGCGACGACGGTCGTGGGGAGGCGGCCGGTCCCGACGGCGGCGGTCCCCGAGGTCGTGGCCCGGGTCGGCGTCGGCCCCGACCCGGTCGACGTGACCGACGCCGACGACGTCCGGTGGCTGCGCGCCTGCCTGCCACCCGACGACACCGAGCGGGCCGCGCGGCTGGACGCGGCGATCGCGGTGGCGGCGGCGGACCCTCCGGAGCTGGTGCGCGGCGACGCCGTCGAGCTGCTGCCCGACGCCCTCGCCCGTGTACCCGCGGACGCCCTGCCCGTCGTCACCACCACGTGGGCGCTGTCGCAGTTCCCGCTCGAGCGCCGCCTGCGCTTCCTGCACCGCCTGGACGAGGTGGCGGCCGGCCGGACGGTGGCGTGGGTGTCGGCGGAGGGAGTGGGGGTCGCGCCGGCGATCCCGACACTCGGCGACCGCCGCGCCTCCGGCCACAGCACCCTGGGCCTCGCGGTGTTCGACGGGCCGGCCCTGCACGCCGAGGCCGTCGGCCGCTGCTGGTCACGGGGCCGCCTGCTGGCGTGGCTGGCGTGACCCCCCGCGCGGGACTGTCCCCGTGCGGTGGTGGCGAGCGCTCGACAGTCCGCGCGGCGTCTTCTGGTCGCACGTGGGCGCGGCGGTCGTCATGGTGGCCTTCGGCGTGCTCGTGCTCGCCCACGGGGACGACGACCAGCGGGTCATCGGTGCCGCGGCGCTGCTGGTCGCGGTCGTCAACGCCGCGATGGGCGTGGGCGCGTGGCGGGGACTGAGGACGTCCGAGGGACCGGCCGACGACCGGCGGCAGAGCTGACGACTCACGCCCCGACGGCCGCCAGCAGCCGGGCGCGGGCCGGGGCGAGCGAGGGGCCGTACCAGGTGAGGTCGCGGCCGGAGACCAGCGCGCAGCGGGTGCCGGGGAACGCCTCGGGGCCGTCGTCCGGGGTGAAGACGTAGGGCTCGTCGGGCAGGACGACGGCGTCCGGCGCGGCCGCGGTGATCTCCTCCACCTCGACCCGCGGATAGCGGGCGTCAGCTCCGGCGAACACGTTGACCAGACCGATCCTGGCCAGGACGTCGCCGGTGAACGTACGGGCGCCGACGACCATCCACGGGTCCCGCCAGACGGGGACGGCGACCCGCAGCCCGATCTCCGCCGCCGGCTCGGCCCAGACCGCGGCCGCGTCGGCCAGCCAGCCCGGCTCTCCCACGTCGAGCACCTCGGCGAACAGCCTGCGCATCGAGGCCAGTGCCTGGTCGACCGACTCGATCACCGTCACCCACACCGGGACGCCGGCCGCCCGCAGCCGGTCGACGTCCAGCCTCCGGTTCTCCTCCTGGTTGGCGACCACCAGGTCGGGGCGCAGCGCCTCGACCGCCGCCCGGTCGGGGTTCTTCGTGCCACGCACCCGCGCGACGTCGAGGCCGGCCGGGTGGGTGCACCAGTCGGTGGCGCCGACCAGCCGGTCGGGCACGGTGACCGCCAGCGCCTCGGTGAGGGAGGGCACCAGCGAGACCACCCGCCGCGGCGGCCGCGGCAGGTCGACGTCCGTCCCCAGGTCGTCGGTGAGCACCGTCAGACGTTGCGCCGGTACTGGCCGCCCACCTCGAAGAACGCGTCGGAGATCTGGCCGAGCGAGCAGACGCGGACGGCGTCCATCAGCTCGGCGAAGACGTTGCCGCCCTCCGTCGCCGCCTGCTGCAGCCGGGCGAGCGCCGCGGGCGCCTCGTCGGCGTGCCGGGCGTGGAAGTCCGCCAGCCGCGCCAGCTGCGACTCCTTCTCCGCCTCGGTGGCGCGGGCGAGCTCCAGCGGCTTCGGCGGGGTCTGGTCGCGGTGCGGGTCGAGGAAGGTGTTGACCCCGACGATCGGCAGCGACCCGTCGTGCTTGCGGTGCTCGTACAGCATCGACTCGTCCTGGATCCGGCCGCGCTGGTAGCCGGTCTCCATGGCGCCCAGCACTCCCCCGCGCTCGGCGATCCGGTCGAACTCGGTGAGCACCGCCTCCTCGACGAGGTCGGTGAGCTCGTCGATGACGAAGGAGCCCTGCAGCGGGTTCTCGTTGCCGGCCAGTCCCCACTCGCGGTCGATGATCATCTGGATGGCCAGGGCCCGGCGGACGGAGTGCTCCGACGGTGTGGTCACCGCCTCGTCGTAGGCGTTGGTGTGCAGGCTGTTGGCGTTGTCGTAGATGGCGCAGAGGGCCTGCAGCGTCGTCCGGATGTCGTTGAAGTCCATCTCCTGCGCGTGCAGCGACCGGCCCGACGTCTGCACGTGGTACTTGAGCTGCTGCGACCGGGTGTTCGCTCCGTACCGCTCCTTCATCGCCACCGCCCAGATGCGGCGGGCGACGCGGCCGATGACCGAGTACTCGGCGTCCATGCCGTTGGAGAAGAAGAAGCTCAGGTTGGGCGCGAAGTCGTCGATGGCCATGCCCCGCGCCAGGTAGGACTCCACGTAGGTGAAGCCGTTGGCGAGGGTGAAGGCCAGCTGGCTGATGGGGTTCGCCCCGGCCTCGGCGATGTGGTAGCCGGAGATCGAGACCGAGTAGAAGTTGCGCACCGAGTGGTCGATGAACCACTCCTGGATGTCGGCCATGCACCGCAGCGCGAACTCGGTGGAGAAGATGCAGGTGTTCTGGCCCTGGTCCTCCTTGAGGATGTCGGCCTGCACCGTGCCGCGGACGTTGGCCAGCACCCACGCCCGGATCTCCTCGGCCTCGGCGGCGTCGGGCTCGCGGCCCTCCTCCGCGCGGAAGGCCTCCAGCCGCTGGTCGATCGCGGTGTTGAGGAACATCGCCAGGATCGCCGGCGCCGGGCCGTTGATCGTCATCGACACCGAGGTCGTCGGGCTGCACAGGTCGAATCCGGAGTAGAGGACCTGCATGTCGTCCAGCGTCGCGATGGAGACCCCGGAGGTGCCGACCTTGCCGTAGACGTCCGGCCGCGGGTCGGGGTCGCGCCCGTAGAGGGTGACCGAGTCGAACGCCGTCGACAGCCGGGTGGCCTCGCTGCCGGCCGAGAGGAGCTTGAAGCGGCGGTTGGTGCGGAAGGCGTCGCCCTCGCCGGCGAACATGCGCGCCGGGGCCTCGCCGGCCCGCTTGAACGGGAACACCCCGGCGGTGAACGGGTAGAAGCCGGGGAGGTTCTCGCGGCGCAGGAAGCGCAGCAGCTCCGCCTCGTCCTTGGTCCGCGGCAGCGCGACCCGGCGCACGGGGTTGCCCGAGAGCGTCTCGCGGGTCAGCGGCGTGCGGATCTCCCTGCCACGGACGGTGTAGACGTACTCGTCGCCGGAGTAGTCCTCGACCCGGTCCGGCCACTCCTCCAGCAGGGAGCGGACCTCGGGCAGCAGCTCGCTGTCGGCGGCCTCCAGCAGCTCCCGCACCCGCCCGGTGGCCGGGTCGTCCCCCAGCAGGTCGGCGGTGGTGCGCAGCGCCTGCCGGCGGCCGACCACCTCGGCCTGCTGCTCGGTGGTCGCGTGGTGGGCGCGGACCGCCTCGGCGATCTCGGCCAGGTACCGCGAGCGCTGCGCCGGCACCACCGAACTCAGCCCGGAGGAGGCGCGCACGTCGACCCGCGGCAGCACGCCCGCCCCGACCGGCAGCCCCCTCTCCGCCAGCAGCCCGAGCAGGTGCTGGTAGAGCGCGGTGACGCCGTCGTCGTTGAACCGGGCGGCGCTCGTGCCGTAGACCGGCATCTCCTCCCACGGAGACCCGAAGGCCTCGCGGTTGCGCAGCATCTGGCGGGCGACGTCGCGGCGGGCGTCCTCGGCCCCGCGGCGCTCGTACTTGTTGATCGCCACGACGTCGGCGAAGTCGAGCATGTCGATCTTCTCCAGCTGCGACGCGGCGCCGAACTCCGGCGTCATCACGTACAGCGCGACGTCGGAGAACGGCACGATGCCGGCGTCGCCCTGCCCGATGCCCGGCGTCTCGACGACCACCAGGTCGAAGCCCGCGGCCTTGACCGCGCACAGCACGTCGTCGAGGTGCTCGGGGGTCTCCGCGCCGGCCGAGCGGGTGGCCAGCGAGCGGAAGAAGGTGTGCGAGCCCTCGCCGGTCTCCAGGGCGTTCATCCGGATCCGGTCGCCGAGCAGCGCCCCACCCCCGCGGCGCCGGGTCGGGTCGATCGCCAGGACGGCGACCCGCAGCTTGTCCTCCTGGTCGGTGCGCAGCCGCCGCAGCAGCTCGTCGGTGAGCGAGGACTTGCCCGAGCCGCCGGTGCCGGTGATGCCCAGGACCGGCACCGTGCGCGTCGCGGCCGCCTCCCGCAGCCGGGTGGCCAGCCCCTCGTCGCGGCCGGCCTCGAGCACCGTGATCGCCCGTGCCAGCGCCGCGGGGTCGCCGGTGAGCAGCGCCTCGACGTCCGGCCCCCGCTCGGTCAGGTCGACGTCGCAGGCGCGGATCAGCTCGTTGATCATCCCGGGCAGGCCGAGCCGCTGGCCGTCCTCCGGGGAGAAGATCGTGACCCCCCGCTCGCGCAGCAGGGCGATCTCCTCGGGCACGATCACGCCCCCGCCGCCGCCGAACACCTGCACGTGCCCGGCGCCCGCGGCGGCCAGCCGCTCCCTCAGGTACGTGAAGTACTCGACGTGCCCGCCCTGGTAGGAGGAGATCGCCACGCCCTGCACGTCCTCCTCCAGGGCCGCCCGCACCACGGCGTCCACGCTGCGGTCGTGCCCGAGGTGCACGACCTCGGCGCCCTGGGCCTGCAGCAGCCGCCGCATCACGTTGATCGCCGCGTCGTGGCCGTCGAACAGGCTGGCCGCGGTCACGAACCGCACCGGGTGGACGGGGACGTGCAGGTCGGACGCCGAGGCGGGCATGCCACTCCCTGGTCTCCGGCCCGCGGAGACCCCGGGCCGAATTAGTTGGACGTCCTAGTATCTCGTCCGCAGAGGGCCGGTGTCCAGCACCGACGAAGGGCCCTGGAGCCGCCGCCGGCGCGGCGGGACGGTCGGGGCCCGGCCGGCCCAGGAGGCGCCATGGCAACGACCCGCTTCACCGAGCTCACCGGCTGCTCCGTGCCGGTGCAACAGGCGCCGATGGGGGCGGTGTCCACACCCGCCCTCGTCGCCGCGGTCGCCGAGGCCGGCGGCGTGGGGACGGTGGGCGCGATCGGCATGACGGCGGACCAGGTGGTCCGGACCGTCGACGGGGTGCGGGCGCGCACCGCCGGCGTCATCGCGGTGAACGTCCTCACCGAGGACGTCGACGAGGAGGTCGTCACCGCCGCAGCCGAGCGGGTGCGGCTGCTCGACTTCTTCTGGCTGACCCCCCGGACGCGGCTGGTGGAGCTGGCCCACGCCGCCGGTGCACTGGTGGGCTGGCAGGTCGGCTCGGTCGGCGAGGCGCGCGCCGCGGAGGACGCCGGGTGCGACCTGGTGACGGTGCAGGGCACCGAGGCCGGTGGCCACGTGCGGGGCACGCAACCGCTGCGCGTGCTGCTGGACGACGTGCTCGGCGCCGTCCGGGTGCCCGTGCTGGCCGCCGGCGGCATCGCGTCGGGGCCCGCGCTCGCCGCGGTGCTCAGGGCCGGCGCAGCAGGCGCCCGGATCGGCACGCTGTTCGTCGCGACCGAGGAGTCCGGGGCCCATCCGGACTACCGGCAGGCCCTGGTGGGCGCCTCCGCCGGGTCGACCGTGGTGACCGGCTCCTTCGCCGTGGAGTGCCCGCTGTGCGCGACCAGCCCGCGGGCCAGGGTGCTGCGCAGCGCCGTGGAGCGGGTGGCCCGGTTCGACGGTGAGTTCGTCGGCACCCTCCGGGCGCGCGGTGCGGAGGTGCCCCTGCCGCGCGGAGCGGGCATGCCCCCGATCGCGGCGGTGTCCGGATCGGTCGACGCGATGGCCCTGTACGCCGGGGAGGGGGTCGGTGACGTGACCGCGATCCGGCCGGCCGCCGAGGTGGTCGCCGAGGTGGCGACCTGGGCGGACCAGTCTCTCGGCTCCGGTGTCGGGGAGTCACCGCGCGGCGATGTCGTCGCGCCGACTCAGCGTGGCGGCTCCGGCTCGCCGTCGGCGTCCACGTCGCCGAGGGGGCGCTGACACCAGGCGACGTCGTGCCAGCGGCCGTGCTTCCAGCCGACCCGTCGGTAGGTGCCCACCGGCTCGAACCCCAGCGCCCGGTGCAGGCCGGTGCTCGCGTCGTTGGGCAGCGCGATGCCGGCGAGGGCCATCCGGTAGCCGCGGGCGGCCAGCCGGTCGAACAGGGCGGCGTAGAGCGCTCGGCCGGCCCCGGGGCGGCGGCGTCCCTCCTCGGTGTAGACGCTGACCGACACCGACCAGCGGTAGGCGGGCCGCGCGTTGAACGGCGCGCCGTAGGCGTAGCCGGCGACCCGGCCGCCGTCCTCCAGCACCACCCAGGCGTGCGTGGCGAGGGCCGCGGTGATCCGGGTCGCCATCTCCGGGGTCGTCGGGGGCTCGGTCTCGAAGGAGATCGCGGTGTCGCGGACGTAGGGGGCGTAGAGCTCCGCGCAGGCCGCGGCGTCGTCGACGGTCGCGTCCCTGACCAGCCATCCCGTGCTCACCGGGCCCATCCAACCCGGGTTCCGGCCGGTCGGCGCAGGCGCACCGGAGCGCCGCCGTAGCGTTGACGGCATGAGTCACGCGCACCCCGAGCTCCGCACACCCCCGCCGCTCCCGGACGGCGGCCTGCGGGTGGTCGCCCTCGGCGGTCTCGGGGAGATCGGCCGCAACATGACGGTCTTCGAGTTCGCCGGGAAGCTGCTGATCGTCGACTGCGGGGTGCTCTTCCCCGAGGAGCACCAGCCGGGGGTCGACGTGATCCTCCCGGACTTCACCTCGATCCGGGACCGGCTGGACGACGTCGAGGCGATCGTGCTCACCCACGGGCACGAGGACCACATCGGTGGCGTGCCCTACCTGCTGCGCGAGCGCCCCGACATCCCGCTGGTCGGGTCGAAGCTGACGCTGGCGTTCGTCGACGCCAAGCTCAAGGAGCACCGCATCCGGCCGGCGACCCGCCAGGTGCGCGAGGGCGACGAGCTGACGTTCGGGCCGTTCGACTGCGAGTTCGTGGCGGTCAACCACTCCATCCCCGACGCGCTCGCCGTCGCCATCCGCACCCCGGCCGGGATGGTGCTGCACACCGGCGACTTCAAGATGGACCAGTTCCCGCTGGACCGGCGCATCACCGACCTGCGCGCGTTCGCCCGGCTCGGTGAGGAGGGGGTCGACCTCTTCCTCACCGACTCCACCAACGCCGAGGTGCCGGGGTTCACCACCTCCGAGGGCGAGCTGGTGCCGGCGATCGAGACGGTGTTCCGCACCGCGCCGAAGCGGGTCATCGTGTCCAGCTTCGCCAGCCACGTGCACCGCATCCAGCAGATCCTCGACGTCGCCGCCGCGCACGGGCGCAAGGTCGCCTTCGTCGGCCGCTCGATGGTGCGCAACATGGGCATCGCCCGCGACCTCGGCTACCTCACCGTGCCGCCCGGCCTGCTGGTCGACATGAAGGAGCTGGAGAAGCTCCCCGCCGACCGGGTCTGCCTGATCTGCACCGGTTCCCAGGGCGAGCCGATGGCCGCGCTGTCGCGCATGGCCAACCGGGACCACGTCATCCGGATCACCGACGGCGACACCGTGCTGCTGGCCAGCTCGCTGATCCCGGGCAACGAGAACGCCGTCTACCGGGTGATCAACGAGCTGACCCGCTGGGGCGCCAACGTCGTCCACAAGGGCAACGCGAAGGTGCACGTCTCGGGCCACGCCAGCGCCGGGGAGCTCGCCTACTGCTACAACGTCGTCCGCCCGCGCAACGTCATGCCGGTGCACGGCGAGTGGCGGCACCTCCGGGCCAACGCCGACATCGCGATCCGCACCGGCGTGCACCCGCGCGGCGTGGTCATCGCCGAGGACGGCGTCGTCGTCGACCTGGTGAACGGCAAGGTGCGCATCACCGGCAAGGTGCCCGCGGGCAACGTCTACGTCGACGGCGCCACCGTCGGCGAGGCCACCGAGGCGCACCTGCGCGACCGTCGCACGCTGGCCCAGGAGGGCGTCATCACCGTGGTGGCGATCGTGGACGCCGACACCGGCGCCCTGGCCGAGGAGCCGGACTTCCTCGCCCGCGGCTTCGTGCACGACGAGGCGACGTTCGAGACGGCGATCCCGGTGATCGAGAAGGCGCTGGCGAGGGCGGCCGAGGAGGGCGTCGGCGGGGCGGTGCAGCTGGAGCAGCTGATCGCCCGCGCGGTGGGTTCGTGGGCGAACAAGACCTACCGCCGCAGCCCGATGATCATCCCGATCGTCGTCGACGCCTGAGCCGGGCGGTGCCGGGTGACGGGCCCGCACCGGCCTGGCGGCTGCGGGCCGCCGTCCTCGGCGTGCTGCTCGGAGCCGGCCTCGTCCTCGCGCTGACCGTGGAGCGGCCCGGCGTCCCGGCGCTGCGCTCCTGGCTGCACGACACGGGGCCGGGCGGCTGGGGCCTCCTGGTCGGCGGTGTGGCGCTGGCGCTGTGCACGCCGGTGCCGCGCACGGCGCTGTCGCTGCTGCTGGGTGCCGCGGCCGGGTTCCCCGCGGGGCTCGCGGTGGCCGTGGGGGCCGGCCTGCTCGGCGGGCTGGCGGGCTTCGCACTGAGCCGGCGGCTGGGCCGCGACGCCGTCTCCCGGCTGACCGGCCGGTGGTTGGCGCGGGCGGACCGGCTGCTGCGCGACCGCGGGTTCCTCGCGGTGCTCACCGCGCGGGTGAGCCCGGTGCCGTTCTGGGTGGTCAGCTACGCGGCGGGGCTGTCCAGCGTGCGCTGGGTGCCGCACGCCCTGGGCACGGCGGTCGGCGTGGTGCCGGGAGCGGTGCTGCACGTCGGCGTCGGCGCCTCGGTGCTGGGCTGGCTCTAGGTCACGAATCGATCACGATCCGCCCGCGCGGGTGTGATCTGACCGTTCCCTGACGAGAAGGTGAACAACAGGTGAACGAGAGGTGGCTGCCGTGCGAAGCGAGAACTGTCCCGAGTGCCGGTGGGTGTCGGTGGTGGACGCGTCCGGGCGCCGGCACATGGAGATGCGCTGGAACGCCCCGGAGCGGGTGGGCCGGCAGGTACAGCGCGCCGCCTGACCCGCAGGCGATCGACCGACCAGCCCGTCCGGATCTCGTCCGGGCGGGCTGGTCGCCGTTCCGAGGCGCGTGTCAGACTCGGAGCCTGTGACCGAGGTCACGCGACGGCCACGAGGCCGCGCCCCGGTCCTCAGGGGTCCCCATGCCACAGCAGGCCGTCCGGACCGGCGTCCGGCTGAACTACGAGACGGCGGGGCAGGGCGATCCGCTCCTGCTGGTGATGGGCACCTCGGGCTCGATCGGCCTGTGGGGTGAGGTCGTCCCCCGCCTGGCCGAGCGGTACCGGGTCATCGCGTTCGACAACCGGGGCCTCGGCGGGAGCGAGCGGGGCGAGGGTCCGATCACCGCGGCGTCCCTGGCCGACGACGCCGCCGCCCTGCTGGAGGCGCTGGAGCTGCCCTCCGCCCACGTCATGGGCTGGTCCCTCGGGTCGGCCGTGGCCCAGGAGATGGCGCTGGCCCACCCCCGGCAGGTAGCGACGGCCGTGCTCTACGCGACGTGGGGACGCTGCGACGGCCACCAGCGGTCGGTGTTCACCGCGCTCCGGCATCCCTACGCGACCCGCGACATGGAGGCGGCGCTGGGCGCCGCGGGGCTCGCGTTCTCCCCGCAACTGCTGGACCGCCCGGACTTCCTCCAGCTCCTCGAGCCGATGCTGCCGGCCTTCCCGCAGGACGAGGCGCAGATGGCGGTGACCACCGAGCAGTGGGACGCCGACCTGGCGCACGACACGCTGGACCGGCTGGGCGGCATCACCGTCCCGACGCTCGTGGTCGTCGGTGAGCAGGACCTGCTCACCCCGCAGTGGCAGTCCAAGGCGGTCGCCGACCGGATCCCCGGGGCCCGCTACGAGCTCGTGACCGGCCCCGGGTCCAGCCACGGCCTGCACATCGAACGGCCCGACGACCTGCTGCGCATCGTCACCGACTTCCTGGACCAGCACCCGATCCAGCGCTGAGCGCGCACCACACAGAGGGGGACGCATGGACACCGAGGTGTACGAGGCCGCCATCCTCGGAGCCGGCCTCGCCGGGCTCGGGATGGGCATGAAGCTGAAGATGGCCGGCGAGGAGTCCTTCGTGATCCTCGAGAAGGAGGACCGCGTCGGGGGCACCTGGCGGGACAACAGCTACCCCGGCGCCAGCTGCGACGTCCAGTCGCACCTGTACTGGTTCTCCTTCGACGAGCAGCCGGACTGGAGCCGCGTCTTCGCGTTCCAGCCGGAGATCCAGGCCAACATCGAACGCCTCGTCGCTCGGCGCGGCCTGAACTCCCACATCCGCCTGGGCGCCGAGATCACCGAGGCCGCGTGGAGCGAGGAGACCGCGCAGTGGGTCATCACCACCCTCTCCGGTGAGCAGATCCGGGCACGGGCGTTCGTGGCGGCGTGGGGCCAGCTGAACCGGCCGAGCTTCAAGGGCATCGAGGGCCGCGAGCACTTCGAGGGCACGTCGTGGCACTCGGCCCGCTGGCGTCACGACGTCGACCTGCGGGGGAAGCGGGTCGCCAGCATCGGCAACGGCGCCAGCGCCGTCCAGTTCATCCCCGAGGTCGCCGAGGTGGCCGGGCACCTCACGGTCTTCCAGCGGACGCCGAACTACTGCGTGCCGCGCCTGGACCGCCCGTACACCGACGAGGAGCGGAGGATGTTCCTGGAGGACCCGGCGAAGCTGAAGGAGAGCCGGGACGGCTACTACTGGGAGCACGAGGGCTGGATCGGGGCGATGAAGCTCGAGGACAACCCGGTCGCCCAGGAGTTCACCCGGATCGCCCGGGAGCACCTGGAGAGCCAGGTCCCCGACCCCGAGCTGCGCGAGAAGCTGTGGCCGAAGTACCCGATCGGTTGCAAGCGGCTGCTGATCGCCGACACCTTCTACCCGGCGCTCATGCGGGACAACGTGGACCTGGTCACCGAGCGGATCGAGCGCATCGAGCCGGCCGGCGTGCGCACCGGGGACGGCCGGCTGCACGAGATGGACGTGATCGTCTACGCCACGGGCTTCGAGACGCTGTCCTTCGTCGGCCACGTCGACATCGTCGGCCGATCACCGAAGAGCTGGCCGCCTCGCCGCGGTGACGGGGTCTCGCTCCGGGACGCCTGGCGGGAGGGGCCGGAGGCCTACCTCGGCATGACGGTGTCGGGGTTCCCCAACCTGTTCATCCTCTACGGGCCGAACACCAACCTCGGCCACAACTCGATCATCGCGATGCTCGAGTGCCAGTTCGACTACGTCCTCCGCGCCCTGGAGGTGAGCAGGGAGGAGCGCGCCGCGCTGGACCTCCGGCCGGAGGTGCTCGAGCACTACAACGCACAGCTGCAGGACGAGCTGCGCGGCACCTCCTTCGCCGGCCCCTGCAACAGCTGGTACAAGACGCCTGACGGTCGCATCACGAACAACTGGTCCGGCAGCGTCGAGGACTACCGCAAGCGCACCTCGGAGCTCGACCTCGGCGACTACGAGCTGGTGGCCGCCGGGGTCTAGAGCCCCGGCGGGCAGGACGGCGCGCCCGCCCCCACTCAGGCAGCGGCCGGCGTGAGTGCGGCAACGAGGCCTGCCGGGTCGTCGGTGCAGACCATGTCGACCCCCTCGGTGGCCAGGGCGGCCACGAGCTGCGGGTCGTCGACGACGCCGACGCCGACCAGCAGGCCGAGCGCGCGGACGCGGGCCACCACCCCGGGGTCCGCCCGCACGTGCAGAGGCGACAGGTGGACGTCGGTCAGCCCGCGCTCCCGGGCCTGACGGGCGGCCCGGTCGGGGTCGAGCTCCGGCGCGACGATGAGGGCGCTGGACACGGTGCCGCACCCGGACAGCGACGCGGCGGTGGTCAGGTCAAACGACGTGGTCGTGACGCGGTCGGCGCGGGGCAGCCGGCGGCGGTCGATCAGGTGGGCGGCCAGCAGGTTCGCCGTCCGCCAGGCCTCCGGCCCACCGGCCTCCGGCTTCACCTCGGTGAGGACGTGCGCCCCGAACACCGCGGCGAGGTCCAGCACCGCACCCAGGGTCGGGACGACGGTGCCGCCGGGGAGCTCGACGTCCAGGAGCTCGGCCGAGGAGGTCTGGGCCACCACGGGCCCGGTGCCGGCGCCGGTGCCGAGCACCCGCCCGAGGTCGCGGTCGTGGGAGACGACGAGGACGCCGTCCGCGGTGCTCCGGACGTCGACCTCGACCCCGTCGGCGCCGGCCTCCAGGGCGGCGCGGACGGCGGCGAGGGTGTTCTCGGGATGAGACGGGCAGGTGGGCGTGCCGCGATGGCCGATGACGCGCATGCCCGCACGCTGTCGACGCCGGGCGGCGGCCCCGTGACGCCGACACGAGCCGCGGGTGTCCGGCCCGTGAAGGTCCGACGGCGGGCCCCGTGTCGACACCTCGACCAGTCGCGGGGTCGACCTGTCGACGAGGCGACCGACCGCCGCCTCCGGTCGGCCGCACCCCTCGGAGGAGGGGCGCGGCCGGCCGGGGAGACCGAGGGTGGGAGGAGTCAGTGGGTGAGCGCCGGGTCGGCCGCCGCGGACGGCCGGGCCAGCCGCACACCGACCGCCGCGACCACGGCGAGGGCGCCGATGACCACGAGCGCCGACCCCAGCCCGCTGATCGCACCGCTGAGGCCGAGCACCACGAGCGGGCAGACGAACTGGCCGATGAACATCGCCGAGGTCCACACGCCGGTGCCGCGGCCGCGCTGCTCGAAGCTCAGCGACCCGAGCGCCCAGCTGAGCATCGCGGGCAGCAGCAGTCCGTTGCCGAACCCGGTGACCACGGCGAACACCACCACCATCGGCACCGAGCTCGCGAGCCCGAGCCCGAGGAGCCCGACCCCGGAGAGGGCGAAGGCCGCCGGCACGGTGACGGCGGGGCCGAGGCGGGCGGCCCGGGCGAACAGGAACCCGCCGACCGCCGTGCCCAGCGAGGCGATGGCGCTGACCGCGCCGATGGTCCCGGTGGACTCCACGCCGATGCCGTCCAGGACGAACGACAGCTCGACGATGAGGACGTAGAAGACCAGGCCACCGAAGAGCGTGACGCCGACCGGGCCGGCCATCTGCCGCCACGGCATCGGCGGCAGCTTCTCGGTCCGCGCGACCGGCGTCGGCTGCCACACGTACTTCGCGGCGAGCACCGCCAGCGGCAGGCTGACCGCGTACAGCCAGAACGGCGTGCGCCAGTCCTGGGCGCCCAGGGCGCCGCCGAGACCGAAGAAGACGGTGGCCGCGACGGTGGTGGACACGACCTGCAGGCCGAAGTAGCGCTCCCGCTGCGAGCCGTGGAAGTAGTCCCCGAGCAGCGTGGTGCAGCAGGTCATGATCGCTGCTTCGGTGAGCCCCACCAGCACGCGGCTGGCCACGATCAGCTGCAGCGAGTCCAGCCAGAGCGGCGCGGTGCCGGCGAGCGCGTAGGCGACCAGGGCACCGACCAGCAGGCGCTTGCGGCCGACCCGGTCCACGATCCGGCCGGCCACCATCGCGGTCAGGCCGATGACCAGCGCCGGCGCGGTGAGCACGATCGGGGTCAGGGCCTCCACGCCCGGCGTGCCGGTGAAGGCATCCTGGATGCGGGGCAGCACGGGCGCCAGCAGCACCGACCCCAGCACGCCGAGGCAGCTGGACAGCAGCAGGACCAGCGCCTGCGGCAGGCCGGCCGGTCGCGCCGTGGCGGGGTCGACGGCGACCTCGCCGGCCAGCGACTCCGCTCCGGGCGCGGGCGAGTTGAGGACACGTTCCGACACGGGCACTCCTCGATCGGGCGCCGGTCCCGTGACCGGCGTCACTGGCGGAGGAGTGTGCGGACGCCGACGTGCATCAGGGAACGGCGAAGTCCTGATGCGCCCTATCAGCGAGGCTGATGTCTCACCCGACCGGGTCGGTCGCCTGGTGCGCCGCCCGCAGCACCAGGTCCCGGAAGAACATGTGCTCCGGGTCGCCGTCGTACAGCGGGTGCCACCACATCGCCTCCAGCAGCGGCCCCACCTCGAACGGCGGCGCCAGCGCCCGGATGCCGGCGTCCAACGGCAGCAACCGGACGAGTCGCTCCTGCAGCAACGCGATCCGGCCGCTGCCGGCCACGAGCCCCGGCACGGTCAGGAAGCTCTCGGTCACCACCTGGACCCTCGGCTCGATGCCCAGCATCCGCATCTGCCGCGCGGCCGGGGTGGACGCCGTCGGCCCGTGGTACGTGGCCACCCACGGCATCGTCTGCAGCTGCTCGACGGTGAGCGACTCCCCCACCTCGGCGTTGTCGGAGGAGACGACGAGCACCCACCGGTCGCGGTGCAGGTCGGCGTAGGGCAGGTCGGAGAGGAAGCCGCGCGGCAGCACCATCAGGTCGGTGTTGAGCAACGTCTGGTGGGCCTGGTCGACCGCGTCCGGGGTGTTGTGCGCCAGCCGCAGCCGGGCCCCCGGCGCCTCCTCCTCCAACAGCTGGGCCAGCGTGTCGCCGAGGACGGCGCAGCTGTAGTCGCTGATCAGCACGGAGAACTCGCGGGTGGACCCGGCCGGGTCGAAGTCCGGCTGCGCGGTGAACACCCGCTCCACGCCGTCCAGCGCCAGCCGCACCCGCGGCCTGAGCTGCGCGGCCAGCGGCGTCAGCCGGTAGCTGTTGCCCACCCGCGACAGCAGCTCGTCGCCGAAGTGCCGACGCAACCGGGCCAGGGACGCCGACAGCGCGGGCTGGCTGAGCCCCAGCTGCTGTGCCGCCCGCGTGACGCTGCGCTGGCCGAGCAGCGCGTCCAGCGACACCAGCAGGTTGAGGTCGAGGTTGGCCAGGTTCACGGTCGCGCAGCCTATAGATGCCATCGATGACCGACATCACCCTTTCGGTCTTCCCTGATACCCGGTCGCCCGCGACCGTGGACGGCGTGACCCGCACCACCACCGACGTCCCGCCGCTGGACCCCGCCGACCCCGAGGGCGCCATCGCCGCCGCCGCCGAGCGCTGCTCCAACTGGGGCCGCTGGGGCGCCGACGACGTGCTCGGCACGCTGAACTTCCTCGACGAGGCCAAGCGGGTCGAGGGCGCCCGGCTGGTGCGCCGCGGCGCCAGCTTCTCGCTGGCCCAGCGCTTCGACACCGACGGCCCGCAGAAGGGCTGGCGGCGGCGGGTCAACCCGGTGCACACGATGACCGACACCGGCGTGGACGCCGAGCGCGGCACCCAGGGCTTCCCGCACGGGATCGGCGGGGCCGACGACGTCATCTTCATGCCGCTGCAGGCCTCCACCCAGTGGGACGGCCTCGGCCACATCTTCGACCACGGGATGGCCTACAACGGCCGCCGCGCGGGCGACGTCGTCACCAGCGAGGGCGACCGGCTCACCGGCATCGAGACCGTCGCCGACCGCATCGCCGGCCGCGGTGTGCTGCTCGACGTCGGCCGGGCCCTCGGCACCGACGGCGAGCTGCCCGACGGCTTCGCCATCACGCCTGCGCACCTCGAGGCGACCATCGCCGCCCAGGGCGAGAGCGCCCGGGTCGGCCGCGGCGACCTCCTGCTGGTGCGCACCGGCCGGCTCGCCCGCGCCCGCCGCGACATCGCCGCCGGCCGCGGCTGGGGCGACTACGCCGGCGGCGCCTCCCCCGGCCTGAGCTTCACCACCGCCGACTGGCTGCACGGCACCGAGATCGCCGGTGTCGCCACCGACACGTGGGGCTTCGAGGTCCGGCCCAACGAGTTCGACGTCGCCTTCCAGCCGCTGCACCAGGTCGCCATCCCGAACATGGGCCTGTTCATCGGCGAGATGTGGGACCTCGACGCGCTCGCGGCCGACTGCGCCGCCGACGGCCGGTGGGACTTCTTCCTCACCGCCGCTCCCCTGCCCGTGACCGGCGCCGTCGGCGCCCCGGTCAACCCGATCGCCGTCAAGTGAGGAGCACGCCCGTGCCCGCCGTGAACTCGGTCCTCGTGGTCGGCGCCGGCCTGGCCGGCACCGCCACCGCCATCCGCCTCGCCGAGGCCGGCGTCGCCGTGGACCTCGTGGAGATCAAGCCCGAGACCACCGCGCTCGGCTCGGGCATCACGCTGCAGGGCAACGCGCTGCGCGAGCTGCGCACCCTCGGCGTCTGGGAGCAGGTGCGGGCCGCCGGCTACGCCTTCGACGTCACCGGCATCCGGGCGCCCGACCCGTCCGGCACGGTGGTCGCCGAGATCCCCGACGCCCGGACCGGCGGCCCGGACCTGCCCGCTGCCATGGGCATGTCCCGCCCGGAGCTGGCCCGGATCCTCGTCGACCGCGCGGTCGCGGTCGGCGTCAAGGTCCGGTTCGGGACGACGCACACCGAGCTGCGCCAGGACGCGGACGGTGTCGACGTCTCCTTCGCCGACGGCTCGACCGACCGCTACGAGCTGGTGGTCGGTGCCGACGGCGTCCGCTCCTGGACCCGCCGGGCGCTGGGCATCGACCTCGAGACGACGTCGGTCGGCATGGGCATCTGGCGGGTCTTCGGCCCCCGGCCGGCCAGCGTGACCCGTACCGACCTGTTCTACGGCGGGCCCTCGTTCATCGCCGGCTACTGCCCCACCGGCGAGGACAGCCTCTACGCCTACATCGTCGAGCCCGCCCAGGACCGCTCTCCCCTGACGCCCGAGCAGCAGCTGGCCACGATGAAGGAGCTCTCGCAGGCCTACCACGGCCCGTGGGACGAGATCCGCGAGACGCTGACCGACCCGAGCCGGGTGAACTACACCTGGTTCGAGACCCACGTCCTGCCCGCCCCGTGGAACCGCGGCCGGGTCGTGCTCGTCGGCGACGCCGCGCACACCTGCCCGCCCACCGTCGCCCAGGGTGGCGCGCAGGCACTCGAGGACGCCTACGCACTCACCGACCTGCTGCTCACCCGCGACGCCGTCGACGACGCGCTGTGGGACGCCTTCACCGCCCGCCGGTTCGAGCGCGCCAGCACCGTCGTCGAGGCCTCCAACCAGGTCGCCCAGTGGCAGCTCGACCACGTCCAGGGCGACGTCCCCGGCGTGATGCGCCGCATCGCCCAGCTGACCAGCCAGCCCGCCTGACAAGAGGACCCTCCTGCCCCCAGCGCTCGCGAGCTCGCGCCGGGCCCCTGCAGGAGGGCCGTCATGATCGGAAGAAAGTGACACCACCATGCCCCAGCGCCTGATCACCCACCTGCGGCACGTCGACCTGGCCGTGCCCGACCTCGCCGTCCAACGCCGGTTCTTCACCGACACCTGGGGCCTGAAGGAGGAGCACACCGACTCCGGCCTCACCTTCCTCGCCGCCGAGGGCAGCCCCGAGCAGTACGTCGTCCGGCTGCGGGAGTCCGCCGACAAGCGGATCGACCTCATCTCCTTCGGCGCGAAGGACGCCGCCGACGTCGACACCCTCGCCGGGCGGCTGGCCGCCGACGGCGTGCAGCTGGTGACCGAGCCCGGCACCCTGCAGACCCCCGGCGGCGGCTACGGCTTCCGGTTCTTCGACAACGAGGGCCGCACCGTCGAGGTCAGCTCGGACGTCGCCGTGCGGCAGCACCGCCCGGTCGAGGCGGGTGAGTCGATCCCGGTGCGGCTGTCGCACGTGGTGGTCAACTCCGCCGACCCCGAGGGCACCGTCGCCTTCTACGACAGGCACCTGGGCTTCTCCCTGTCGGACACCCTCATGCACCCGCGGATGGGCAGCATGATGTGGTTCCTGCGCACCAACGCCTGGCACCACTCGATGGCGATCGCCCGCGGCCCGCACCCCTCGCTGCACCACGCCAGCTTCGAGCTGCGCGGCATCGACGAGTACATGCGCGGCACCGGCCGGCTGCTGCGCGCGGGCGTGGAGAAGATCTGGGGCCCCGGCCGGCACCTGGCCGGCAACAACACCTTCTCCTACTTCCTCGACCCGCACGGCAACACCGTCGAGTACACGACCGAGCTGGAGGTCCTCGACGAGGACACCTGGCACCCACACGTCTACGACTTCACCCGGCCGGAAGTCTCCGACCAGTGGGGCACCGCCAACGCCATGAACGAGTTCGTCGCCGCGAAGTCGTTCAACGACCCGGACAAGGGCCTGTTCGTGGCCCCGCCGGTCTGATGCGGTTCGCCACCTGGGAGGCGGACGGCGCGGTCCGCGCCGGCGTCGTGAGTGACGCCGGCCTGCACGAGCTCCCCGCGCGGACGACGGTGCTCGACCTCGTCCGCGCGGGGCTCCCCGCCGCGCTCGACCTCGGCGCGCTCGCCCTGGACCGGCCGGCCGTGCCGATCGGAGACGTCCGGCTGCTGCCGCCGCTGGCGGCGCCGACGGTGCGCGACTTCGTCGCGTTCGAGGAACACGTCGAGGGGATGGTCGCGCCCAGCGGTGAGGCGGTCGCGCCGGAGTGGTACCAGGCGCCGACGTTCTACTTCACCAACCCGTACGCGCTCGTCGGGGCCCACGACGACGTGCCGGTCCCGCCCGGCTCCCAGCGCTTCGACTTCGAGCTCGAGGTGGCCGTCGTCGTCGGCCGGGACGGCTCGTCGCTGACGCCGGAGCAGGCCCGCGAGCACGTCTTCGGCTACACCGTGCTCAACGACTGGTCCGCCCGCGACCTGCAGTTCCGGGAGATGGCGGTCAAGCTCGGCCCGGCCAAGGGCAAGGACTCCGCGACCACCCTCGGCCCCTGGCTGGTCACCGCCGACGAGCTGGAGGCCTACCGGGACGACGAGGGCTTCCTCGCCCTGGACATGCGGGTCTCGGTCAACGGCGAGGAGGTCGGCCAGGACCTGTTGAGCAACATGGGCTGGCTGTTCGAGGAGCTCATCTCCTACGCCTCCCGCGGCACCGAGGTCCGCGCCGGCGACGTGCTGGGCTCGGGGACCTGCGGCAACGGCGGCTGCCTGGCCGAGCTGTGGGGCCGCCGCGGCGAGCAGACCCCGCCCCCGCTGCGCCCCGGCGACGTCGTGGAGATGACCGTCGAGGGCATCGGCACCCTCCGCAACCGCGTCGTCGAGGGCCGCGAGCTGCCCCCGGTCCGCCCGGCCCGGCCGCGGCCACGGCTGCGCAAGCGACCCGCATGAGGCTGCGGGGCGAGGTCGTCGTCGTCACGGGCGCCGGCCAGGGACAGGGCGCGGCCGAGGCGCGGCTGCTCGCGGCCGAGGGCGCGACGGTGGTCGGCTGCGACCGCACCCCGGAGCCGGCCGAGGAACTGCCGGGCGTGGAGTACCGGCAGCTCGACGTCACGGACGCCGACGGCTGGGCCGCACTGGCCGACGACCTGCGGGCCCGGTACGGCGTCGTCGACGGGCTGGTCGCCAACGCCGGGGTCACCTGGCGGGCCCGGCTGGCCGACCTCGACCCGGCCGACCTCACCCGCGTCGCCGACGTCAACGTCACCGGCACCCTGCTGGGCATCCAGGCGCTCACCCCGCTGATGACCGCCGGCGGGTCGGTCGTCGTCGTCGGCTCGGTCGCCGCGCTGACCGGCCACTTCCCGGTCGCCTACACCGCGTCGAAGTGGGCGCTGCGCGGCCTGGCCAAGGCCGCGTGCCTGGAGCTCGGCCCGCACGGCATCCGGGTCAACACCGTGCACCCCGGCTACATCGAGACGCCGATGACCGCGTCGGCGGCCGCGGAGTTCCGCGCCGCCAACGTCGCCGAGACACCGCTCGGCCGCACCGGCACCGTCGACGAGGTCGCCCCGCTGGTGGCCTTCCTCCTCAGCGAGGAGGCCTCCTTCATCACCGGGGCCGAGATCCCCGTCGACGGCGGGATGACCGCCCACGGCGGCGTGAAGAGCATCAGCGACGCCGTCCGCGCCGCCTCCTGAACCACCCGAGAGGAACCCCACCGTGTTCGAGTACTTCCCCACCGGCCCCTACACCTGGAACCTCAGCGTCGTCGCGACGCTGAACTCCGGCGGGCTGATCGACGAGGTCGACCGCGCCTGCCGGCCGATCAAGGACGCCGCGAACGCCGGGGAGGACGCCGGCACCCCGGACTTCCTCCGGGCCTGGACGGCGCTGACCGACCAGCTCGTCGGCCAGGCCGAGGACGCCGAGAAGGCCGGCCACACCCGTACCGCCGGCCAGCTCTACTCCCGCGCGAGCAACTACCTGGCCCAGGCCGAGCGGATGCTCGCGCACTCCGACCCGAACCGGATCCCGACCTACCGGCGGCTGCTGGAGCTGGCGCAGAAGGCCTTCGAGCTGCACAGCCCCCGCGTCTCCCGCGTCGAGATCCCCTACGAGGGGACGACGCTGCCGGCCTACTTCAGTGCGGCGCCGGCCACCGACGACGGGCCCGCCCCGGTGATCGTGCTGGTCAACGGGCTGGACTCGACCAAGGAGCACATGTACTCCTCGGACCACTGGGCCGAGCTCGCCGCCCGCGGCATCTCCTGCCTGATGCTCGACCAGCCCGGCACCGGTGAGGCGCTGCGGCTGCAGGGGCTGACCGCCCGCATCGACACCGAGGCCTGGGCCGGCGCGGCCGTCGACTGGCTGGAGCAGCGGCCCGACGTCGACGCCGCGCGGATCGGCATCGTCGGCTGGTCGCTGGGCGGCTACTACGCCCCGCGCGCGGCCGCGTTCGAGAAGCGGTTCGCCCTGTGCGTGGCCTGGGGCGCCAACCACGACTGGGGCGCGGTGCAGCGCCGGCGGCTGGAGCGCGAGGGCGAGCGGCCGGTCCCCCACTACTGGGAGCACGTGCTGTGGGTGTGGGGGCACGAGGACCTGCAGCGGTTCATCGAGTTCGCCGACGACGTCCACCTCGACGGCGTGGTCGAGAACATCACCGTGCCCTTCCTCATCGCTCACGGCGCCAACGACCGGCAGATCCCGCTGGAGTACGCGCACCGCTCGTACGACCAGGCGGTGAACTCGCCCAAGCGCGAGCTGCGGGTGTTCACCCCCGAGGAGGGCGCGACCGAGCACATCGGGCTGGACCACCTGCCGTACGTGAGCACGTTCGTCGCCGACTGGGTGGCCGACACCTTCGCCGAGCTCGGGCGCGGGTGAGTCCGGCTGAGGTCCTCGTTCCCCTACGTTGCGGGGGCATGACGGTCTACCGGATGGACCACGCCGGCGTCGTGGTCGAGGACCTCGCCGCGGCCATCGGGTTCTTCGTCGACCTGGGCCTGGAACTGGAGGGCGAGACCGCGGTCGAGAGGACGTGGGTGGACCAGCTCGTCGGGCTGGACGGCGTCCGGGCGGACCTCGCCTTCCTGCGGACCCCGGACGGCCGCGGCCGGGTCGAGCTGTCGACGTTCTCCGCGCCGACGGCCACCAGCGGTGCTCCGTGGGCGCCGATCGACACCCCGGGCATCCCCCGCCTCACGTTCGCCGTCGACGCCGTCGACGACGTCCTCGCCCGCCTGCGCCCACACGGCGCCGAACTCGTGGGGGAGGTGGCGCAGTACGGGGACGCCTACCGGTACTGCTACGTCCGCGGCCCCGCGGGCGTCGTCATCGGACTGGTCGAGGAACTCCGCTGACCGACACCCCGGGCGCCGGCACCACCGCGTGACGGAGGTGACCGGCACGGCGCGCCCCCGGCACCCCTGCGTGCCGTAACGTCGGAGGGAGGGGCGCCCCGGAACCGCACGCGGTCTCCGCAGCCCAGCGGTCCGGGAACGGCGGCCCCGCCCGCCCCACGTACCCAGGAGTCCCCCCGTGAGCTCGTCCCCCATGGCCACCGCCGGCGCACGCCCGGCGGACGACCGGATCGTCGGGGAGGTCGCGCGGCGGCGGACGTTCGCGGTGATCAGCCACCCGGACGCCGGGAAGTCGACGCTCACCGAGGCCCTGGCCCTGCACGCCCGCGTGATCGGCTCGGCCGGCGCGGTGCACGGCAAGGCCGGCCGGCGCGGCACCGTGTCCGACTGGATGGACATGGAGCGCGACCGCGGCATCTCGATCACCTCCGCGGCGCTGCAGTTCGCCTACCGCGACTGCGTGGTGAACCTGCTGGACACCCCCGGCCACGCGGACTTCTCCGAGGACACCTACCGGGTGCTGACCGCGGTCGACGCCGCGGTGATGCTCGTCGACGCCGCCAAGGGCCTGGAGGCGCAGACGATGAAGCTGTTCGCCGTCTGCAAGCACCGCGGCATCCCGGTGATCACCGTGGTCAACAAGTGGGACCGGCCGGGCATGGACGCGCTCGCGCTGATGGACGAGATCACCGAGCGCACCGGCCTCACCCCCACGCCGCTGACCTGGCCGGTGGGCATCGCCGGCGACTTCCGCGGCGTCCTCGACCGGCGCGACGGCACCTACCGGCACTTCACCCGCACCGCGGGCGGCGCCACCGTCGCCCCCGAGCAGGTCTTCCCCGCCGCCGCGGCGGCCGCCCGCGAGGGGGACGCCTGGCAGCAGGCGGTCGAGGAGTCCGACCTGCTCGCCGAGACCGGCGCCGAGCACGACCAGGAGCTGTTCCTGGCCGGGGCCACGACGCCGGTGCTGTTCGCCTCCGCCGTCTCCAACTTCGGCGTCGGCCAGCTGCTCGACGTCCTCGTCGACCTCGCCCCGGCGCCCACCGCGCGCCCCGACGCCGACGGCGAGCCGTACCCGCTCGACGCCCCGTTCAGCGCCTTCGTCTTCAAGGTGCAGGCCGGCATGGACACCGGCCACCGCGACCGGCTGGCCTACATCCGGGTCTGCTCCGGGGTCTTCGAGCGCGGCATGGTCGTCACCAACGCGCGCACCGGCCGGCCGTTCGCCACCAAGTACGCCCAGCAGGTCTTCGGCCGCGACCGGGAGACCATCGAGACCGCCTATCCCGGGGACGTCGTCGGCCTGGTCAACGCCGCGGCGCTCGGCGTCGGCGACACCCTCCACGCCGGCCGGCCGGTCACCTACCCGCCGGTGACGACGTTCGCGCCCGAGCACTTCGCGGTCGCCCGGGTGGCCGACACCAGCCGGTACAAGCAGTTCCGCAAGGGCATCGAGACGCTGGCCGGCGAGGGCGTCGTCCAGGTGCTGGTCTCCGAACGGCGCGGGGACGGCGCCCCCGTCTTCGCCGTCGTCGGGCCCATGCAGTTCGAGGTGGCCGGCCACCGGATGGAGCACGAGTTCGGCGCCCGGATCTCGCTCGAGCCGCTGCCCTACAACCTGGCGCGGATCACCGACGCGGAGTCGGCCGCCGAGCTCGCCGCCCACCGCAACGCCGAGGTGCTGGCGCGCCCCGACGGGCAGCTGCTGGCGCTGTTCACCGACAAGTGGTCGCTGCGGGTGCTCGAGCAGAACAAGCCGCACCTCACCCTCGTCCCGATGGTGGCCGCCGACCTCGGCTGACGCCGGGCCGGTTCACACGCGGCGGCCGCGCAGCTGCCGGTAGTGCGCGACGAGGGCGGAGGTCGAGGCGTCCTGGTCCAGCTGCGGCGCCTGCGCGGCGGTCAGGGCCGGGGCCAGCTCGCGGGCCATCACCTTGCCCAGCTCGACGCCCCACTGGTCGAACGAGTCGATCTGCCACACGACGCCCTGGGTCATGACCGTGTGCTCGTAGAGGGCCACCAGCTGCCCGAGCGTGGACGGCGTCAGCCTCGGCGCGAGGATCGTCGTCGACGGCCGGTTGCCGGGCATGACCTTGTGCGGCACCAGCTCGGCCGGCGTCCCGTCGGCGGCGACCTCCTCGGCGGTCTTCCCGAAGGCCAGCGCCGCCGACTGGGCGAACATGTTGGCCATCAGCAGGTCGTGCATCTCGCCGATGTCGTGGTTGGGCTCGCCGAAGCCGATGAAGTCCGCCGGCACCAGCGACGTCCCCTGGTGCAGCAGCTGGTGGAAGGCGTGCTGGCCGTTGGTGCCCGGCTCGCCCCAGTAGACCTCGCCGGTCGCCGTCGTCACCGGCTGCCCGTCCCACCGCACCGACTTGCCGTTGCTCTCCATCGTCAGTTGCTGCAGGTAGGCCGGCAGCCGCGACAGGTACTGGCTGTAGGGCAGCACGGCGTGGGTCTGGGCGCCGAAGAAGTCGGTGTACCAGACGTTCAGCAGGCCCTGGAGCACCGGCAGGTTCGCCTCGAACGGCGCGGTGCGGAAGTGCTCGTCGATGGTGGCGAACCCGGCGAGCATCTCGTCGTAGGTGTCGGGGCCGATGGCCACCATGAGCGACAGGCCGATGGCCGAGGTGAAGGAGTACCGGCCACCCACCCAGTCCCAGAACTCGAACATGTTCTGCGGGTCGATGCCGAACTCGCGCACCGCCTCGGTGTTGGTCGACACCGCCGCGAAGTGCTTCGCGACCGCGGACTCGTCGCCGCCCAGCCCGCGCAGCAGCCAGTCGCGGGCGACGGTGGCGTTGGTCAGCGTCTCCAGCGTGGTGAACGTCTTCGACGAGACGACGAACAGCGTCTCGGCCGGGTCGAGGTCGCGGGTGGCCTCGGCGAAGTCGGTCGGGTCGATGTTGGAGACGAACCGCGCGGTCAGGTCGCGGTCGCTGTAGGCGCGCAGGGCCGTGTAGGCCATCGCCGGGCCGAGGTCGGAGCCGCCGATGCCGATGTTGACCACCGCCCGGATCGGCCGCCCGGTGTGCCCCACCCACTCCCCCGAGCGCACCCGCTGCGCGAAGGAGCGCATCCGCCCCAGCACCGCGTGCACGTCGCCGGTCACGTCCTGCCCGTCGACGGTGAGCGGGGCACCGGCCGGCGCCCGCAGCGCCACGTGCAGGACGGCGCGGTCCTCGGTGGGGTTGACGTGCTCACCCCGGAACATGGCGTCGATCCGCTCCCGCAGGCCGGCCCGCTCGGCGAGGGCGACCAGCAGCCGCAGCGTCTCGTCGGTCACCCGGTGCTTGGACCAGTCGAGGTACAGGTCGCCGGCGCGGGCGGTCAGCCGCCGTCCGCGGTCGGGGTCCTCGGCGAACAGCTCTCGCAGGTGCCGGCCGGCGAGGGCGCGGTGGTGCTCGGCCAGAGCGGCCCACTCCGGGGTCGCCGTGATGTCCAGGCTGGTGTCCATGCTGCCTCCGGGCGCGATCGGGATCCCCCTCAGCCTGGTGCGCCGTGCACCACCAGCACAAACGCGCCGTCCGGCACTAGCCCGGCCCGCGCCCCGGGACGGCGGCTCCCCGCGGCCGGGCCGGCCGCCGCTGCACGGCGCCCACCAGGTCCGCGGCGAGGTCGCGCAGCTTGCGGTTGGTGCGCTGCGACTCGGTGGACAGCAGCCGGAACGCCTCCTCCGCCGAGCAGTGGTGCCGCCCCATCAGCACGCCCTTGGCCTGCTCGATGACCGCCCGGGACTCCATCGCCAGGCGCAGCGTCCGCGCCGTCTCCGCCGCCGTCGCGTGCTCACCGGCGCGGGCCACCGCCCCGGCGGCGACCGCGGCGAACGCCCGGGCCAGCTCCACCGCCGCGACGTCGAACGGGCCGCCGCCGGTGCGCACGACGGTCAGCGACCCGACGGTGCGCCCCTCCACGGTCAGCCCGACCGACAGGACGCTGGTGACCCCGTGGGCGGCGAACTCCCGCAGCGCCGGGTCGCGGGCGGTGTCCGGGATGAGCACCGGCGCGCCGCCCGCGCGCCGGTTGCGGCCCGCGGCGTGCAGCCAGCCGTCCAGCGCGGCCGCCAGCGGTGCGGTCGCCCCGCGGACGACGTCGTGCCCGGCACCCTGCAGGGCCACCGCCGCCTCCACCGGGCCGGGCAGCACCGCCGTCGCCAGCTCGGCGATCCGGCCGAGGGTCTCGGCGAGCGGCTGGGTGGCGACACGCAACCGGGTGAGCGCGGCGAACGCCTCCCCCGGATCCCGCGCCGTGGCCCGGCTCCGCTCGTGGACCACCATGGGAAGACCTCGATCTGCTGCGTCCGGCCGCCCCTCGCACCTGGGGACCACGGCGCCCACCGTGCCGTCTCCGGCGCCGCGGCGACAGACCTTCGCGCGCGGCGCCGCAGGATCGCAGCCGACGGCGGCGGGTCAGCCCGCGGGCCCGGGGTCGCGCACCGGCTGGTCCGTGACCGGGGCGGTGCGCGGCGCCGGCGGCGCGGGCGGCGGTCCGGGCGGGGCCACGGACGGCCCGGGCGGCGGGACCGGCTGCGCGGGCACACCGCCGGGCCCCGGGGACGACGACGCGCGGTGCACCGCGAGCGCGACGAGCACCGCACCGCCCACCAGGAGGACGGCGCCCACGATCAGCAGGCCGCCCCACAGCCACGGCAGGGCGGGAGCGGTGACGCCGGCCCGCGCCTCGACGTCCACCCCGGCGGTGCCGTCGGCCCGCATGACCACCACGGTCCAGTTGCCGTCGGACGGCGTCCATTCGAGGGTCTGCGTCCCCGTGCCCTGCACCTGGACCTCCCAGATGTCGAGGGCACCGGGCGCGCTCTGCGGTGCGCCGCCGGCGACGTCCACGCCCCGCACGCGGCCGCCGTCGGAGCCGAGGTCGTCGATCCGCCGGTGCCCCACACCCGACAGGTACCGCGTGGCGTCACCGGTGCGGGCCACGCCGACGAAGACCGCCACCGCCGGGTCGGCCGGGGTGACCTGCAGGCGCGCGTCGCCGAGCACGTCGTCGACCAGCCACTCGTCCCCCGCGACGTCGAGGGTGATCGAGCCGGTCACCAGCGCGTACCGGGACGTGGTGAGCTCGGCGGTCGGCGTCGACAGGTAGCCGTCCTCGCGCTGCGTGGTGTCGGCCACCGCCAGGCCGGTGCCCCCGGCCAGGAGGCCGGTCGACACCAGCATCAGCAGCACGCCCACCACGAGGGCGACGACGCGGCCGGCGCTCCAGCCGCCCGGCACCGCGCGGGCCGGCCCCTGCGGGAGCGGCGGGAGCGGCCCGGCCGCCGCGGTGGCGGGGTCGGCGCCACCCATGTCGAGCCGGAACGGCGGGTAGCGGTCGGTCATCAGGGCCGCGTAGGCGGCGACCCGCAGCACCCAGCGGTCCATGCCGAGCACGAAGTCGTACAGCGGCTGCGGGTAGCGGCCGGTGAACAGCAGCACGACCGCGGCGACCAGCACCAGCAGCCCGACCAGGCCGCCACCGGCCCAGCCGGAGTCCTCCCACCCGTCCTGCCCGGTGAGCCAGAGGCCACCCCCGACGAACAGCGCCAGCACCAGCCAGTGCGGCAGCGCCAGCAGCCAGGACTTCACCAGCACCAGCCCGCGGGAGAGCCGCTCGGGGTAGGGCACGTCCAGCCGGGCCGGGTAGTCGGGGACGTCGGCGAGGGTGAACGGCGGGTACCGGTCGGTGCCCAGCCCCGCGTAGCCGTAGTAGTGCACGCGCCACGACCACCGCAGCACCCCGACGTCGAAGTCGAACAGCGCCCGGGGGTAGCGGCCGGTGATCAGGATGGCGAACCAGGCGACCGTGGTCAGGACGACGAAGGCCACCCACAGGAACGCCAGGACGACGGCGTGCGGGATCAGCAGGAACCACTTGACCAGCCACAGCCAGCGCGACAGCGGCGGGTCCACCCGCGCGTCGACCCGCACCGGGTAGGGCGTCTGCTGCTCGGTCACCGGGAGGACCTCCGCTCCGCCCGCCCCGGCTGCGCGTGGTGCGCCGGCCGTCGGCGGACGCCGCCCAGCCTGGGCCGGGGCCGGTCGCGCCGACACCACCCTCCGTCGTCGTCCCGACGGTGCCGGAGGTCCCTGCTGCCCGCGCGGCCCGCCGGCACCCTCCCCACGGCCCCCCGCGGCCGGGCATGCTGGCAGCCGGCGGTCGGGGACGGCGCGGTCGAGGAGGGATCGGCATGGCACGACGCCGGTCGGCGGCGCCCGTCCCGCGGCAGGGGGGCGCCGGGGTCCGGGCCGGGCCATGACCTCCCGCGTCGCGCCGCCGGGCGCGGCGGCGGTGCGGCCGCCGCGCACCGCCCGCCGCCCGGTCCAGCGGCACTCCGGCGACCTGGTGCGCGTCGTGCTCGGGTTCGCCGTGCTGGGCCTGGGCCTGCTCATCGCCCAGCGCGGCCGGCTGCCGGTGTTCGAGCGCAACCTGTTCCAGGTCGTCAACGACCTGCCCCCCGAGATCTTCCCGGTCGTGTGGGCGGTCATGCAGCTCGGCAACGTCGTGGCGGTGCCGGTGCTCGCCGCGATCGCCGCGCTGACCCGCAGGGTGCGGATGGCCCGGGACATGCTGATCTCCGGTGTCCTGGCCTACCTCGCCGCCGACCTGGTGAAGAGCGTGGTGCAGCGGGAGCGCCCGAGCGGGTTCCCCCTCGACGCCCACTTCCCGGAGGGCCCGGTCGGCGGGCTGGGTTTCGTCTCCGGCCACTCGGCGGTCGCCGCGGCCCTCGCCACCGCCGTCGTCCCCTACGTGCCGGGGGGGGGCCCGCGGGGGGGGGGGGGGGGGGGCGGGGGGGGGGGCCGGGCGCGCGTGGTCGTCCGGGCCCCCCACCCCCCCGTCG